>JAITRL010000308.1 GCA_031288415.1 Deltaproteobacteria bacterium | reverse complement strand
GTAAGCCGCGGAAAGGCAGGCGGCTCAGGATGAGGCTTAAGGGGGGGCCGGAAGCCGCGGAAAGGCAGGCGGCTCAGGCGGAGGCTGGAGGGAGGGCCGGAAGCCGCGGAAAGGCAGGCGGCTCAGGCGGAGGCTGGAGGGAGGGCCGGAAGCCGCGGAACGGCAGGCGGCTCAGGAGGAGGCTTAAGGGGGGGCCGGAAGCCGAGGCGACTGCGCAGGGCCGCAGGCCCGACATGTACCGATTGGCGGCGGCGCAGGGCCGCAGGCCCAACATGCGCCGACGGGGGGACGGGGGGACGGAGAATCGGCCGCAGGCAGCGGGGCCGCCGGGAAGCGAAAGGCAGACGGCGGGGCGGCGCTTCCAGGCAGCCAGGGAAAAGCCGGCTCCGCGCCAGTCATCCTCGGCCCTGGACGGCCGGCCGCCTCAGGCGGGCGGCATGGCTCTGCCTCCCGGAGAGGGCCCGGGTACCCGTCAGGAGTCCCTGCCGTGGCAGTGCTTGTATTTTTTGCCGGAGCCGCAGGGGCAGGGCTCGTTGCGCCCCACCTTCTTGACCTTGACGTCGCCACCCGCCGGTCCGAAGCTCCCGTCTCCGCCCTCGCTTCCCCCGCTGAAGGTCATAAAAAAGGGCAGGCGCCGCAGCCTGATCGGCCTGGGCTCCTCCGTGCGGGGCCGCAGCGAGAAGATGACCTCCAGCGTCTCCGAGCGGATGCGGTCCAGAAGCTCGGTGAACATGTCGAAACCCTCGCGCTGGTACTCGCGCAGGGGATCCTTCTGGGCATAGCCGCGAAGGCTCACGCCGGACTTCAGGTAATCCATGGAGAGCAGGTGGTCCTCCCACTGGCTGTCCACGCAACGGAGCATGTAGGTGCGGACCGCCTCGGCGCGGAACTCCTCAGGGAGGGTCTCCAGGTGGGCCTTCAGGGCCTTCTCGCCGTTCTCGTAGAAGTAGTCGAACCTGGACTCGCCCTCGAGGCTCTCCAGCTCGTCGCGGTCAGGGGCGAAGCCGAAGAGCTTGCGGCACTCAAGCTCGAGGGCAGCCCAGTTGGGGCCGTCATCCCCCGTCCCGTCCATGTGGCGCATCACGAAAGCCTGGCTCTCCTCGTCGATGAGGTTGAGGAGATCCTCGACGTAGTCCTCCCCGAAGAGGAGCTTGCGGCGCTTGCTGTAAATTATCACGCGCTGGCGGTTCATCACGTCGTCGTACTCGAGCAGGTGCTTTCTGATGTCGAAGTTCCTGCTCTCCACGTGCTTTTGCGCGTTCTCGATGCTCCGGGAGATTATGGGGGCCGAGATGGGCACCCCCTCGGTCATGCCCAGGGTCTTCATGATGCCGGTCAGCCGCCCGCCCCCGAAGATGCGCATGAGGTCATCCTCCAGGGACAGGTAGAACATCGACTCCCCCGGATCCCCCTGCCTGCCGCTGCGGCCCCTGAGCTGGTTGTCGATGCGGCGCGACTCGTGGCGCTCCGTCCCCAGGATGAAGAGCCCGCCGTTCTCAGGCACGCCGGGGCCCAACACGATGTCGGTCCCGCGGCCGGCCATGTTGGTGGATATGGTGACGGCCCCCGGCTGGCCGGCCTTGGCCACTATCTGCGCCTCGCGCTCGTGGTGCTTGGCGTTGAGGACCTGGTGGGGCACGCCCTCCATCGAAAGCATCCGGGAGACCTTCTCGGAGTTGTTGATGGAGATGGTGCCCACCAGGACCGGCTGCCCCTTGTCGTGGAGCTCGGCTATGTGCTCCACCACGGCCCGGTACTTCTCGGTCTGGGTCCGGTAGATGACGTCGGGGTGGTCGGCGCGGATCATCCTCCGGTGGGTGGGGAGAACCACCACGTCCAGGTTGTAAATCTTCGAGAACTCCGCCGCCTCGGTGTCCGCGGTGCCGGTCATGCCGGCCAGCTTGTCGTACATGCGGAAGTAGTTCTGATACGTGATGGAGGCCAGGGTCTGGTTCTCGTTCTCGATCCTCACCCCCTCCTTGGCCTCGAGGGCCTGATGGAGCCCGTCCGAGAAGCGCCTGCCCTCCATGGGCCGCCCGGTGAACTCGTCCACGATGACGACCTTCCCGTTCTCCACCATGTATTCGGAGTCGCGGCGGAACAGGGTATGGGCCTTGAGGGCCTGGTTGACGTGGTGAAGCACGTCGATGTTCTCGGAATCGTAGAGGTTCCCGACGCCGAGCATCTTCTCCACCTTGCCGACCCCCCGCTCGGTAAGGATGCTGGTCCTGGACTTCTCGTCCACGGTGTAGTCGAGCTCCTTGGCGAGCCGGGGGATTACGGCGTTGACCTCGACGTAGAGCTTGGTGGTCTCCTTGGCCCGCCCGGAGATGATGAGGGGGGTGCGCGCCTCGTCGATCAGGATGGAGTCGACCTCGTCGACTATGGCGTAATTGAAGCCCCTTTGCACGAACTGGTCGGCCGTGAACTTCATGTTGTCGCGAAGGTAGTCGAAGCCCAGCTCATGGTTGGTCCCGTAGGTGACGTCGCGGGCGTAGGCCTCCCGGCGCTCGTCGTCGTTGAGGGAGTGGACTATGACCCCGGCCGAGCATCCCAAAAAGCCGTAGACCTGGCCCATCCACTCGGCGTCGCGGGAGGCCAGGTAGTCGTTCACGGTCACGACGTGCACCCCCTTGCCGGAGAGCGAGTTGAGGTAGACAGGGAGGGTGGCGGCCAGGGTCTTGCCCTCGCCGGTCTTCATCTCCGCTATCTTGCCGTCGTGGAGCACCAGGCCGCCCATCAGCTGGACGTCGAAGTGGCGCTGGCCCAGGACCCTCGCCGCGGCCTCCCGGCACAGGGCAAAGGCCTCGAAAAGCACGCTGTCCAGGCTCTCGCCCTTCTCCACCCGCTCCCTGAACAGGGCGGTCCGGCGCGGGAACTCCTCGTCGGGAAGGCGCCTGACGCCTTCCTCCAGCTCGTTTACCCTGTCCACCTTGGCCGCCAGCCGGGATATCTCCCTGTCGTTGGCGCTCCCGAATATGGCCTTCAGAACGTTCGGCATGCTGTCCTGGCTCTCTTGCGCCCGCCTCCGGGCAAAAAAAGATCCGGGAGAGCTTCTCCCCCGGAGGAGGCGGGGCCGCAGGGAAGGCCCCTGCGGGCTTGGCTGGTTCCGGGCCTCCGGAAGCCTTTGGGAGGCTGCCGGGGGGCCGGCAAGGCCCCCCGCCCGAGATGCCCCGCAAGGGGCATTCCTGGGGGAGGGCTAAGGCCCTGAGGCCGGGGAGGCCTCCTGGCGGGAATCGCCCTTGCGGGCCCAAACGGCCCGCGAGGGAGGAAACTTGGGAGGGCCCTCGGGTTGGAGGGGCTCGCCGGAGGCGCCCGAGAGGGCCGGAAGGTCAGCTGAACCGGCAAGGCGCGGCCAGAGGGCGGTTAGGTTCAGGCTCTGGGCCAGGCTCCCGGAAAAGCGGCTAAGAGGGCTTGGGGCCGGCCGGAAAGCTTCGGAAAGGCCCGGAATCGCCCTGGAAGGCTCCGAAAGGGCTCAGAAAACCCAAAAAAATACTCCGGAAGGCTCCGGAAAACCCTGAAACCGTCCTGGAAGTCTCCTGACTGACCGAAAAGCGCCAAAGGCCTGACAAGCGGTCAGGCTCCCGCGGAAGCGTTCCGTAACGCCTTCTTTTCCGGAAGGCAGGCCCGCCGGGTAAGGCCCTGCCCATGACGGCCCGCGCCCGAGGCCGGCGGGGAGCAAGCTGAAGGCAAGCCGGGCCTGCGGCGGGAAAGCCCGGCTGACGGCTTTCCCCGCCCGCGACCGGGGGCAGGGCGGGCATCAGCCCCTGCGGGTGCGCTTTCCGCGCACTCCCCTCGCCTTTTTCGCCGGCCTGGGCTTGCCGGCCTTGCGGGCAGGCCGGATCTTCCGGGCCGTTTCCGCCTTGCCGACCGAGGCCGGCGCTGCGGCCGACTCCCCTGCGGATTCGGAGCGGCCTGGAGGCGAGGCTTCCCCGGCCGAGGGAGGGCTTTCAAGGGCGGCCTGGGCTTCTTGGAGTTCCTGGGCCTCCTTGGCCTCCCGGGCCTCCCTTTTCTCCTCCAGGTAGGCGGTCTGGTACTCGAGCTTGGCCTGCAGGAAGGTCAAAGGGTCCACCTGGATCTCGCCCAGGAGAGTCTCGTAGTGCAGGTGCGGGCCTGTGGACCGGCCCGTCGAGCCTACCTTGGCGATAAGGTCGCCGCGGGAGACCCTGTCGCCAGGGGAGACCAGGCTCTCGGAAAGGTGGGCGTAGCGGGTGGAGAGGCCGTAGCCGTGATCCATGGTTACCATGAGGCCGTAGCCGCTCTTGGACCAGTCTGAGGAGAGCACGGTGCCGTCGGCGGGGGCGTAGACGGGGGTGCCGACGGGGGCCGCGATGTCCAGGCCCGCGTGGAAGTCCAGGGACCTGCCGAAGGGGTTGGAGCGGTACCCGAACAGGGAGGAGACCTTGCCCTCGGGTACCGGCGTGGCGTAAGGGGTGACAGCCAGAAGGCTTTGGGAGCCCATGAGGGCTGAATGGAGCTCGCTGAGCGCGAAGCCGGTCGCCGCCGCCCCTTCTTCCAGGCGATCAAGGTCCCGGTGAAGGCCGCGGAGCGCCTCGGGGGAGCTGGCTGAGGGAAGGGCTGGCGGCCCTGACTTGCGGTCCACGCCGCCCTGGTTGGTCTGGCCGCCCCAGGTCCAGGCCACGGTGTTCACCAGTTCAGGCCAGACATCGGCCAGCTGACCCTCCTCGGGGAGTCCCAGCTGGCGGTTGAAGTCTCGCGTCAGAAGGGTGAGATCCTGGTCGCGGCCGGAAAGATCGGCCACCTGGCCCTCCAGGGCGCTCAGCCGATCCGTTAAGGCGGCGACCTGCATGTCTTTGGCGGCGTTTTCAGTCTGGAGGACCTCCAGCTCGTAAGTCCTGTCCGCGAAGCCGGATATGGTGCGGTTGGCGTGGAACGCGTAGATCGAGAGCGCGGCGGCCAGCACGGCGACGCAAGCCGCGCCGGCCGCCGGCGCCCACGCCGGCAGCGTGAACCCCCTGATCTTCAAGGGGCCCCGGCCCTCGGTCATAACGCATATTCTGTAACGGGCGGCCATAAATCACTTGCAAAGGGAGTCTGGAGGCCTCGTCCCGGAGGACGGCAAGGCCTGCGGGGCGTGGCGATCGGCATCGGAAGGCTGACTGAACAGGGGTGAGCCGACGGTTTGGCCTCACCATTATAATGCCGGGCCGCTTCATTATCAACAGGTATACGCTTGGCGGACGGTGCTGTATGCAATATACACGATATATAGTATAAGAATAAAATAAATAGACTTTAACAAGGGCATCGCATTGGAAGCTACGGCTTTGAAAAGCAGCCTCAGGCCGCCGCGCGGCAGGGAGGCCGGCCCGCGGGATCCCCGAAAAGCCCGCAGGGTCGCTCCGGAGGCCGGAAGGCTTTTCAGTCAACGGTCAAGAGCTGCGGACGGAAGAAGGGCATGCAGGGGGTCAGGCGGGTTGAATCAGGAAGGGAAGCCGGGCGGGAAGGCCGCGCCGAGGAGAGGCGGCCGGGAAGTCACGGGGCCGGGAGGCATGAACGGCGAACCGGTTGCCGCGGAGGAAGAACGGCGGAAATCTCTGGAGACAGGCCAGGAGAAAACATCACCCGGGGGTGCCCGGGCGGCAGGCGGCCCGCCGCAGGCGCGATAATGCCCGTTGAGTCGGCTGTGACCGTTTAAGCGGAGGCGGGAGAGAGGAAACCCCAGAGGCAAAACGACGCTTATGGGGCATGGAGAAATCAGAAAATACAGTTCAATTCAACAGAAACATGATATATGGAGACATGTATCATTGAAAAATAAATAAATGAAGAGCTTTTGTTTGAACTGTAAAGAACTCAAAAAAGGCAGGAAGTGCCGTTTTACGGAAGGGTTGCCGCGTGCGCTGAAGCGGTTCGGCCTGACATCAGCGCGCATGGCAAAGAAACCGCAGGTGAAAACGAGAAGCCGGTTGCCCTTGACTATGCAGCGCAGCGACTCCGGCCGGAACACGGCCCCGACCCTCGGATTGTCGGATACGGAAGACGCGTGAAGATCGCGGGCCTGAAAGCCGGCGGATTGACGCGGCATCGCGGCGTCAATCCGCCGTTTTGGCCGATGCCGTGAATTTGCCGTAATCCTCCCAAAAAAGCTGAGGCGCCGCGCTTTCTCATCAGCTCCAAGTCGCCTTCGTTTGCCGGGAAAACGAATATGCTTATCATGCCCGTTCTCAGGCTGACGGCCACAGGCGACAGGAAATGCCGCATGGCGTGATTCGCCGTGCCGTTGACGATTTCAGGCGAGATGAAACGGTTGAGCCGCGAGTTCCCGGAAACGGCAGGGGAACGCTTTCCCTTGAAATTCGGGGGGCGCCTTGCCGTGCAGGGCACTTCCTTCCCGGTCCCGTGAACCTCAGCGCCGTCGAAAACCGATCACTCCCGCAAAACGGATAGGGGAAAGCCGAAAGCCGAATGACCGGCCGGAATGAAACGAGACAAGGATGACGACGGCGGCGAATGTCATGAATCCCGAAGGCCTGTTCATGCTGATTTTCCGATGAAACGCCGGGAGCCTTGCGGAAAACCGGGCCGCTTCGCGGAAAAGCCGCCAGCCGTACCGGGAAGGCGCCGCCCGCTGTCTGGAGGCATGGGAAGGAAACCGGGAGGAACTGGCCCCGAGCCGTCCGCTGGCGAACACGGAGCGGCGCGGCGCAACGTATTTCCGAGGCGTTGCCTGCATGCGATTCGTCAGTCACGGGGCCGTCCGTGAACCGCGAACTTGAAGGTTTCGCGGGAAGAAAGGCGTGACAGGCGTGAACAGGCGATCCGGCGGAACCGCGTCGCGGGCGCGGGCCGGCACTGCCGGCGGCGGCCGGTAAATGAAGCCAAAATCACGGTCATGGCGACTGGACGGGCATTACCGGTCAAGATCACGGAAAGCCCGGCCGCAGCTTACCTCTTAAACTCGAGCGAATCCGGAAACTGCAGGAAGTATCCGCCGACGGCGGGGTTGTCGCGCGAGGTGAAGCCGCTCCGCATGACATCGAAGAACGGGGCTGAAAAGTCACAGGTGACGGTGATGATCCGATTTCCCTTGAGGATCTGCCGCTGCATCTTGAGAGTGGCGAACTGGATATCCTGCCGGCTCCGCCAAATTTCCGTCATGTAGATGTTGCCGCACTGAAGCCCTTTCCAGGCACACGGATCTGCCCCGTCAAAGCGGGCGTTCAACGCGCCTGCTATCGTTCTGCCGAAGCTGTCCCAAAAAGCTCTAGTGCCTATAATCCTGATTTCAGCCTGGCTAATACTTTCATACGTGGCGGCTACCACTATGTTGAATACGGTCATTCTGGCGCCAAGCTCCAAAGGGCCTCTAAACAGCTGTACAGGCAGGATCGCGGCATCCGTCGGGACCCGGCTCGGAACGGCGCCCCTGTCAGGAATGCCCTCAGGCGGCGAAAGAACGGGGCGCTTCCTGACGAATCCCGGAGGGTAGAGTGCCGTGAACGCTATTTCGGAGCCGGGGCCCAGTACCTCATCGCTGTCGAAGACATGCCAGGCTTGCGGTCCTGAAGGCGGCAAGGCGGCTGCAGGCCCGGAAAGCGGAGCGGCGACGGCCAAGAAGGCGGCGGCGGCGCAAAACGCCGGAAAATGCCTCATGTGCGGAAACCTTTCCCGCGCCGCGGAACATGACTGAGCGCGGGCACAACCTGCGGCAAGCGTAAACCGGGCGCGGCCCGGGGGAAGCCTGTATCACTTGGCCCGGCCCAGAACAAGTCCCCGGCTGAAGCTGACCGGCCAAACGCCCTGAGGCGCGCCGCTTCCGGGAACGTTCTGCCGCGCCGGCCGCCGCGGGACAGCCTAAGGGTTTCCCGGGTCAACCGGCGGGCCGAACCTGTTTTCCCCGGGATCCCCCCTCACGCACCCGAAGATGATCAGGAACAGCAACAGAAAATAAAGAACCGCCAGGCAGCCGGACTGCCCGAAATCGTGGGAGCGCCGCACCCAGAGGCTCAAATTGGCAATGGCGTAGATTATCAAAACCACGCTGTACAATGAATCGATCGCGTGCCGGTCGAGAGCCAGCTCGCCTGCCAAGTCAGTCCGGAGCAGGACATAGGTAAGCGCCAAGTCTATCGCGAAAGCAAAGGCCAGCGAGAACAGCGTCCAATACCAGAATTCGGCCCTGCCGGCCCTGCCGGCAAAGCTGTTGATGTTTCTTAGCGTATGACAGAGGTGCCTCATGCGTGATTTTCCCGCTGTCTCCTGATCGCCGTCCCGTCAAGCCGCGGCTTCAGGGCTGGGACGACAGGAATAATGCTATGGGCGCAAGGGAAGCAGGCGCGAATGAGCATGTCCCGCGGAAGAAGCCTCGCTCTTCCGCGGGACATGGCTGTCGGCCTCCGGCGCCAGGCATCAGGCGCAAACGCCGCTGTCACGGGAGCCTCGCCTCCGGCCGCCGGAGGCGAGGCTGGCGGGAATGAGGATCAGTAGCCGGACATGTGCGAGTAGTGGCTGCTGTGGCTGGCGTGGCTGCTGTGGCTGGAATGGCTGTAATGCCAGGAGAGCTTCTGGGCCTCAAGATCGCCGGCGAAAGCGTCCGAGAAATAGAGCCTCCCGCCGTCAGACCTGTCCCAGGCGGCAGGCTGGACCTCGGCTACGGACGCCGGAACGCCGACGTCCGCCAGCTTCCCGGCCCCGAAAAGGGCCGCGAAAAACGCCGCAAGGCAGAACAGCTTGTAAATCACGTTGCGCATCTTGAATAATCCTCCTTTGGGCCGCGCTTTACGGGCCATGTTCAGGGTTTGGAAGCCGATCCTTGCCGGGGCCAGGATCGGCGCGGGGAATTCATGACGTGACATCCGGGCGGGGCGGCGGCCCGCCGCCGCCTCAAGGGGCGGACAGCAAGGCGATCCGGCGGGTACGGCCGCCTGCAAAGTCTTTTCCGGTCAGCTCCCGGAGGCGCCTCCCGCGCCTCTCAAGCCGCCGCCAAAGGCTCGATCTGACCGGAAAGCTTCACGGAAGTGGAGAAAAACCCGCAGCATGAGGCTTTCGCCGCGCACCGGCCGCATTGCTCCAGGTAAACGTTTTTCCACGCCGAGATGGACCTTCTGGCGAAGGGCCTGATATCCTCGTGGCAAAGGCACAGCGGGGTGTTGTAGACGGAGACCGGAAGGCCCCTTTTGCTCATCGCCAGGACCGCGGCCCTGAGCCCGTCCCGGTAGTCATTGGGTTCGACGTAGATTTCGTCCAGGTTTTCCGCGGCCAGGCCGCAGGTCTCCATGGACATGAAGGCGTAATGCGCGCAGAACGGGAAATACCTGTAGAGGTGCCGCGCGAACTCAAGCAGCCTGTCATGGTTCCTCCTGACTATGACGTGACGGATCTCGAGAGGCACCCTGCGGACGGCGAGGTTGTAGACGCCCTCGTTGGTAAGGTCGTAGCTCCCCGGCTTCCCGACGACGGCGTCATGGACCTGCGGCAGGTCAGAGTGCAAAGACGCGCAGAATACGGCCTTTTTCGGGGCCGCCAGGGCGGCTTCCCCGGCGAAAGAGGCGTCCGAGAAGGGCTTGGCGTTGGTAAGAACGTTCACCTCGGCGTTCGGGTGCTCTCCGGCGCACCTGCGAAGAATTCCGATGAAATCTTCCTTCGGCAGCGCGGGCTCCCCGCCCGTGATGCAGATGCTTTCGACCCGCTTGCCCTTAAGCAGGTCGAGTACCCTTAAGGCCGCCGCCGGGAGAGCGGGATCATGCCTCCGCGGAGGCTGTGGGCACATCAGGCACCGGCAGTTGCAGGCCTCGGTCAGCAGGAGGCTGTTCTGGCGCGATCCCTGGTCCCACAGCACGGCGGCCTCGCCGGTCCCGGAGACGCTCAGGATGTCGCCCTGCTTCAGCTTGGACGCCGCTTCCGGGGAGACGTTCCCCAGCATATGCGGCAGATGGAAGCGATCCTCAGGTTCCGCGGCGGTAATGACGGCAAGATACCCCATGCAGCCTCTGTCAGGCGTGTCTGTGTACAGTATCATGTCCTTTCGCCGGTAAAACGGCAGCCTCTCGAGCGTCAGCTCGCCGATGAGGGCGCCGAAGGGCGAGGAGGCATGTCCGGCAAGCCTATACACCGCCCGCCACCCCGTCCCCCGGCGGCGGGCAGGCCTCCGGGCCCGGCCTCCCCGGACCGGCCCCGCCCCGGCCGCCAATGCCGCCTCCTGGCCGGCCGCCTGCCGCCTGCACCCTTCCGGAGCGGGTTATCCAGCTCCAGACGACATCCTCCTCCTCTTCGGTCATTCCGTCCAGGAAGGAGAAGAGAAAATCGAAAATTCCCTTGTGCTTCACGCAGAACGGCGTTCCCGCCATATTCCTGACCTCGCCGCCGGACTCGAGGTAATTCCTGACCGGGTCAGTTCCGCAGTATGCCTGATACGCGCAGTATGCGCACCCGGGGGTGGTCTCCACGCAGGCGCCGCGGATAAGGTCCTTGAGCCTGGCCCCTCCGAATATCTCCCGGTAAGAGTCCACATGGACATTGCCCAGCCTGAAGTGGGCATCCCCCATGCGGGCCAGCATGCGCGCCTCATCCGAAGGGTACACCGAGCCGTCGTAGTCGTATATGGCCCCGCTGATGCCCGTCCCCGCCGGAGACTGCAGGTCGACGAAGCCGGTGCTGAACGGGGTAAGTATCCGCGAAAGAAGGATCGTGGCGAAGAGTTCCGGGAAAAACCTCCTTCTGTTGACTTTCATGACGTGCCTGAATGCCTCCGCGTAGGCCGCGACGAAGGAAGCCATGCCGTAGCCGAGTTCAGCGGCCTTTTCCGCCGCGAAGCCGTAAGGGTTGAGGGATCTGATGAACACGCCTCCGAACCCGAGCTCCTCGTACTCGTCGATAATCTCGGGAAATGCGTTCAGAGAGGCGGCAGTGGCCGTCATCAGCGCATCCACGCGGTCTTCTCCCACGATCTCCCTGGCCAGCGCGAGGTTCCCCCTGAAAAGATCGTAGGCGCTCCCCTTCGAGCGCAGGACCCTGTACCTGTCATGCAGATCCTTAGGGCCGTCCAGTGAAGTGGAGACGGAGATCCCGTGATCCCGGCAGAAGCGGAGCTGGTCTTCCCTTATGGCCGTAAGGTTGGTGCACAGCACGAAATCGACGGTTTTCTTCCCTGCCTTCTCCCGCCTCTCCTCTGCGTAACGGACGGCCGCTGCCACGGCCTCCCAATTGAGCGTGGGCTCGCCCCCCTGAAACTCGATCTTGACCGAATCGGACGGCGCCTCAAGGATCAGGTCCACGATTTTCATCGCCGTGGACACGGGCATGTCGTACCTGTAAGCGTCTTGTTCGGCGCAGGAGACCTGGCAATACTCGCACCGCTGGTTGCAGCGCACTGTCACGACCATCATGTGCAGCGACGTGAAATCCCGCAGGTAAGCCTTCCTGGAACGGTATTTCGCGGCGGCCTTCCTGACGCCGAACCCGTCGTTTAGCTCCGCGGAGACGAACAGCCTGCTCTGCAGATCCGGGAATTCAGGATGATCCTCGCTGAGAGCGCCCGCAAGCATGAGCTCGAAGACGGCCTCCGCGACGAAATGGTGATCGCCGCATTCGTTGACCAGCAGGCGGCGGCCGCCGGGGAACCTCTTGTGTTGGAACGGAAGAAGTCTAGTCATTTCCCGTCAATCGCCGAGAATGCTTCCGCGACGATGATCTCCCTGAGGCCGCCGAACCGCTTCTGGAGGTCCAGCCTCGCCTGCTGCTCGACAAGCCCGTTGCAGAACTCCCGCGCCGCCTCGGGATCTCCGGCGCCATCCTTCGGCTTGAGGGTCACTTCAATGGAATCGACGCCGTGAGGCCTGATGCCGACGTAATAGCCGCCGGTAAAATCAGACGCTACCGCGAACACGGCCTCCTTTTCGAAGTATTCCTTGCTCAGGATGAGCCTTTCCCCGTCTTCTTCCTGCATCGTGATTCCCTTCATCCCGGTATCTCCTCACGTCAGCGGTCAACCCCGGACATCAGCGGGTCGTCCGGGCATGCCACCCGGACTCCGCCGGCTGAACTCCCGCTTCCCTCAAGGCGAGGCTTTCCGCCTCCCGCAACGACGCGGGCAACCCGGAGCTTAAGCCCTTCAGCCCTTGATGGCGGAAACCCCTTTGCTTTTCCCGGCTGCCCTGAGGATCTTCGGGAAATCAGTCTTCCATAAGCGGCGAAACTCCCGGATGTCCCTGATCGCGGCCGATATGAACGCCTCCAGGGACCTCATGAAAGCCGGATCAGCCCCCTTGGCCCTCTTTCCCAAGGCCCTGCAGGCGATCAGGATCATTAACGCCCAGGCCTCGCGCGGCACAGGGGCTTTCCCCGCCTTTCCCCCGTTGATCGCCCGCTGGAGCCTTGCGGCCACCGCTTCAAGCGCCGTTCGGCAACCGGTATCGGGCAGGGAGGCTTTCACGGCGGCGCAGGCGAGTTCCAGGGCCTGGGGGATCTCCGCCGCCTCCGCGCCTGCACGGGCAAAAGCTGCGGCAGCGCCCTCCGCCAGCTCCAACATGCCGTCACAAAGGGCCGGGTGCTCTTCAAGGATCTGGCTGTATTCATCAATAGACAGATATAACAGTTCGAATGTCCTATCGGAGGGCATTGTAGGCTCATCATCCCGGAATGGCTTCAGCGCCGGCTTTTTACTCCCGGGTCCCCGCTGCTTGGGGTGCCCGATAATTGATTGTTTTTCCTGAATCCGTGCGATTCCCGCGGGGACTTCGCTTTCCATGGCAACAGGATCGGTTTCCCTGCAACACGCGATTAAGCCATCAAAATCCGACCCTGCCCAGCCGTAAGCCCTCATCTGAGGCACGTTCCGCAGGCGGGGGATTCCTTCAGCCTTTTCCCCTTTGCCCCTTTCGGAGACGAGGAACATGCTGGTCATAGGGGTCACCAGCTGGTAACGGACCGCCAGCTCAGTTGCCCGCTCGGCCGTCTCCTTGTCGGCGCCGAACCTCGAGGAGTCGGCGGCCTTCAGCATTTCCTTCACCCTTGCCGAGCCCAGGAGCCTCGGAAGGCAAGAGAGCCCGGTTTCGGGCATGGACATGGCAGAGCACTCCCCCGGGCCTTTGGCGGTCTCCCAGAAGAGCCTGGGGGGGCTCTGAGGCTTTTGGGGGAACGAGGCGAAGACGTGCGTCGTCTCCCCGTCGAAGAAGGCCTCCGGAGCCTTTGAGGCCCATAAGGGCTCGGCGCCCCAGTCCACTCCGCTTCCGGTCACCGGGCTCCCGTGGAGACGCCTGAAGACGCGGTCGATTGCCGCCGAGACGTCCTCTTCGGGCCCGGCCAGCTCGGCCGCGCCTCCCGTCTCCTCGGCCATCAGCCGCAGGTGGCTCTCCACCGGGGCAAAACCCACGCCCACCGTGAAGACCCTGTGCCCGGAGCCCTTGACGGCGGCCAGGGCGCCTGCCAGGTCCCACACCTCGCAGTCGGTGATGAGAAGCAGCGCCGCGTTCTCAGGGGCGCCATCCTGAGGCCTGTCCAGGGCAAGAGTGCCGGCAAGCGCCCCCGCCATCTCCGTGCCGCCCATGTCCGCCTCGGTTTCGGCCAAATAGCCCAGCAGAAGACGGATGTTCTTCGAGTCGCAGGGCACGAGCTTGCGGGTGCGGTGTATTACGCCAGTGCCGAACACGCTGTAGGACACGTAGTCCTTGGCGGTCAGCCGTTCCACGATCCGGGCAAGGGCCTTTTTCGCCTGCTCGATGCTGCGGCCCTCCATGGACCCGGAGCAGTCGACGAGTATCTTGAGGGACAGGGGAGAGGATTCCGCCGGTATACAGGGGCAGAAGCTGGCCAGCACGGCGCAGGATCCGTCAGCGGGGTCGCTGGCGAAGAGCGCGAAGGACTTGTCCGGGACCTTGACGTCCTCAAGGACGAGGACGAAGTCCCTGTCAAGGAGCGCCCCGCGCCGCGTGGCGACGCGCAGCCCTCCGTCGAGGGGCGTCATCAGCGCGCTGTGGTTAGGCGCGCTGATCCTGGATTTGGCCATGTCCCCCATCACGTCGACTCTGACGGAAAGGGGGTAGCCGGCCTGAGGATCCGCCTCCGCGGACTCGTGGGGCCTCAGGCCGCCTTGAGAGCGCATGTCCCCGTACCTGGGAGCCACGGCCGCGGGCACCGTCAGCCTGACCTGGCCGTTATCGAACCGCAGGAGCTGCACGTAAGAGCATTCGACCCTGACCTCGTCTCCGGGCTTTACGTTGCCCAGGTTCGCGGTGTAAAGGCCGGGCGCGGACTCCGACACCAGGACAGGCGCGTCGCCCTCGTCTATGGCCTTCTCGTATTTCCTCTCCGCCTCCCTTTTGGGGAAAACCTCTCCCGCGCGCTCCCTGCCGTTGATATAAGCCTTGAGGCCCATGAGCTCGGCTCCCCAGGACAGAGGGAAGGTATAGGACACCTCCAGAAGGCTCCCTGTCCGGTTGAGGTACGCCTGGCGGATTTTCATCTCCAGAAAGAGCCCGGTAAGCTTTCCTTCCAGCGCGACCGACTGCAGGGACATCTCTTTGCCGGTCCTGATGTCCCTAAGCGACACGTGTTCCTCTTCCTTATCCCTTTGTGTGCCGTACCGGCTTGCAAGCGGCATGCTGTTCCTTCTTTCCGCGGGCCTGATGCCGCCCGGAGGGGTTCCGGCCCCGCGCGTCAAAGCGCAGGCCATGATTACAAATCATAATTGGGCGGGCCGGTTCGCGGGGCAATCCCTCAAATTCCGCTTCTTCCGCCTCAGGGGCGGCGCCCCCTGTTCCGCATTCAGGAAAGGACCGGCATCCATTAAGTCTATCCAGTCTTGCATGCGGCTGAGTTCCTGCGCCGGCCTTCAATTTCCTGCCGGCCGCCGAACGGAGCGGTCCGCCGCCCTGGACACCCTCCCCCGGCCGCTTGGCTCGGGGTGCGCGGGCTTCGCGCCAGGGGAAGGTGCCAAGGGAGCCTTAAGCCCTCGGCTTGTCCGAGGGCGGCGGCGCGCCGCCATTTTGGAGGTCGTCACGTTCATTGTCTTGCGGCGCTCTCCTCTATGATTCACTCTCCCTGCCGTGTCGCTCTACTGTCTCCTTTTCAATATTTTGCCTCTCTCTCTCTCTCTCTCTCTCTCTTTCTAGCCAGCGCGCCGTTTCTGTAAGCGGCTCATTGTCCCCGTAACGTCTCTTTTGAACGGGGGCACATTACTGGACGTCTTCATCAGCATCCCGGTCATCCCAGTTGACCGGATCGAGGATAGCGTCTGCCAGAGCCTTTTCCTCCGGGTTTTCCGCGTAACGCAGCTCCGTCGCGACCTGGCTCTCTTGCCCTGCCAGATAGGCATCCAGCAGGAAGATCCGCTCCTTGACCTCATCCACGGTCTTGTCCGTGTCCACCGGGATCGCCGCGCCTCCGCGCTTCGGCAAGGGCAGTCCCCAGGCGAGCCGCTGAAGGCTCGGGTATTCGCGGGAAATCTTCCAGTATTCCTGCGACACCCAATCGGCATCGGCCTTGGTAAGCTTCAGGAGCCCTGCCCTCGAAGGGTCCAGACCCTCCGCTTTCCTCGCCTTGGCCTTTACGGCTATCGCCCTGGGCTGCAGGTTCCTCATGAAATTCATGACGATCCCGGTCTTGTCGCGCTCCAGGCGCTCCCCCCAACGCCTACGGTACTGATCCAGGCGCAACTGAGCCAAGGCAGGGCTCGGGCATTCCACGGCCGGGCGTGAACTCAGGATCAGGTCCTTAAATACGATGGCGCCCTCGCCGTTTTCAGGCATGAATTTTTCCGTCATCTCCTGTTCTTCGCTATGTACCTTGAAGTACCTTGGGTAATCGTCTTCCCTGCAGGGAATGCGCGACGCTATAACCGGCGGGCGCGGTAACCCTTGCTTCCGCTGAAGCCTGCGGTCTTCCTCTGGCTTCCCGGCAGGAGGCTTAACGGCGCCATGCCCGCCAACCGCTTCGGCTTCCGCGGATTCGCCGCCCTCGTGAGTTTGGTCCGGAAGCCCTGCCGGCCCTGGTTCCGCGCCCGGTGCCGGCCGTTCATGCGTGACAATGCTCTCCATGTCCCACTCCCCGGCTTCATCAGAGGTTTCGGCATCGTGCCGCGCCCGGGGCTGTTCCATGGGCTTAGGCTCGGGCAAAGCCAGGGCCGCTTCCTCTTCGCCGGAGCCGAATATCCTGTCGGCCAAGGGCTCGAAACCCGGCATGTACTCAGCCAAAATGAGGGGCTCTTCGCCAAGGTCGGCGCTTTCCTTTGCCAAAGGTTCGGGTTCGGGCGCGGCGGCTCCCTCGGCAATCTCCGTCCTTACCCTGGCCTGGACGGCCAGACTGTAGAAGAGGTTCGCGGCCGCCTCCCGGCGCTCTTCCTTCCTGGAAGTCAAGAGAAATTCCTTCCTGTCGTTCAGGATGTCCCGCATCTCGTCGAGATCCGCGACAGCCTTAAGCCTCCCCGTTCGGCTCAGAAGCTCAAGGACTTCCCCGTCCATGCTCGCCAGCAGGTACACGTACGACATGTAGTCAGGGAACTGTTCGGGGAGGCGCGCCAGGATTCTCGCCTCCAGCGAGCCGTCCGCGAACAGGCCGTCCCATCCCTCCAGGTCGCGGCCCGCCTCCATGGCCTGCAGCCAATAGAACAGCTCGTCCTGAGGCTTCCCTCCCGCCGGCAGCACTTCGGACAGGCTCTCCAAGACGGTCAAGCCGCCCACCCCCCCGGGCCCGACAGTGTCGTCTATGCTGGTGACCTTGAGGCTGCCGTGCTCGGCATACGCCCGCGCTGCCTTGACCAGCGCCTCGACGGTAGTCTCCTTGAACCTGCCGGGCCTGCTTTCAATCCGCCCGTTGTAAAGCTTCACGACTTGGGCAAGCCACGCCTCGCCTTCACGCGCCGCGACGATTATTCTCTGGGCCGTCCCCGCCGCGGCGCGCCCGAGGGCGGCCGCCACGGCCTCCCTGTGCTCCAGGCCGGCCGACATCGCCTCCAGGAACCCCTGAAAGTCCCTGAAGCGGTTGAGGGCCGTCACGACGTCTTTCGGAATCCTTATGCCCATCGTCTCCGCGGCCAGCCGCCGAGCCTCCTCGGCGGCCCCGTCGGCCAGGTAACGGAACAGGTTCTTGAAACCGCCGCGCTTCCCGGTCTCCACGTAATTTCGCAGGTTATTGAGGACT
>JAITRL010000307.1 GCA_031288415.1 Deltaproteobacteria bacterium | reverse complement strand
TGGTTGGCCAGGAGGAGCTCCACCACCAGGCGGCGGGCCTCGCGCACCTTGGGCGAGTTGGTGTAGATCTCGAGCCCGTCCGAGACCGGGAAGGAACAGGCCGCGGCCAGCGCCCTTCCGCCCTTGACCTCCACCAGGCACACGCGGCACCCGCTGTAAGGCTTCACGTCGAAGTGATGGCACAGGGTGGGTATGTTGATCCCCAGCTTGCGGGCCGCCCCCCAGATGGTGACACCCGCCGGGACGGTGACTTTCAGGTTGTCTATGGTGATGGTGACGTTCTTGCTCATGGTGGGGCCTACTTCCTGAAGATGGCTTTGGTCTTCCGACACGCGTCGATGCAGGAGCCGCATTTGATGCACTTCTTGGTGTCGATGATGTGGGGCTCCTTCTTGTACCCGTCGATGGCCGAGACCGGGCAGATCTTCTTGCAGGCCCCGCAGCCGACGCACTTCTCGGGGTCGATCCAGTAGTTCATGAGGTCCACGCACTGGCCGGCGGGGCACTTCCTCTCGTGGATGTGCGCCTCGTACTCGTGGCGGAAGTACCGGATGGTCGAGAGTATCGGGTTGGGGCAGGTCTGGCCCAGGCCGCACAGGGAGGAGAGCTTGATGTTGCGGGCGAGCTCCTCCAGGAGCTCGATGTCGCCGGGCTTGCCCTTCCCCTGGCAGATGTTCGTGAGTATGTTGAGCATGCGGGTCGAGCCCTCGCGGCAGGGGGTGCATTTGCCGCAGGACTCGTCACGGGTGAACGACAGGAAGAAGCGGGCGAGATCCACCATGCAGGTGTCCTCGTCCACGACCACGAGCCCCCCCGAACCCATCATGGCGCCGGCGTCGATGAGCGACTCGTAGTCGACGGGGCGGTCAATCATGGAGTCGGGCAGGCAGCCGCCGGAGGGGCCGCCGATCTGGACGGCCTTGAACTTCTTGCCGTTCTGGATGCCGCCGGCGATGTTGAAGATGATCTCCCGCATGGTGATGCCCATGGGGACCTCGGCCAGGCCGGTGTTGTTGACCTTGCCGGTGAGCGCGAAGACCTTGGTGCCCTTGGAGCCCTGAGTCCCGTAGGAGGCGTACCAGTCGCCGCCGTTGCGGATGATGCCGGGGATGTTGGCCCAGGTCTCGACGTTGTTGTTGTTGGTGGGCTTCTCCCACAGGCCCGAGATGGCCGGGAAGGGGGGGCGCGCCGTGGGCATGCCGCGCTTGCCCTCGATGGAGTGGATAAGGGCCGTCTCCTCGCCGCAGACGAAGGCGCCCGCCCCCTCCTTGATGTGGAGGTGGAAGCTCCAGCCGGAGCCCAGGATGTCGTTGCCCAGCAGGCCGAGGGCCTCGGCCTGGGAGATGGCGTTCCGAAGCCTCCGGATGGCCAGCGGGTACTCGGCGCGGCAGTAGATGTAGCCCTCGTCGGCCCCGATGATGAGGCCGCCGATGATCATGCCCTCCACCAGCCGGTGAGGGTCGCCCTCCATGAGGGACCGGTCCATGAAGGCCCCGGGGTCGCCCTCGTCCGCGTTGCAGATGATGTACTTCTTCTCGCCGGGCGCGTTGCGGCACAGCTCCCACTTGCGGGCGGTCGGGAACCCGCCGCCCCCGCGGCCCCTCAGGCCGGACTTCTTCACCTCCTCGAGGAGGCCGTCGGTGTTGTCCTTCTGGGAGAGGGCCTTGGCCAGGGCCTTGTAGCCGTCGTTGGCGATGTACTCGGACACGCTCTCGGGGTTGATGTGCCCGCAGTTGGTGAGCAGTATCCTCTTCTGCTTGGCGTAGAACTCGATCTCCTTGTAGTGGACGATGGGCTTGAGGCTCTCGGGGTCGTGGTAGAGCAGGCGCTCCACGGCCCTGTTGTTCCTGACGGTCTCATCCACTATCTCGGGGATGTCCTCGGGCTTCAGGTGGACGTAGTAGATGTCGTTGGGGTACACGACGATCAGGGGGCCCATCTCGCAGAAGCCGTGGCAGCCGATGACCACCACGTCCACGGTCTTGTCCAGGCCCTTTTCCTTGAGGTCCGCCTCGAAGGCCTCGAGTATCTTGCGGGCCCCCGAGGAGGTGCATCCCGTGTCGCAACAGACCATGATATGGTGGGTGACCCCCCCGTAGATCTGCGCCGAGGGGTCCTTCCGTATGGCGAGCTTGGGGAGGGCCTCGCTTTGCATGGCATCCAGGTCGCCAGCGTTGTTCAGTCTCTTAAGAGTTTCGGTGGTCATATGGCTTTGCCCTCAAGTCAGTTGGAGTAGGATTCCAGGATCTTCGGGATGCGGTCCGGGCGCAGCCGGCCGTGGGCGTCGGTGTCTATCATCATGACCGGGGCTAGGCTGCAGGCGCCGATGCAGGCCACGGTCTCGAGGGTGAATTTCAGGTCCTCGGTGGTGTCTCCGGGCTTGACTCCCAGGGTGCTCTTGAGCGACTCAAGGATCCTGGCCGAGTTGCGCACGTGGCAGGCCGTCCCCTGGCAGGAGCGGATGATGTGCTTGCCCCTTGGCGTCAGCCGGAACTGGGCGTAGAAGGTCACCACCCCGTAGATCTGGCTGATGGGGATCTCCAGTTGCTTGGCGATGGCGTCGAGGGCCTTGAGCGGCAGGTAGCCGTAGGTGTCCTGGGCGGCCTGAAGCACGGGGATGAGGGAGCCTTTGGCCATGCCCTCGTATTTTTTGTAGATCGGGTCGAGTTTGGCCAGATCTACGCTCTGGCCGCTTGGAGATGTGCTGCCCATAGACGGGTACTCCTTGGGATGTTTCGGGCCGGGTCGGCCGCGCGGGTCCCCCTGGCGAGGGGCTGAAGGCTTGGGAAGCGACGGGGGCGGGCGGGGGCCTCCCGGGGGCGCCCCGCGTATGGCGGGCGGAAAGAGGGGGAACCAGCTGAACGCTAGCCATCAGGGGGAAAGGCCACAGGAGTGGACTTTGATTTTGTGTGATTACAACATAAAAAAATTCTTTTGTCAAATTTTTCGTTTACAGCCGCGCCCAAATTCCCGCTGTTTAGTCAAATCAATACATAGTGTTACGATTGTCCTTGACATCGGCCGAAATTCGTCTGCGCCGATGTCAGTCCAGTCCGAACGGGTTGGCCGAAACCTACGGGCATTAACAGTAACTATTTGACAATTATAGTTAATTTTCTTTTTTTCCTTTCAGTCGACCCCTTCGGCGACTATGTTTTCCAGTTGTCCTCCCCCTCCTTTTCGAGCCGGAGAGACTCGGAAAGGCCCGGCATTTCCGTAAAGATTAAAAATTGACAAATTTTTATCAATTAACTACTTGATTTTTATCATAAAATTATTGATCACCTATCTAAGGTTTCCGCCCGCCTTTCCGTGAGCCTCCCTTCATCCTTCTTAATTCACCCAATTTCCGGCCTCAAAAACAAATTTGCCCGCCCGGAGCGGTCTCCCGGAGTAGTTCCGGCGCTTGCGTCATAAAATCGCCATCCAATATTTTTTTGACATGCGCGCCGCTGATCACGGTGGAAAAATCCTGCCCAAGCCTTGCGGAATTCCTGATTCGCCAAACCTTCCTGCGCGCCTTCGGCACGCCCGTTGACGGGCAATGTCATCTTCCGCCGGCAAGCCGGCAGCCGCCCCTGAAAAGCCGGGAACCGCGCGATGCCGAGCCGGCCTGAAGTTATGGCCTCTTCCATCCCGCAGGCCGCTTGGACGCAAGGCGCGAGCCCGCTTCTGATTTCGGGCGCTGCCGCGACCGGCCTCCGCGCCAGCCGCCGGCGGACAAAAGCCTCCAGGCGGACAGGGCCGGTTGAGGGCGGAGCATGTTGCGGACAGGGCATTGAAGGGAGGCGGGGTTGCCGGCGGGAACCTTGCCTGTGGCCATGGCCGCGCGAGGCCAGTTTCACTGGGCGCGAGGCCGCGCGGGGACAGTCCGCGATGACGGCCTAATGAGGATAAGGGACTTGCGCTCGCGAGGCCTGCTGGAGGGAGCGCTGCCCGCAGGTCAAGTCCTCAGGCAGAACCGTCCCGGAATAAGCCGGTTCCGCCGGGGAGGATTCCGGGCGGCCGGCTTGCAGGGAGACAGGCTTGCAGGGAGGAAGGAGCCTCAGGGCGCTTGCGGGAGAGCCTTGAGGTAACGCAAGGCTCATCGGCTTGAAGGAGGAAAGCCGGAGGGGTCAAAAGGCACAGGGCGGCCGACAGCGGGCTGACCTCTGGCATAGCTTCCCGAAAGACCGCGCCTGCGGGGGAAAGCGCTCTCCTTGAGGCACGGATTCCTTGTCAGCTGGAGGCTTATCCGGCGGACAGCCTCCAAAAAGCTATCAGGCGCGCAAGTCGCTTGCAGGCGCCGGGCATCGCGCCTGCCTCTTCCGTTGAGTCGCGGAAGCGCGGGGGCAGGGCGCCTTCGGCCGGTCCGGCCCGCCTGCCGCAAAGGCCAGAAGGCACATCGGCCGCTCCGGCTCCGTCGGTCCGAGGCAGGGCAGCTTGCCGCATCGGTCCGGACAGCGGCAGGGCGAGCGCGCGGTTCTCTTAAGGCGCCGGGCAAGCGCCCCGTCGCAAAAGCCTCCTCTCGCAGGAGCAACCTCACCCCGGCCGGCCCCGGACCGCCCTGGGCGCGCCCAGGGCCCACAGTAAAAGGGAGGGATAGCTTCAGGTCTCAGCAAAAGGCGGCTGGATAGCTTCAGCACTCCGCAAATGACGGAGGGATAGCTTCAGCCCTCCGCAAATGACGGTGGGGTAGCTTCAGCCCGCCGCCAAAGGCGAAGGGCTGGCTTCAGCCCGCCGCCAATGGCGAAGGGCTGGCTTCAGCCCGCCGCAAATTGCGTGAGGGATAGCTTCAGCCCGCCGCAAATGGCGTGAGGGATAGCTTCAGCCTTTTGCGGAGGCGGAGGCATGGCTTCAGGCCTCCGCAAAAGCAGAGGGCTGGCTTCAGCCTTCCGCGGAGGCGGAGGCATGGCTTCAGGCTTCCGCTATGGCGTCTATCTCGACCTTGGCGCCCCGCGGGAGGGCCGACACCTCCACCGTCACACGCGCAGGGTAAGGCTCTTTGAAGAAAGTCCCGTAGACCTCGTTGGCCGCTTGAAAGTCCTGGAGATCGGTGAGGAATATCCCTACCCTGACTACCTTGGACAGCGAGCTGCCAGCCGCCTCGAGAATGCTCCGGATGTTGCTGAGCGATCTTTCCACCTGGCCTTTGACGTCCGGGGGCATCTCCCCGGTGGAGGGATCCAGCGGCAGCTGGCCCGACACGAAAACGAGCGATCCGGACTTTACGGCCTGGGAATATGGCCCGATGGCCGCAGGGGCGTTGGGGGCGGAAACTGGCTGAGGCATGGCGTTTTCCTCGCTGGCGGCTCCGGAAATGACTCGGGCCGCCCAAGGCGCCCGAAAGGGCGCGAAGGGCCCCAACAGGGCGAAGAAGCCGCCCGGAGGCCTTGGGCACGAAAACCGGGCGCGGGCTCCCCGCTGTCCTTGAAGGCGCGGCTCAAGAAAGCGGGAGGAAGCCCGGCCTCGTCTGCGGGGAAGGCCGAGGCGCCCCCCGCAGGCCGGCCCGCGGCAGGCTTGGGAGGGCTAATTGGCCTTGCGGGCTAAGAGGGGGACAAGCCCGCCGGGCCCTTGACAAGCGGCAAACCCTTGCGGCGGGGCGCTCAGGCCCGGCCGAAACGGCGCTCACGGCTACGGAAGTCGTCTATGGCCTTGAGGAAATCCTCCTCCCCGAAATCCGGCCAGAGGGTGTCGGTGAAATAGAGTTCCGCGTAAGCGATCTTCCAGAGGAGAAAGTTAGAGACCCTTTTGTCCCCGCCGGTGCGGATAAGCAGGTCCACGTCCGGAAGGGCCGCGCTCCAGAGTTCCGAGGCGAAAAGCCCCTCGTCAATGTCCTCGGGGGGGAGGGCGCCTGCGGCCGCCCGGGCGGCCAGGCGCGCCGCGGCCTGGGCGATCTCGGCCCTGGATCCGTAGGAAATGGCCAGGGTCAGAGTGATGCCTTCGTTTCCGGACAGGGCTTCCACCGCGTCCCTTAGGGCGGCAAGGCTCGGCCCGGGAAGGCGCGAGAGGTCCCCTATGGCGTTAAGGCGCACCCCGGAACTCAGAAGCTCGGCCGTCTCGGAGTCGAGGTAGCGCGCCAGCAGGGTGAACAGGCTCCCGATCTCCTCCGGGGAACGCTGCCAGTTTTCCGAAGAGAAGGCGTAGAGGGTCAGGTGCCTTACTCCCAGGCGGGCGGCGCATTTCAGGAGGGTCCGCACGGGTTCGGCCCCGGCCCGGTGGCCCTCGGAGCGGGGAAGCCCCCGAGCCTCGGCCCAGCGGCCGTTCCCGTCCATGATGACGGCCACGTGCCCGGGGGGAGGGCCGTGGTTCTCGCGGCTGGAAGCGTCCATCGGTACCCCGCCCTAGCCCCGGAGCGCCCGGGCGATGATCTCCTTCGCCCACCGGGTGAAGCGCCCCGGCCGGAAGGCCTCCTCCACCTCGTCCTCGGAGAGCCTCTCCCGGATGGCAGGGGAGGCAAGGACCAGCGCCTTGAAGTCCCCCTCCCCGTCCGCCGCCCGCAAGGCCTCCCGCTGGACCAGGCGGTAGGCCTCCGACCTCTGGAGCCCCTTGCGGCACAGGTCAAGGAGCAGCTCCTGGGAGTTGTAGAGGCCGCCGGTGAAGGCGAGGTTCCTGGCGATCCTCTCGCGGTTCACGACCAGCCCGCGGGCGAGGGAAGCCGCCCGGGCCAGCATGAAGTCCGCGAGAATCAGCGCGTCGGGGAACGCCGTGCGCTCCACGGAGCTGTGGCTGATGTCCCGCTCGTGCCAGAGCACCACGTCCTCCAGGGCCGCCCCCGCGTAGGCGCGCACCATGCGGGCCAGGCCGGTGAGGTTCTCCGAGAGGATGGGGTTGCGCTTGTGCGGCATGGCCGAAGAGCCCTTTTGGCCCTTGCCGAAGGCCTCGGCGACCTCCCCGACCTCCGTGCGGGCCAAATGCCGCACCTCCACCGCGAGCCGCTCCACCGACGCCGCCAGGAGGGCCAGCTCCTGAAAGTAAGCCGCGTGGATATCCCTCGGGACTATCTGGGAGCTTACCGGGCAAGGGACAAGCCCCAGGGAAGCGAGGGCCTTCCCCTCAAGCTCCGGGGAGAGCGAGCGGGAGGAGTAGTTGCCGACGGGGCCGGCGATCTTGCCCGTCTTGAGGCCCTCCGCCGCCCTGTCCAGGCCCGCGCGCCTCCGGGCGAACTCGCTGTAGAAAGAGGCGAACTTCACCCCTAAGGTGGTGGGCTCGGCGTGGATGCCGTGGCTCCGCCCGATCATGAGGGTCTCCTGGTGCTCCAGGGCCCGCTCCCTCAAGGCGGCGAGCAGCCCCTCCAGGCCTTCCCGGATAATGCCCGCCGACTCGGTCAGCCGGAGCGCCAAAGACGTGTCCAGCACGTCTGAGGAGGTGAGCCCGAAATGCAGGAAGCGGGCGGAGTCGCCCACGTTCTCCTCGACGTCGGTCACGAAGGCCACCACGTCGTGGTTCACTTCGGCCTCTATCTCGGCCGTCCGTTCCGCGCTCCACGCGGCCTTGGCGGCTATCTCGGCCGCCGCGCCCTCAGGTATGAGGCCCAGCTCGGCCTGGGCCCGCGCGACCGCCAGCTCCACTTTGAGCCAAGAGGCGTACTGGGCCTCGAGGGTCCACACCGAAGCCATCCTTTCCCGGCTGTAGCGCTTGAGCATCTTGTCCTTCCCGGCCTTGCCCGGCCGTGTCCCGAAACCGCCGGCCCCCGCGGCCGGCCTTCGCCCTTGTCTCTTGCCGGCCGCCTTGGCCCGCGAATTATCCTGCGGACCTGGTCCGCTGTTCCTCCTGCGGCCTCAACCGGCCCCCTCTCCGCGGCCCGGCCGGCTGCCGCTTCGGCCCGGCCTGGCGTAGCCTGGCGCGGCCAGGCAGGGGCGCTCCCGCCCCTGCAGGCCGGACCTTTCGCCGACGAGCGGCTTCCCGCCTGTTGCCCAGGACCTGCCGGGGCTCCTGACGCGCCGCAGGCCCTTCAGGCGGCTGATCCTGCGGCCCGCGGTTCGGGCCGGGGGCCCGGGACCTCCTCGAGGAACTCCCCCTTGAGGCTCACCGGCCCTGAACCCGTTATCCGCGCCAGGGCCAGGCGCCCCACGAGCTCGGGAGGACCCGCGAAGTTCACGATCTTGTTGGTCCCGGTCCGGCCCGAAACCTGCCCCGGCTCGCGGCCGAAGCCGGCGACCAGAACCTCCTGGACCGTGCCCTCCAGGGCCCGGTTGATGCCAAGGCTGATGCCCCTCTGGAGCCTGATGACCTCCGTGAGCCTCCCGGCCTTTTCCTCCTCCGGCACCTTGCCGGGCAGGGAGAGCGCCCTGGTGCCGGGGCGGTCGCTGTACTTGAAGGAGAAGATGGAATCGAAGGCGGCCTCCTCCAGGACCCGCAAAGTCCTGCGGAAGTCCTCCTCGGTCTCCCCCGGAAAGCCCACGATGACATCGGTCGTGACAGCGGCCCCGGGGGCCTCGGCGCGCAGGCGCCTGAGCAGCCCCAAAAAACCCTCGGCCGTGTAGCCCCGGCCCATAAGCGAGAGCACCCGGTCGGAACCCGCCTGGAGGGGCAGGTGGATGTGCGGGCACAGCCGGGGGAGGGAGGAGAACAGCCCCGGCAGCTCCGCAGGGAAATCCTTGGGATGGGAGGTCGTGAACCTGAGCCGCCAAAGGCCGGGCACTTCGGCGGCCGCGCGCAGGAGCCTCGCGAAGGCCGCCCCTCCCCTTTCCCCATGCGGGGCGCCCGCCGGCCGGTAAGAGTTGACGTTCTGGCCCAGGAGGGTTATCTCCCTGGCCCCGCGAAGGACGAGCCCCCGAGCCTCCTCCAGGACGTGGCCGGGCGGGCGGCTCCGCTCAGGCCCGCGAAGTACCGGAACCACGCAGTAGGCGCAGAAGTTGTCGCAGCCTTCCATGACGGTCACGAAGGCTGAAAGCGGGGCCGGCCCTTTAGCCTCGCTGGCGGCCAGGATCAGAGGCCCGCGCCTTCCCCGGCGGCGGCCGGCGGCTCCCTGCCCGGGCTCCGGAAGCGGCGCGGCGGAGGCCGCGGCTCCCGCGCCGCCCGCCGCTTCCGCGCCTTCAGGGTCCGGGTCCGCCGCCCGGGCGCCCAGCCCCCCGGCTTCCTCCGCCCCGCAGTCAAGGGGGGAATCGCCCGCCATCACCACTGGCGGGTCTCCCGGCGTGAAGGCCTCCAGGGCCGCAGGAATGTCGGCCAGCCTTCTGGGGCCGGCCACTATATCCACCGCCGGGGCCCGGCGGACCAGCTCGCGGCCCTCCTGCTCGGCGGCGCAGCCGCCGACGCCTATCACCAGCCCGGGCCTTTTGCGCTTCAGCGGCGCAAGCTCCCGCAGGCGGGCGAGCACCCTCTGGACGGCCTTCTCCCTGATGGAGCACGTATTGAGGAAAACGAAGTCAGCCTCCTCGCGCCCGGAAGCGGGCTCCCAGCCGCGCGCCTCCAGCAGCGCCGCCAGGCGACCGGAGTCGTACACGTTCATCTGGCAGCCGAAGGTGACTATCAAAAAGCGGCGGGGCGCTGTCATGGCGCCCCTGTCCGGAGCCTGGCCGCCGGCATGTGGCGCGGGAAAGTCATTGGGCGGGCGCGGGGGCCTCAGGGGCCGCAGGAGCCGTGGCTTCGGCGGCCGGGGCCTTAGGCGCTCCTGAAGCGGGCGCGGGGGCCTGGGGCGGGGACTCGGGGGCGCCGGCGTTGGCGTCGGCGGGGGCATCGGAGGGCGGTTCGATGGCAGGGCCGTCCCTGAGAGACTTGAGCCAGTCCTCGACCTCCTTGTCGATTTCCTCGCCGGGGCGGCTCATGTAGCGGAACACCACCAACGGCTCGCGGATCAGGGCGGTCTTGGCGAGGGTCCTGAGCTGCTCTGCCGAGTCGCCGGCGCTCCCGCCGGCGGTCAGGAAGGGCGCCAGCGGCTTTCTCTGGAAGTCAAGGACGGCCAGAAGCTCCGTGACGGCGGGCGGAAGCTCGTGGAACCACACTGGCGACCCCAGAAACACCGTGTCGTAGGATGAGACGTCGGGGGGCGCGCCCTTGAGGACGGGCTTTCTGAGCTCGTCTCGCTGCCGTTTGGCGTAGGGGATAAGCTCTTCCCCGACTGGGTAGGTCTCCTCGGTCTCGATCCTGACCAGATCACCGCCGGTGAGGGCCTGGATCTTCCCGGCCAGGTCGAGGGTGCTGCCGGTGACGGAATAGACGATGACGAGGGTCTTCCCGAAGGTTTCAGCGAACGGCGGGGCCGCCGCGGAGGCGCCGGGGGAGGTCTCCTGGGCCGCGGCGGGGGCCGCGAGGGCGGCGGCCGCCAGGATGAGGGCTGCCGGGAGGGCCAGTACAGGGAGTCTCATGTGTCTCCTTTCAGGGCTTGGCGGCCGGGGCGGCCGCAGGGCCGGGCATCGCGGGGCGCGGGGGGGCGGGGACAAGGATCGGCGGCGAAGGCGCGGGGCGCCCCGCTGTCTTGGCCAGGAGGGAGGGAGCCATGACTGATTCGGACTAGTGTAGCAAAACGGCCCTTTATTCTCAAAGTCGGCTTCCGCCCCCTCTACGGCCATCCGGGCTCCGCCCGCCGGGTTTTTGACCTCCCTTCCCCCGCCGTCCCCGCCTTTACTTTGAACCGCGGCCGTCACCGCCTTCACTTTGAACCGCGGCCGTGCCTGACCTTCCTTTGCGCCCCAGCAACCCGGACTTTCCTATTGAAGCGCATCCCGGCCGGCCGTATTCAGGCCAGCCGCCGGATCAAGGCCTCGTCACGGACGGGGCCTGCCGCGCGGTTCCCCCGCCGCGCCTAAGCACGTCGCGGCCGGAGGCGGCGCTCGTCGGCAAGGCAAGCCCAGGCATGGGGAACGGGAGGGAAAGCGCGCCTAAGGCCGCCCGCCGTGCCGGGACTTCCGTAAAGGGATAATTCCGCGGGAAGCCGCCTCCGGCGCGCGGGCCTTCCTGTACGGGAGGCAGAGCCCGCAAGCTCCCGCAGGCGGGCAGACAGGCCTCTGACAGCGTTCGCCCGTCGCCCGCCGCGGAGGGCCGCCGGGCCCGGAGGCGCATGTCCGCTCTCTATTGACAGGGCGCCCGCCGCCGTGCTAAACAGTTTCACCTGCAAAGCCCCCGGCGGGCTTTGTGCCCGTGGCGGTGTAGCTCAGTTGGTTAGAGCATGCGGCTCATATCCGCAGTGTCCGGGGTTCAAGTCCCTGCACCGCCACCATCAGACG
>JAITRL010000283.1 GCA_031288415.1 Deltaproteobacteria bacterium | reverse complement strand
AGTCGAGATCCGGGGCCGGGGCGGAGACCGCCCCGGCCCCGGCGCGGAAAAGGGGCCGCCCTCGCCTCGGCGAGGGCGGCCCTGAAGGCCCAAAAGGCTTTCGCGGCCGGTCCGAGGCCGCGCCCGCCGCGGCCGGGCAGGGACCGGCCGCGGCGGGTGAAATGAACTGACGGGGCGGGAGCGGGTCGGCTACTCGGAGACGACCACCCTCTTGCCCATGATGCTGAGAATGCCCAGCACCACCAGAAGGACCACCACCACGCCGATGGCGATGGCGACCCCGCTGCCGCCGCTGGGGGTCATGGCGCCGTCAAGCCTGCCCGCGAGGTCGCTGATCTCCTCATCGGACAGCCCCGCGAGCCGGGACTCGATCTCGGCGGGGTCATAGCCCATGGCGGCGAGCGTGTTGCTGACCTTCTTGTTCTCCAGCACCGCCCGGACCCTGTCGAGATCGGCATCGGGCCCGGACCTTACGCCGGGGGTGGGCGCGAAACCCGCGAAGGCCTCGTTGGCGGGGCACATGGCCAGGGCGAAACTCAAAGCGAGCATGAGCTGCAGGACCCAGCGTCCGGTCCTGGTGTGGAGAAGATCCGACATGTTCACGTCCTTTTTCTTGGTCTGGGGGGCCCTGGCGGCCGAGGCGCGCGGCCACTGGCCGGGGCGCCGCTGCCTCTTGGCGCCCAGAGGCTGCCTTAACCGCCTTCCTGCGGGCGGCCGCCTGGGCGTTCTCTGCGGGCCTGGCAGGTTCCGGCATCGTGTTGGGCATCTGAAGGAACAGGCCGCCAGATACGCCGTCTGCCTTGTCCGCGCGCCTGGGCCGTCCTATGGCCGCGGATCTGGAAATGGGTTTAACCCTTTGATAAACAGTCTGATTTGCCAAAATCTCCCTGTCCGCCGCTGGCCTCCGGGCTTTGGGCAGCCCGGGTTCGCGGTTTCCCTGAGGGGAGATTTACTAGGAAATTATATGCCTATCAGTTACAAATTGCAACTAAAGGAAACTTTTTATTTTCTAATCTGGTTTTTGGGTCTAATTAGGCTTCCCAGCGCATCAATGCGCCTAACTGGTGGAAAGTATGGAATTTTTATCATTAATTATGACTAATTGCAAGCCCTCGGAGGGGCCAGGCTGAAAAATTTTTTCTTCAGGAAAATCTTCGCCTTGCCTGCAGGAAAATCTCGACCGCCCGGCCAGCCCCGCAGGCGATCTCTTTCATAATCGCGCGGTTGGCGGATTTTTCCGGATCGTTACGGAGCATGGGAGGCTACGATTTTATTAGGGCCCAACAGGTGGTAGGTTTCCTTTCAGGAGGACAATTCGGGAAATCGGCCTGCGGGGAGAGGGTTTGTCGCGTCGGATCCGGGGAAAAGCGCGCCTGGGTCCGTTTTCCGGCCGCCTTGTACGGCATGCGCTGCCTGTGGAAATTGAAATTTTCAAATTCGCAACAACTTGTGGAGATCCCTTAAAAACCGCGGTTTCCCCGGAACAATTCGCGCCGGCGGGAGGTCCTCCGGCAAACCCGCGGAAGGCCGCCCCGGGAAGCGTCTTCCGCAAAAGCTTGAGGCGTCTGTGTTTTCAGGGCGCTTTTTCTTGACCCGGCAAGAGTCCCGTGTCCCCGGTACGGCATTTCTCCGTAGCGCGGCTGCAAGGGACGGGCCTGCGGCCGGCTTGACGCGGGAAGGCCGCTTGTCAAGCTTTCATTTAAGCGGCCTTGCCGCGTTTATCAACCCGCCGCCGCTCCATAACCCGGCAGGGCGGCGGAAAAGGCCGCCGGCCAGGGCTCATTTCGCGAAAGCCCAAGGCTGTCAAGGGCAGGCGATATTCAATGATCAATGATCAATGATCAATGAACGTTGATCTATGATCGATGTTCGTTAATCGACGATCAGCCAAAGCTCTCAAGTGAAGGAGATGAGCGATGATCAGCCAATGACGCCAGGCCGCCCCGCGTCTTTGGCCCCGAGGGCCGCGTCTTAGGCCCTGAGGTCAGCGTCATTGGCCCTGAGGGCCGCGGCTTTGGCCATGAGGCCTGCGGCTCTGGCCCTGAGGCCCGCGGCTCCGGACCGGGGACCTGCGCCCGGCCCGGGGGCAAGGCCGGCGCTGGCTTCCCGTTCATGCGGGCTTCCCGCGCGGCCTGGAAGGGGCGAGCGGCTTTCCAGGCTTTGCGGCGAAGGAGGGCCCCTTTGCGCTTTCCTGCCGCGATACGGGCCTTTGCCGGCCGCCGCCCTGCTTCCGGGCGCGGGGAGGTGCGCCGCAGGAAATGAGAGGCCGCGGCGCAGGCCCGGGCGCGGCTCGGATCCCGGTCGCCGGAGCGCGAGACTCCCGGAGCGTGAAACTCCTGCGGCGCGAAACTCAAGGAAGCGGTCGGGGCTGGGCCGGGAGACCGAGCGACGAGCGCTAAATTCCCGCGGAATCCGGCGTTTTCCGCGCGGGCTGCGGGTCCGGGCGCGGCGGCCGCGCGCGCGGAAAGCCTGAGCCTTCGCGGTTGCCGGCCGCGGCCTTGAGGCTGAAGGCGCGCAGGCGCGCCCTGAGGAGCCGCGCCGGGGCCTCCCTCCCGCCGCATGAAGTTTCCGGCGGCTTTACGGGGCAAGGCTACGGCCTTGAGGCGGCAAAAGGCCCGGCCCTCCGGAACAAAACCGGAGGTCCGGGCCTGGCCGCCTGAGCGGGAGCCCGGCAGGCGCGAGGCGCCGGCCGAAGGGCGCGGGCGCGGGCGCGGCGGCGGGGAGGTCGCTTCCCGCGGCCGGCCCTGCCGTCAGATGTCGAGTTCCCGGACGTTCAGGGCGTTCTCCTGGATAAAGTCGCGCCTGGGCTCCACCTTCTCGCCCATGAGGGTGGTGAAGATGTCGTCGGCGTCCATGGCATCCTGGACCCTCACCTTGAGGAAGATCCTGCGGGTAGGGTTCATGGTGGTGTCCCAGAGCTGAGGGGCGTTCATCTCGCCCAGGCCCGGGTAGCGCTGGATCTTCAGGCCCTTCTGGCCAGCGGCCTCCATGTCGGCGAGGAGGTCCTCCTCGCTCTCCAGCTCGTAGCTGCGTTCCTTGTGCCTCACGACGTAGGGCGGCCGCGCCGAGCCGAGGATCTTTTCGCGGAGCCTGCGGTACTTCTGGAAAAGCTCTCCTTCCAGGAACTCCTGGCCGAGGATGTGCTTCCGGCGCTTGTCGTTGAGGTTCGTGAGCAGGAGCCTGAAATCCTTGGGGGCCTCGTCCCGGTAGTCCCCGTTGCCGTTGCCGTCCGGGTCGGCCCCGCCGCCTTCGGGGCCGGCTCCCGCGCCGCCCTCGCGTCCGCGGCCGCCCCGGCCTGCGGAGCCGTTGCCGCCGGGCGCGGGGGCCTGGCCGAAGGCGCCTTCGCCGTCCGGGAGATCCGGGCCGGTCACGTCCAGGCCCCTTTTCTGGAGGGTATCGGAAAGGCCCCTGGCCCAGGCCTCGTCGAGGAAGCCCTGGGGGTTGCCCTCCGCCGCCTCGAGCACGAGACCCCAGAGACGGGAGGGGAAGCCTTTGCGGAGCTGGCGCTCCTTGAAGTCCTTTTCGGCGATGAGGTTCTTGAGCAGGCCCTTGAGGCCCTCGCCTCCCAGCTCAGGGCCGTCCCCTGCCCCGGACAGGGCCCGTTCCTCCACGTAGCGGCCGAGGGTGTACTCCCTTAAGGCCTCCTCGTTCTTGATGAAGAGCTCCTTCTGGCCGGACTTCACGCAGTAAAGCGGGGGCTGGGCGATGTAGAGGTGGCCCCTCTCGATGAGCTCGGGCATCTGGCGGTAGAAGAAGGTCAAGAGGAGTGTCCTGATGTGCGCCCCGTCCACGTCGGCGTCGGTCATGATGACCACCTTGTGGTAGCGCAGGTTGTCCATCTTGACCCCGGAGGCCCCGCTGGGGCCGATGCCGGTGCCCAGGGCGGTGATGATGTTCTTGATCTCCTGGCTCGAGACTATGCGGTCGAAGCGGGAGCGCTCGACGTTGAGGATCTTCCCGCGCAGGGGGAGGATGGCCTGGAATTTCCTGTCCCGGCCCTGCTTGGCCGAGCCGCCGGCCGACTCGCCCTCCACCAGGTAAAGCTCGCAGGCGGCGGGGTCCTTGGACTGGCAGTCGGCCAGCTTGCCGCACAGGGAGTGCCCCGACAGGGCGCCCTTCTTGCGCTCCATGTCCCTGGCCTTCCGCGCCGCCTCGCGGGCGCGGGCCGCCTCCACCACCTTCTCGATGAGCTTTTTCGCGATCTGCGGGTTCTCCTCGAGGAAGGTGGAGAGCTTCTCGTAGACGAGGGTGTCCACCATGCCCTTGACGACCGCGTTGCCGAGCTTGGCCTTGGTCTGACCCTCGAACTGCGGCTCGGGGATGCGCACGGAGATTACCGCGCAGAGCCCCTCCCTGGCGTCGTCGCCTTCCAGGGCCGAGACCTTCAGGCTCTTGCGGGTGTTGTCGGAGGAGATGTACTGGTTGACGGCGCGCGTGAGCGCCGTCTTGAAGCCGGACAGGTGGGTGCCGCCCTCCACCGTGTTGATGTTGTTCACGAAGCTCAGGACCTGCTCCGAGTACCCGTCGTTGTACTGGAGCGCGCATTCCACCTTGATGTCGGCGCTCTGGCCCTCCAGGTAGATCGGCCTGTCGTGGATGACCGTCTTCTGGCGGTTGAGGTACTGGACGAACTCCACGATGCCGCCCTTGTAATGGAACTCCTGGAACTCGGAGGTCCTCTCGTCGGTGAGGCTGATGTAGAGCCCCCTGTTGAGGAAGGCGAGCTCCCGGAGCCTCTTGGCAAGGGTCGTGAAGTCGAACTCGGTCGTCTCGAAGATCTCGGGATCCGGCTTGAAGTGCACCATGGTCCCGCTTTTCCGCACGTCCCCGCAGGCGGAAAGCGGCGTGGCCGTGGCTCCGCGCTCGTAGCGCTGGCGGTACCGCGTGCCCGAGCGCTTGACCTCCACCTCCAGCCATTCGGACAGGGCGTTCACGGCGGAGACGCCCACCCCGTGGAGGCCGCCCGAGACCTTGTAGGTCTTCTTGTCGAACTTGCCGCCGGCGTGAAGCTTGGTCATCACCACCTCCACCCCGGAGACCTTCTCCGTAGGGTGCAGGTCCACGGGGATGCCGCGGCCGTTGTCCTTGACCTTGACCGTCCCGGCCTGGGTCACCGTCACCTCGATGCGGTCGCAGTAGCCGGCCATGGCCTCGTCGATGGCGTTGTCCACCACCTCGTAGACCAGATGGTGGAGCCCCTGGGCGGAGACGCTCCCGATGTACATGGAGGGGCGCTTGCGGACTGCCGCCAGCCCTTCCAGAACCTGAATGTGGTCGGCTTTGTAGTCGGTCTCGAGTGTTGTTTGATCGTCAATCATTGGCCGTACGGAAGTCCTTGGTTGGGTTGGGAGGGGCGGGAGCGCTCCTCCGGCGAGGGACGGTAAGGGCGCCCTGCGGCCGGGCGCGGGACCCTGGCGGGCGGTAAGGCCGCAGGGCCGGGCCGCGCGGGAGGCGAGCCGCGGCGGGGGGGGCGCGCATGCTGACGCCAGGCCGCAGGGCCAAGCCGCGCGGGAGGCGCGCCGCGGCAAGGCAGGGCCGCGCGGGGCGCGCGCCGCGGCAAGGCAGGGCCGCGCGGGGCGCGGCTGAGGGATCGCAAGGCCTGCCCGCGCGCCGGGAACGGCGCCAAATCCGGAACATCCCCGGCCGCCTGCGGAGCCGCGCTGAAATCACGGGCGGGCGGAGGCTCTGAGCGGAAGGAACGGGGCTGGGAGGGGCGGGGGTTTGCCGTAAGGGCCCGGAAGCCGGATCAGGTCAAAGGGAATGCCGGCCGGGCGCGGCTTAAGCCCGCCTGGCCATGCGAAAGGGCCCGGACGGCGGGCGCGGAAGGCCGGCCGAGGCGCCCGGGCAGGGAAATGCGCGGGAGGCGGAAGGGCCGGGAGGCCTCCGGAGGAGGGCAAACGCTACTGGGCGCCTGCCTCCTTGGGGGAGATGGTGGAGACAATGCACAGCCAGCCGGGATCGTCGTCGGCGGTCAGCACGACCGGAGTGTCCAGGTCCACGTACTTCAGGCGGAAACGCTCGCTTCTGAGGGAGCCCAGGGCGTCCAGGAGGTGCCGGGGATCGAAGCCCACCGTGATCTCCGGGCCCGAGTAGTCGATGGACACCTTGTCTTCGGCCTTGCCGAGTTCCGGGTTCTCGGTGGTGATGTGGATGCTGTCCTGGGAGAAGCGGAAGAAGATGACCCTGAACTTGAGGGTGGTGAAGGGGTTCATGCGCCTGAGGGTCTCGCTGATCAGCCTGCGGTTGAGTTCCACGCTCATGGTCGGAGGCGGGGGGAGCAGCCCGTTGTAATCCGGGAACTTGCCGTCCAGGAGGCGCATGATGAGGACAGCCTCGTCGGTGGCGGCCGCGAGCTGGTTGATGTTCACGCCGATCTGCACCGAGCCTGAGCCCTCGGCGAGCGCCTTGAGTTCCGACAGGGCCTTGCGGGAGATCAGGACCCCCATGTCCGGCTGGAATTTCTCGATGTCGGCGGGGAGCAGGGTGGCGACGTTGAGGCGGTTGGAGTCAGAGGAGACCAGGCGCACGGTCTCGCCCTCGTCATCCTTGTTCTCCTTGATCCAGTAGATGCCGGACAGGTTGAAGTTGGTGGTGTTGGCGGCGACCGAGTAGATGGTTTTCCCGATGGCGTCAATCAGGGAGTCGGTGCTGAAGGTCGCCATGGGCACGTCCTTGACCGGGGCTATCCTGGGGAAGTCCTCAGGGGACAGCCCGAAGATGTCCCCCCGGAAGGTCTCGGTCTTCACCTCCAGGACCAGCTGCTCCTTCTCCGTGAGCGTGACGTACTCGTCCCCCAGGGAGTGGACGATTTCGGAGAGGGTCTTGGCAGGCACTGTTATGCGGCCCTCTTCATCCACCTCGGCCTCGTAGGAGGCCTGAAAGGTTATCTCCAGATCCGTGGCGGTCAGGGAGAGCTTTCCGTCCGACGCCTCCACGAGGACGTTGGAGAGGATGGGCATGGAGGTGAATTTTCCGGCGATGTTCGAGGTCTGGGCGAGGCCCTTCTGGAACTCCTCCTTCTTCACCTTGACTTTCAGCATGGGGCCTCCGAGGTTGACGACGGTTTCCGGCTTAGCTAAGCCGGAAACCCGCAGGGTCGCCGGCGCGGGAAAAGGAAGGGCCCTCCGCCGGGTGACTCAACCCGGTCTTTACATCAAGGGCTTTCCAATTAAAGTTCGAGCATACCATATTTGGCGCTAAGAAGTAAAGATGCGGGCGAAAAAACCTGAAAAAAAACGAGGACCGTCGACAGGGGCGCGGGGGGCCTAAGGCGGAGCGGGCGGGGCAGGCAAGAGGCGGCGGAAAGCGGGAAAAGGCCGGCCGCCCTGCCGGCAGCCTGACCGGCGCAGCCCGTCGGCCCTTGCTGCCGCCGGCAAGGCGGCGTCAAGGCCGGCAGCGGCCTGAGAGCCAGCCGCGCGGCCGCGGCAGCGGCAGGCAAGGGGCCTCCTTCGGGCCCTCCAGGCGGGGCTTTCGCCTCGCCGAAGGCTTTGAGGGGAGCCTCTCAGGCCTCTCACCTGATGTCCGGGTCCCCCGGAAACCGCGACCCGACGGCAAGCTCCCTCTGGGCCCAGACGGCGAGCTTCTCGCGGGCGATCTTGGCGTTGTGGCGCACGTCCACAGGGAAAGAGCCCTTCCTCAGGAAAATCGTGATCCCCCTGGTGCGGGGGTTGGCCTTGGCGATGGTCGACAGTTCGCGCACGAGGCTCTGCCAGCGTTCCGCGGAGAGCTTGCCGACGGGCTCTATGACGCAGGCCGGGCGCATGCTGCCGGGGGGCCCCACGCCCACCAGGGCCGAGCGGCGCACCAGGGGGTGGTTGTTGAAGACTGACTCGCAGGGCACAGTGAAGAGGACCGCGCCGTCTGAGGAGGTGACGCGATGGGCCTTGCGGCCGCAGAACCAGATCCGGCCGCCGGCATCTCGCCATCCCATGTCTCCCATGCGCCGCCAGGGGCCGCCGTCAGGGCCCAGGGTCATGGAAAGGGCGGTGGCCAGGGGGAGGTCGAAGTAGCTTTCCGCCACCACCGGGCCCCTGGCCACCAGTTCTCCCACCTCCCCCTGGGGGAGGATGTCCTTTTCCCCGAAGCTGTTGAGCTGCTTGTCGGTCACGGCGACGACGCGCACGTCGCAGCCGGCGACCGGGCGGCCCACGCAGAACCCGAAACCCTGCTCGCTCATGCCCCGCGCATCCGCTATCTCCGCTGCCTCGACGGCGGTGAGCGGCATGCCCTCGGTGGCCCCGTAAGGGGTGTAGAGCCTGGCTTCCGGGGAGAGCACGGACTTCATGTCGGCGACGAGGGCGGGGCGCACGGGGGCCCCGGCGCAGATGACGGTCCTCAGGCCGGAGAGGGTCAGGCCTTTGGCCAGGCAATGGGAGGCCAGGCGGGAGAGGAGCGCCGGGGAGGCGAACATGCTGGTCGCCCGGTGGCGGGCCAGGGAGGAGACGATGTGCGCGGGGTCAGCCTCGCCGGGGCGGGAGGGATCCATGTCGGCCACGGCCGCGGTGAGCCCGAGGGCAGGGGCGAAGAGCCCGAACAGCGGGAAGGTCACCAGTTCGGTGCCGCCCTCGCGGAGGCCGAAGGAGTCCCGTATTATCTCGGTCTGCGCCCGGAACATGGCGTGGGTGTAGACCACGCCCTTGGCCGGGCCCGTGGCTCCGGACGTGAAGAGAATGGCCGCGGGGTCGGTTTCCAGGGTGTCCGCCGGCGGCCGGGCGGGGCCAGTCCTCTCCCGCATGGCGGAGTAGGAGGCCCCTCCCCAGCCCCAGGAGCGGCCTACCGTCACCCGCTTGCGAAGCCCTTTGAAGGATCCGGCGAACAGGAGGCTCAGAAGGTGAGCCCTGGGGCTTCCGACGAGGCCGTGGGGCCTGGCGTCGGCCAGGCAGGCGGCGGCCTTCCGGAGTCCCATGCCGGGATCCACCACGACCGGCACGATGCCAGCCTTGAAGAGGGCGTAGACCAGCACGTGGAAATCCGGCCCCGGCCCCACCGCCAAAGCCGCCCGGTCACCCGGCTCGAAGCCCTCCTCCAGGAGGGCGGAGGCGACGGTTGAGGATGCCCTGTCGAGTTCGGCTAGGGTCATCTCGTTGCGCCCCCGATAGTCAGGGAACGCCGGGGAGACGATGGCCGGGAGATCCGGGCGCGCTTCCGCCGCCAGGGAGAGCAGGGTACCCGTGTTGAAGACCGCCGGGCCTTCGCCGGCCGGGGAGGCCGGGGAGGGAGCGGACACTTCCGCGCGGGCGGCGGCCTGCGGCGCGGCGGCCGGGGAAGCGCCAGCCGCGTCTGCCGGGGCGGCAGCGGCGATCGCAGGCGATGGGGGGCTGGGGGAGGCGGGAGACGTTGCGGCGGGAGGCGCCCCGGAAAGGCCGGGACCCGCCGAGGCCGGGGAAGCCTCGGAGGGGCCGGGTTCCGCTACGGCCTGAGAAGAGCCGGAGGGAGCCGAATCCGCCGCGGCCGGAGGTGCCCCGGAGGGCCCTGAATCCGCCGTTGCCGAGGGTGCACCTGAGGGCCCTGAATCCGCCGCGGCCGGGGAAGAGCCGGGGGGTCCTGAATCCGCAACGGCAGGGGAAGCCCCGGAGGGGCCGGGTTCCGTAGCGGCCGGGGAAGCCCCGGAGGGGCCGGGTTCCGTTGCGGCCGGGGAAGCCCCGGAGGGGCCAGAATCCGCTACGGCCGGGGAAGAGCCGGAGGGGCCTGAATCCGCCGTGGCTGTGGAAGCCCCGGAGGCGCCGGGATCGCTGACTGAAAGCATGGGAGGGCCTTGGGGGGAAAGTGAAGGGCATCGCCGGCAAGGGGCCGAGTTCCTTCGGAGGCCGAACGGCTCCGGGAGGAGCGCGGGCAAAGGGTTGCGGAAGGGGGGGAAGAAGCGCGGGAAAGCCCTTTGTCGCTAATCGTAAGATTCCAGGCAAAAGCCGCCGCGGCGCGGCAAAGGCCGCCGGAAGGCGCAAAGGGAACGCCGTCAGCCTGGCCAGAAGCGTTCGAGCGAGCGCAGGATCCTGTCAGGCTCGTCTTCCAGGAGGTAGTGGCCGGAGCGGGGAAGGGCAAGGACCCGTGCCTTGGGGAGGCGCCTTTTGAAGTCGTGCAGGAAGGCCTGGCTGAACACGAAATCCCGCATGCCCCAGATCAGGAGGACCGGCTTGCCGGACAGGGCCTGGTCGAAAAGGGCATCCGTTTCCGCAAGGTGTCTCCGGGTGGGGTGACCGGGTTTCCAGGGGATGTCCCGCACGAAGCCGGCCACTGAGTCCCGAAACTCGCGCCGCCAGTAGGGGGCCAGGAGACCAGCCTCCGCGGCGGGCGAGAGAGGGCGCACGGTCCCTGTCCTGGCAAGGCCGGCGGCGAAGAGCCCGAGATCCCTGGCCAACAGGCCTCCCAAGGCGGAAAATCTCTGGAAGAGCGCAAGCCGCCAAGGAAGCCGGTAGCCTTCCGGGATGCGCAGACCGGTATTCATGAGGGCGAACGAGGCGACCCGGGAGGGATTGCGGACGGCCCAGCCCAGGGCGATGGGCCCGCCCCAGTCATGGGCCAGAAGGCGCACGGGGCGGTCCGGCGCGACGGCGTCCAGAAAGGCCGTGAAATCGGCGGTCCGGGAGGCAAGGTCAAGGCTCCCGGCGCCTTTCGGGCGCTCCGAGAGCCCCATGCCCAGGTGATCGGGGGCAAGGCAACGGAAGCGCCTCCGGAAGGCCCGGATGACCTTCCGGAACATGAAGGACCAGGTGGGGTTCCCGTGGACGAGAGCTAGGGGGGGGCCTTCGCCCTCATCCACGTAGTGCATCGCTCCGCCTGGGAGCCTCAGATACCTGGACCGGAAGGGGTACTCGAGGCGCCAGGGGCCCTCCCTGGCCAGGGGCACGCGCACGGGGCAGGGCGCCTCGACGGCGGGCCGTGGTTCCGGGGCGCCGCCGCAGGAGGGCTGGGCGTTCCGGGCAGACGGGCCCTCAGGCGCGCCAAGGCTTTTCCGGGCTTCGGTCGCGCCTTCGGGCGGGGAGCCTTCCGGCCTGGCGCAAGCTGGCGGGGAGCCTTCCGGCCTGGCGTCTGCGGACGGGCGGGAGGCAGGTTCGCCTGTCAGGGGGCCGCGGCCGGTTTGCGTGCGCGTGTCCATCTTAGGCGCGGTGTTTCCTCGTTGCCCGGAAGCGGGCGCTCCGTCCTGGCGCTGATTGACGGGCCGGCGCCGCCTCAAGTCCGGGTTTTTGATCCATATGCCTCTTAGGGGACTGAACGGTTAGGGGAGGCGGCCTGCCGCCGGGCAAGGGGGCGCGCCTGCGGCCCTCAGGCCGTGAGCGGCACCACGGTGAAGGCGTCCACGTCCACGAGGCCGTTGGCGGTGAGCTTGAGGCTGGGTATCACCGGAAGGCTCATGAAGGACAGGGTCATGAAGGGCTCGGAATCCGGGCGCAGGCCCAGGGCCGCGCCGGCGTCGGCGAAATGCGCGAGCCTCTGGGCGGTCTCCCGGTACGGGAGGGAACTCATGAGGCCGGCCAGGGGGAGCGGAAGCTCCCAGAGGATCCTGCCGTCCAGGACCGCCACTTGGCCGCCCTGGAGCTCGGCGCAGCGCCTGGCCGCGCAGAGTATGTCCGAGTCCGTGATCCCGGCGGCCACGAGGTTGTGGGAGTCGTGGGAAACGGTGGAGGCCAGGGCCCCGCGCCTGAGGCCGAGTCCCTTGATGAAGCCCACCGCGGGCTTGGACTCCCCCCGGTAGCGGTCGCACGCGATCATCTTGGCGATGTCCCGTTCGGGGTCGGGGAGCAGCTCCCCCGCCCGCCGGGGCAGATCCAGGGACAGCTTGTCCGTGAGGAGCTCGCGGTCACGGACCCCGATGACGAGGATCCTGGCCCCTTCCGCGGCGTAGGCGCGCAGGTCGGAAGGGGAGATCTCGCCCAGGAGCACGGTCCCGAAGACCGCCCGGTCCTGGGGCGGGCTCGTCTCAGGCACGAGGGAGAGGCCCTCCCGTGCCGTCTCCTCGCCGGATTTCCAGACCCGGGACGGCCTGAAGCTCCACAGGTCCCGGTAGAGGGCCATGTCGGCCCGGTAGCCGGGGGCGAGGGCCCCGGCGCCGGGGATGCGGTAGTGGCGGGCGCCGTTGATGCTTGCCATGTTGAGGAGTTCCGGCAGCTGGAGCGGGCCGGTGGCCAGCGCCGTGCGCACCATGTGGTTGATGCCGCCCTCCCTGGTGAGGTCCATGGCGTTGCGGTCATCGGTGGCGAAGGCGCAGAAGCGGGAGTTGAAGCTCGTCACGGCGGGCAGGAGGTTCACGAGGTTCTTGGCGGCCGACCCTTCCCGCAGGAGCATGAAGAGCCCGGCCGAGATCTTCTCGGAGAGCTCGCCCACCTCGCTGGACTCGTGGTCGCTGCCGATGCCGGAGGAGGCGTAGGCGGACAGGCTCCTGCCCCTCAGTCCAGGGGCGTGCCCGTCCGGGGGGGCGGAGCGCCGGCCTTCCCCCAGCCTGAGCTTGGCGAGCACCTCGGGGTTGCGCGAGAGGACCCCGGGATAGTTCATCATCTCCCCCAGTCCCAGGACCCGCGGGTGCCCCAGGAAAGGCTCCAGGGCCAAGGCGGGCAGCTCCGCGCCCCCCCGCTCGATAGGGCTCGCGGGCACGCAGGATGGGAGCATGAGGTAGACGTCCACGGGAAGGCCTTCGGTGGCCTTGAGGATATACGACAGCCCGGAGGCTCCGGCCACGTTGGCGATCTCGTGGGGGTCGCAGACGACCGAGGTAGTGCCTGCGGCGTTGATCATCCTCGCGAACTCCCCCGGGGCGCACAGGGAGCTTTCCAGGTGCACGTGGCAGTCGATGAGGCCGGGGAGCAGGTACTGGTCCCTGCCGTCCACCTCCACCCCGCCCTCGAACGAGCCGATGCCGGCTATCCAGCCGTCCTTAACCGCCAGGTCCTCGTCCCGGAAGCCTCCCTGGAAGGAGTCGAAGACGCGGGCGCCTTTAACCACCAGATCGGGCTCGGCCTCGCCGAGGGCGGTCCTGATGAGGCTTTCAACAGGTTTGGGCATCACTGGGGGTCACCGTAGGAGGGAGAGGGGGAGGGGGCGGGCGTGCCGCCGGAGGAGGCAGGGCCGCCGTACGCGGCTTTTCCCGGGCCGGGCGCCGCAGGGGACCGTACGCCGTCCGGGGGCGCCTGGCGGCTGTGGAGTTAACCATTATAGCAGTTCCCGCCAGGAAAAGCCCCTCCGAAACGAGGGCAAGGCAGCCGAACGGAAGCATTGCCTCACAAAATTTGGTTTGAAAAAATATCGCGGGGCGCGGGTCAACTTACGGGCCCTGCACGGCGCAATCCTGAACGGTCGGCCATGCGCGCCGCGGCCGCCGCAGGGCCGCGGCTTCCGCAGGATCCGGATCCTGGCCTGCGGGCGGGAGGCCGCCTCAGGCGGGCCGTTTCTTTCTTCCTTCGCTCGGCCCCGTTGCCGCGGTCCGGCGCATCCGCCGGAGAGCCTGCCTCCGGGGCCGGGAACGTGGAGGCCGCCCTCGCCGGCGGGGGCTTTGGCAAGCCGGCATGCGCGGTCGCCCGCGCCTCCCCGCTCAGCCTTCAGAATTCCTGGCCCGCGCGCCAGGAGCGGCCCTGACGGCGTCCTCGGCGGGGAAGCCGGCCGGGGGGGATCGCCTAAGCCCCGGCCGCGCCTGAAGCCGGAAGGCGGCGGCATTTATCGGCGCCGCGAGGTCCTGCGGCCCGCAGGTTCCGCCTGCCGACAGGGCATGGCGCCCTTCAGGCCGTGAGCCCGCCCTGCGGGGCAGGCCCTGCGGCCTTGCCGTCCGCGGCGACGTGCCGGCTGCCCCTCCCCGTGCCGGGCCTGCGGAAGGGCGGGAGTTTCGCGGGCTCTCCGCTGGGGCGTCTTGCGGGATTCGGCATCGGGCAAACCGCGGGCCAAAGTCCAACGGGATTTCAGTAAAGGAATGGCCCGTTCCGGCGCCTCGGGCGAGAGCATCCGTGAGCCGAGGAGGCCCAAGCCGAAGCCGGCCGGTCGGCCGCGGAAAGCCGCAGGGAGGCCGCCGAGGCTCAGCGGAGCCCGAGACTCAGGCCGGAGGGGGGTTCGGCGATCGCCGAAGCTTTAGCGGCCCGGGAGGCAGGGTTTCGCGGCGCGCGAACCGGGCTCTTTCACCGCGCCGCCTTCCGGGCGTCAAGGCGATCGGAGGCGCGGACCCGCCGGGCCGGATCCGCCGCGGGTGCATATCAGGGGCGCGGGAAAGCCGGGCCCGATGATTCCGGGCCTGCGGCGCCGCTTTTCCCGTGACCGGCCGAAGAACCGGCCGTCAGGCGACTTCCGGAGAGCCCCCGAGAGCCTTGCGGCGTTGAAGGGGGGGCTTTCGGGCGGCAATGGCGCCTTCGTCCCCCCGGCCCATGAGCCGGGCGATGATTCGGCCTCGCGGCATCGGCGGGCCTCGTCCCCGGCTCAGGCGGCCGCCGCATTGATGAACGGCTGTCGCCTGCCGCGGAGCCGGTCATGCGGGCCGCCCGCCCCCTGCCGACGGGCGTCAGGCGGCCGCGCTCGATTTCAGTGAGGCGCCTGCCCGGCCCGATCGGTATATTCTCGGCTCTTGCCGGAGCCATGCCGGGAAGGCGAGGGGACCGGCAGGGGACGGATGCGAGGGAAGGGCCGCGCGGATGACGGCCTTTGCGGCCGTCTTCCGGGCGGCCTGGGACTGATCGGGATAACGCGGCGCGCTTTCTGACGGGGGACGGAGGCAGGGAGGCCTCGCCTCAGTCGTCGTCGCTTTTGAGGACCGCGATGAAGGCGCTCTGGGGGACCTCGATCTGGCCCACCATCTTCATGCGCTTCTTGCCCTTCTTCTGCTTTTCCAGGAGCTTGCGCTTGCGTGAGATGTCGCCGCCGTAGCATTTGGCGGTCACATCCTTGCGGAAGGCGGACAGGGTCGAGCGGGCGATGATCTCGCCGCCGACCGCCCCCTGGATGGCGATCTTGAACTGCTGGCGGGGGAGCTCCTCCTTGAGGCGCTCGCATACCGAGACGGCGCGCCCGCGGGCGCGGTCCTTGTGCACCACGACGGACAGGGCATCCAGGCGCTCGCCGTTGAGCAGGAAGTCCAGGCGCACGAGCCTGCCGGGCCGGAAGTCCAAAAGCTCGTAATCGAAGCTCCCGTATCCCTGGGTCACTGACTTGAGGCGGTCGTAGAAGTCGTAGACTATCTCGGAGAGCGGTATCTCGAAGATCAGCTCCGCGCGGCCCGGGGAGGGGTAGGACAGGCCCTGCGAAACCCCGCGGCGGTCCAGGCCCAGCTTCATCACGGCGCCGATGTAGCGTTCCGGGGTCATTATGGAGGCGCGGATGTACGGCTCGTAGGCCGTCTCTATGGAGGCGGGGTCAGGGTAGTCCTGGGGGCTCTCTATGGCGATCTCCTCGCCGCTCTTGAGCAGGAACTTGTAGCGCACCGAAGGCGACGTCATGATGATGGACTGGCCGAATTCCCGCTCGAGCCTCTCCTGGACGATCTCCAGGTGCAGGAGGCCCAGGAACCCGCAGCGGAACCCCAGGCCCAGGGCCATGGAGCTGTCCTTCTGGCAGGAGAGGGCCGCGTCGTTGAGGCGGTACTTCTCCAGGGCGTCGGCGAGCGACTCGTAGTCGTCGGTGGAGACGGGATAGATGGAGGAGAAGACCACCGGCTTGACGGTCTTGAAGCCCGGCAGCGGGGCGGGGGCCGGGGCGCGGGCCAGGGTCACGGTGTCCCCGATGGCCACCCCCGAGACGTCCTTGATGCCGGCGATGACGTAGCCCACCATGCCGGCCGAGAGTTCCGGGGCCTCCTCGCGGCCCAGCCGGAAGACGCCCACCTCTTCGGCGCGGTACTCGGCCCCTTTGGCCATCATCAGGATCTGGTCGCCCGCCTTCAGCCGCCCCTCGAAGATCCTCACCGCCGCCACCGCTCCCCGGAAGGGGTCGTAAAAGGCGTCGAAGATGAGGGCCAGAAGCGGCCCCGCGGGGTCTCCGGAGGGCGGGGGGATGCGCTCGGCGATCGCCCGGAAGACCTCGTCGATCCCGAGCCCCTTCTTGGCGGAGGCGAGCACGGCCGCGTCGCCGTCCAGGCCGAGGTCCCGCGTGATCTGCTCGCGCGCGCCGTCCACGTCCGCCGCCGGGAGATCGATCTTGTTGACGACGGGGATGACCGCGAGATCCTGCTCCATGGCGGCGTACAGGTTGGCCAGGGTCTGGGCCTCCACCCCCTGGGCGGCGTCGACGAGGAGCAGCACCCCCTCGCAGGCGGCCAGGGCGCGGGAAACCTCGTACGAGAAGTCCACATGGCCCGGGGTGTCGATGAGGTTCAGGCGGTAGGTTTCTCCACCCGAGGACCAGTCCAGGGTGACCGCGGAGCTCTTGATGGTGATGCCGCGCTCCCGCTCCAGGTCCATGCTGTCGAGGATCTGGTCCTGGAAGTTCCTGTCGCCCGCCAGCCCTGAGGCTTGGATAAGCCTGTCGGCCAGGGTGGATTTCCCGTGGTCGATGTGGGCCACTATGGAGAAGTTGCGGATATTCTTGAGCATGGCGTGGGCCGGTGGCAGTCCTTATTGTTTTCGGCGGGGGGGCGCGGGCTTTCCGGGGAGCGCTGCTTTCCGGGGGGCCGGGCAGGGGTCCGGGGGCGGCAGCGGGGCCGCGGCTTCCCGCAGGCCGGGGCAAGGGGCAAAGGGCAGGGGGCGCTGCTCCCGGCCGGCCGGGCCGCGGCCGCGCCCGGCCCGGATCAGGCGGCCGGGCCGGGCCCCTGGTCCTTGCGGGGCAGGAACATGGCCACGCCCATGAAGAGGAGCCCCGCGATGTAGACCGCGTAAATCATGAGGAGCCACTCCGTCATGGAGAAGCCGAAGAACTCCCACCGGCTCTCCACCCCGCAGGTGCCGCCAGGGTAGAAGTGACTCGGCAGGATCCTGTCCAGGGGGATCCCGAAAGGGAAGCTGACCCTGCCGCTGGAGCAGACGGGCAGGTATTCCGGGTCCATGACGGCCTCGAGGTTGATGCCCTCCAGGATCAGGGTCCAGCGCAGGCCGGCGACTGACCCGGCCAGGGCCGCGGCGAGGCCGGGAATCTTGAAGAACAGGGACCCGGGGCGCGCGGCGCCTATAAGCCCTCCCAGGCAGACGACGATCATGGCGGCGCGGATGAGCACGCAGTACTCGCAGGGCGAAAGCCCCAGGAATAGCTGGAAGTACAGCCAGGAGAAGATCTCCAGTCCGAGGGCGGAGAGGCCGCCCGCGAGCCACAGGGCGCGCCCGTTCTGCCAGACCCTGAGCGTGCCCCAGAAGTCGTCGAACAGCCGGTCGGGAAGGCCCGCCAGGCGCCTGAGAGGGCCGCCCTCGCAGTCCCGGAGGGGCCGTCCGTTCCCGAGGGGCCGGCCGGCGTCGCGGCAATCGGCTGGCGGGGCGCCGGTCACTCCTTACTCTTGCTCGGCCGGGGGGCCGGAGGGGGCGGCCTCCGTGGAGGCCCCGCCGCCGTCCGGGAGGCTGCCGCGCTCATCCTCGATGAGCCTCTGGGCGGTCTCGAAGAAGCGGCCGGCCCCTCCCTTGGAGATGCTGAAGGCGTAACGGCCGTTCACGCCCATGCCGGGCACCGCGTCGAGGTCCAGGTTGCTGATGTAGTCCAGGGCCTTCCGGAACTTTTGCTCGGTCTCGGGGGAGTTCCAGGCCGCGGCGAATTCCTCTCTCGGGATTCCTTTGGATTCGGCAAAGCGCGCCATGGATTCCGGATCAGTCAGGCCCGCCATGGCGTGCCCGGATTCAGGGTCGGTTCCGCCCTTGTCCTGCACCTCCGCGAAGATCGCCTGGTGAAGCTCCTCCTCCTTGCCCAGGGTCTCCAGGGTCCAGAAAAGCCGGGCGTGGGTCATCCACAGGGTGTTGGGCTCGTACATGGCGTGAATCTTGAAGGCCCGCACGTCGCCCGGAAGGCTCCGCAAATACTGGTCAACCGCGGGGTCGAGCTTGCGGCAGGTCCCGCAGCCGTACCAGAAGACATAGACGAGTTCCACGGGCCTTGCGGGGTCGTCAGGGCTGAGGGTCACCCGGACGGGCACCCGGTTGTAATCCGTGCCCTCCGTGAGGGGGGCGCCGGGGCCGGGGGCCTGGCCCTGGCCGGCGGGGGCAACGGCTTCAGCGGAGGGGGCCTGGCCTTGCCCGGCGGGGGCAACGGCTTCAG
>JAITRL010000238.1 GCA_031288415.1 Deltaproteobacteria bacterium | reverse complement strand
GAGGTCGTCGGCGGTCCCGGCCTTCTCCACCGCGGAGAAGAGGGCCTGGGCGGCCGCGGCGGCATAGAAGAAGTAGGTGCCCGTCTCCTCGGCGTGGTTTTTCCTGTGGTACTCCAGGGCCTCCTGGGCCGCCGCGGACTGGCTGATGTCGCTCTGGCCGGTGGCGAAGGAGCCCTCGACGGCCGCCCCGCCCATGGTGATGAAGCGGTCATCGTAAAGGCCGTCGGCCCCGATGATCACCGCGGAGACGCCCTTGTCGCGGAAGCCCAGGGCCAGCTTGGAGGCGTCGTTGTAGTAGCCGCCCCAGATGACGGCGTCGGCGCCTGAGTCCTTGACCTTGGCCGCCACGGCGTCGTAGGCGAGCTGGCCGGAGGTGACCCCCTCCACGAAGGCCACCTCGATGCCGGAGTCTGCCTCGGACTTGATCAAGGCCTCGGCCAGCTCCGCCAGGGACTTGCCGTAGTCGCCCTTGTCGTGGAGGATGGCCACCTTCTTGAAGCCTTTGGCCTTAAGAAGCTTGACCTGGAGCGTGCTCTGCGCGTCGTCGCGCGGCGTGGTGCGGAAGAAGTAAGGGTTGTCGCCGCTGTCGGTCAAGGCGATGTCCGTGGCGGACGACGAGATCACGATGGCCGATGAGCCGTAGACGCTCAGGGCCGTGTGGGTGGCCCCGGAGCAGGTGTGGCCCAGCACGAGCCTGATGCCCTGAGAGGCGAGCTTGGCCGCCGCGGAGGAGCCCAGCTCAGGCTTGCAGGAGTCGTCCTCTTTGACGAGCTCTACCTGGCGGCCGAGCACGCCTCCGGCCTCGTTGGCCTTGTGCACCGCGAACTCGATGCCGTAAAGGTTGGAGAGCCCGTAGGTCGCCAGCGACCCCAGGAGCGCGCCGCCGAACCCTACCTTCAGGGTGTCCTGGGCGGCGGCGGGGGACGGGCCGGACAGGGAGAGGAACGCTGCGAGACAGAGGGACAGGAAAAGCTGCGCGATGCGCATGGTTGATTACCTCCCGATGGGGACGGCCTGGCAGGGCGGGCGGCGGCCTTCCGGCCGCCTCAGCGCGGGGCCGGCCGGCCGCGGTTCCGCGGGGCCGGCCGGGGACAGGCAAAGCCGGGCGGCCGCGAAGACCGTCCGTTCAGGGCCAGGACGTCAGCGGTAGTTATTTCTGAGGCCCGGGATCGCGCCGAGGCCTTTGTGCGGCGGCCTCGCGGGGGGCGGGGCGCCCGCGCCGCCTTCCCGTTGGCCGGGGGAAACCCCGGCTTGGCGCCGGAAGGCGCGGCGGGGACCGGGACGCTTAATGCCGAATAAAGGCTGACGGCTTGTGATTTTAGTGAAAAACCCCCCGCCGGTCAACCGCCGGAGGCCTGCGGAAGGCCTGGGACAGAAAGCGCGGGGACAATGCGGGAAAGGGGGGAAGAGGGAGGCGGCAGGCGGGAGGAAAGCGCGGGAGAGGCGCGCCGGGGAACGGCCGCCCTGTCCTGCAGGCGGCTTGCGGGCCCTGCGGCGGCGGTCCTCAGCCCTGCCTTGTCCGGCCGGCCGGGCGGCGGTTCCCATGGGCCCGCCCTCTGCCCCGCCTCCCGTGCGGCCTCTGCCGCCGCCACGCCGGCTGCCTCTTTATTGGCCTGCCGACTGCAGCCCTGTTCCGGCTTCCACTCCGGCCGCGGTTCCTGTTACAGTGGCCGGCGCGGGGCGGGGGCCTGCGCCCGGAGACGGTGGCGCGGGCAGGGTTCCCCCGATTGCGCGGGGCGCGGCAGGGGTTGCCGTCCAGGTACGGCCCGCAGGGCCTCCGCGCCGGCCGGCGGCGGCCCGGGGCCGCTTTGCCGGCCGGGGGCGGCTTCGTGCTATAATCGGCACCGGTAATTCCGCTGAAGGATCCGCCGCGGGCCCGTTCCGCGGCTTGATTAATGGCGAGGTCCCATGATCATCACGTTAGTTTCGTTCGTAGTGCTGCTTGTAATCCTCATTTTCGTCCATGAGCTGGGCCATTTCCTGGCGGCCAAGCTCCTGGGGGTGGGCGTGGTGCGCTTCTCCCTGGGCTTCCCGCCCAAGCTGTGGTCCAAGAAGATAGGCGAGACCGAGTACCAGCTGGCCGCGGTCCCCCTGGGGGGCTACGTGTCGCTGGTGGGGGAAACTCCCGGCGAGGAGCTCCCGCCCGAGGACCGGAAGAGGTCCATGTCCCACAAGCCCTTCCCGGTCAAGGCCGCGGTGATCCTGGCGGGCCCCTTCTTCAACCTGTTCTTCGCGGCCCTGGCCCTCTGGGGGCTCACCTGGGCCGTGGGGATCCAGCACGCGGCCCCGGTCCTGGGCCCCTTGGACCCGGAAAGCCCCCTGGCCCTGGCCGGGCTCCGGACCGATGACCGGGTGACTGCCCTGGACGGGAGGCCGGTGAGCTACTACGACGAGCTCCTGGAAGCCCAGACCGAAGGCGACGGCCGGCCGGTCAGGATTACCGCGGACAGGGCGGGGGCCTCGCTGGAGTTCGAGGTGACTCCCGTCAGGCGCGAGGGGACCACCCTCCTGGGGGACCGCGAGGAGTACTGGCACTTCGGCTTTTCCGCCCGGACCGTGCCCGTCCTCAAGGAGGTCACTGCCGGCAGGCCGGCCGACAAGGCCGGCCTCAGGGCGGGGGACCTGGTGACCGCGGTGGACGGGACTCCCGCCTCAGACTGGACGGACGTCGTGCGCCTCATCCAGAGGAGGGGCGCCCCCGCCTCCGCGGCCGTGGACTCGGCCGGGAACCCCGTGCCCATCAGGATCGACGTGCTGAGGGGCTCAGTGCCCCTGAGCTTCACGGTGACGCCTGAACTCGACCCGCGCCAGGGCCTGGACGGGGAGACCGAGTTCACTCCGGTGGTGGGCATCTCGCCCGAGGCCGAGATCATCCGCGAGGCGGTGGGTCCCGTCCGGGCCCTGGGACTGGGGGCTTTGGAGGCCTTCCGCATGGCGGAGCTCACGGTCATGAGCGTGGTCAAGCTCGTGCAGCACAAGATTTCCTCCAAGGTGATGGGCGGCCCCATCATGATCGCCGAGATAGCCGGGAAGAAGGCCCGCGAGGGCATGGCGGACTTCGTGTGGCTCATGTGCTTCATCTCCGTGAACCTGGCCATCCTCAACCTCCTGCCGCTGCCTGTCCTGGACGGCGGGCAGTTCCTGATCTTCCTGATCGAGGCCGTCAAGCGGAGCCCCATCAGCCTCAAGGCGCGGGAGATCACCCAGTGGGCGGGCATGACCTGCCTTGCCGCCCTCATGATCCTGGTCTTCTACAACGACATCTCCAGGCTGGTGACCAGGTTCACCGGGCCGCCCGCCCCCAGCGCCGTCGAGAGCGTCCAAGGGGACACGCCGGCCCGGGGCGAGTGATGCTCGTCGCCGCCTGGGACACGGCGACCGGGGAGCTGTCATTCGCCCTGGCCCGTTCCGGGCCTGTTCCCCCCGGAGGGCAGGAGGGGGCGGGACCTCAGGGCGGCCCGGCGGCCGGGGACGGCGCGGGCCCGCAGGCCGCAAGGGATGCCGGCGCCGCGAAAGAGGCGGCGGCCTGGGCCAGGGCCGCCGGGCTTGAGATCCTGTTCCGCGCCAGGGGCGAGGGCGGCGCGGCCCATTCCGGGGTTCTGCCGCCTCTGGCGGCCCGAGCCTTGGCCGAGGGGGGCCATGAGCCCTCCGATCTGGGGCTGGTCTGCGCGGGGAGGGGCCCGGGGAGCTTCACCGGCCTTCGGACGGGGCTCGCCTTCGCCAAGGGCCTGGCCATGGGGGCCCGCTGCCCGGCGGTGGGGGTCCCCACCCTGGAGGCCCTGGCCGCCGCCGTGGCCCTCCCGGCGGGCATCCTCGCCCCGGTCCTGGATGCGAGGCGAGGAGAGGTGTTCACGGCGCTGTACCTGACGGCGGAGCGCCCCCTGGAGGCGCCGGAAGGCGGCCCGAAGCCGGCCGGCGCCGGCATCGCTAAGGCTCCGGGCGGCTTGCCCGCCCCCCTCCCGCTCGCGCCGCCGGCGCCTCCCCGGGCGCTGACGGGGATACTGGCCCTGGCGCCTGCGGCGTTCCATGAGACGCTCGCCGGCATCCTCCGCGATCTCGGAAGGCAGGTGCCGCCCCTCCCGGAAGGCCCCTGCCTGACCCTGGGGCCCGGCTCGCCGCTCTTGCCCTCACCCCCGGACGGCTTCCGCGCCGGCCCGGAGGAAGGCCCGGACTCCGCCGTCGTCGCCAGGCTGGGCCTTTGGCGCTTTCTTTCCCGGGGCGACGGCCCCAACCCGCCTCTTCCCCTCTACGGCCGCTCCCCCGAGATCTTCAAGACCTGGAGGCCGCCGGTCCGGCTGGCCGCCAGGGAGGCCCTGGAAGGGGCCTGAGGCGCGGCAGGGCCCTGCGGCTTTCCTGCCCCCTGTCCCAATCCTGGGCGTTTTCTTCAGCCTTCTTGTCCTGTACGCTTGCTTCAGCCTACTTGAGCCGCTCGATTTCTTCAGCCTCCCGCAGCCGTCCGCGCCTCCCAGGTTCCCTCTGACGTTCCGCGACCCGCCCGGACGTTCCGCGATCCGTCCGCTTTTTTTGGCCGCCCCGCCCCGGCCGGGCCCGCCCTCCCTTACGTTCCGGGGCCCTGCCGCGCGGGCACCCGCCGCGCGGGCCTTTTCCCGCTTCCGGGCGCGGGGCCGCCCGGCAGGCCAAGCCCGCGCCGTCACAGCTGCCATGCCTCTTAAGGTCAGCCACATAGCCCTGGCGATCCTCGCGGCGTGCCTGGCCATCGAGGCGCGGGCGCCGGGCGGCGCCCGCGCCGAGCCTTGGACGAACCCGGTCGGCATGGAGTTCGTGCCCGTGCCCGCAGGCACTTTCGTCATGGGAGAGGAGCCGTCCCTGTCCCCCGACGCGGACCCTGACGAGGGGCCGCCCCACGCCGTGACCCTCACCCGGGGCTTCTGGTGCGGCGCGACAGAGGTTACCCAGGCCCAGTGGGAGCGCGTCATGGGCGCGCCTTCCCCCTCCCTCTTCCAGGGCCCGGGCCGTCCCGTGGAGCGGGTGTCTTACGGCGAGGCGATCGCCTTCATAGAGGCCTTGAACGCCTTGGAAGGCACGGGGCGCTACCGCCTCCTCACCGAGGCCGAGTGGACATACGCCGCCAAGGCGGGCACGGTGACCCCCTGGTCCTTCGGGGCGGATCCGGCGGTGGCCGGCGGCTACGCCTGGTACCGCGCCAACTCCGGCATGGAGACGAGGCCGGCCGCGGGGAAGTTCCCTAACCCCTGGGGTCTTTTCGACATGCACGGGAACGTCTGGGAGTGGGTCTCCGACTGGTACGGGGCCGGCTGGTACCTGGAGAGCCCCGCCGATGACCCTCAGGGCCCGGCGGCAGGCGAGGAGAAGGTGGTGCGGGGAGGCGCCTGGGACAACCGCCTGCCCCAGCTGCGCTCCGACAACAGGACCTCCCAGCTGCCCGGCGCCAAGGACGAGAGCGTGGGCTTCCGCGTGGCGTTCACGCGGGGGCTTTTGAAGAAGCGCCTTTATCCCGCGGACGGGAGCCCCCGAGAGGAGTGAGCGGCGTACCGGCTGGTTTGCCCGGCGGGCCGGGGAAGCCGGAAATCCGGCGCTTTGGCCTGTCTCTTCCCGGCCGGGTCGGGCGCGTCGGCGGGCGCCAGGGCGCCACGTGGCATTGCCAGGGGGGGCAGGAGGTGGTAATGTCACAGCGGCGGCTCTAGGCAGGAAGATTAGGCGGCTCATACGTTCCCGGCTGATGTCGTCGGTCGGCGGCAACGGACGCGTTCGCTAATTTGTATGGCCGCCAGAACGGGTGATTTTCGCAAAATCTTGATGAAATAATATAAATTATACAAAATTATATAAATAAATATAAAATATAATAGTAAAAATTAAATATAATTATTTTAATATAAATATATTTATAATATATAATTAATTTTATATATTTAAATTTAAATAAATATAATTATAATTATATAAGTTTAATAAAAAGAAAGGTTTATGATGATCGAAATTTATAATAAATCATTTAATATAACAGGGCCCTGCGTTCCCGGGGAACATTACATGTTGCCCGCCGCGGAACGCCTTGCTGAAGTCGACTCGCTGATCGCGAACAGGCGTTATTTTGTCCTGCATGCCCCCCGCCAGTCTGGGAAAACGACTACAATCCAGGCGTGTGTTGACAAGATCAACGATGAAGGAAAATATTACGCCGTATATTGCAGCCTTGAAGCCGCCGGCGTCTGGACGGAACCGGACGAAGGGATCCGCAAGGTAGGGATAGGGCTGATTACGGCTATGCTTGACTCGGGTATCCCGCCTCTGGCTGGCGCGGCCGCCGATGCCGCGCGCGGGATGTCCGCTTCCGGGCAGGAAGGCGCGCTCCAGGCTTTTCTGACGCCGTATGATTCTTCAATATTGATAGAGTCAATTCTGAAGTCGGTCTGCTCCTCCCTGGATAAGGACCTTGTCCTGTTTTTCGATGAGGCGGACAGCCTTGCCGGCGGGCTTTTGATCGCGTTTCTCCGGCAGCTGCGCGCCGGCTACATCTCGAGGGCCAAATTGCCTTTCCCCAGGACAATCGCCCTGATCGGGATGCGGAACATCCGCGACTATAAGAATAAAGCCAGGCCGGATGCCGAAACATCAGGTTCAGCCAGTCCCTTCAATATCGTTGCCAAGGCCTTGTCCCTCAAGGATTTCACTTTCAGCGAGATGTCCGCCCTGTACCGGCAGCATACGGAGGAACGTGGCCAGGTTTTCGAGGAAAGCGCGCTTGAGGCCGCCTGGCGCTGGTCGGAAGGGCAGCCGTGGATAGTCAACGCCCTTGCCCGAGAGGTCATCGAGGAGCAGCTGCACAAGGATTATTCCGTTCCGATAACGTCCTTGCATGTAGACAAGGCGGCCGAAACCATTATCACAAGGCGTGACACCCAC
>JAITRL010000161.1 GCA_031288415.1 Deltaproteobacteria bacterium | reverse complement strand
ATCGGACGGGCGGCGGGGGCGCCTCGCCGGGTTTTCCGGAACCTGGCTTTGCACGGTCTTTCCTGAGCTTGTCCTGGCGTCATCTTTCTTAAGCCTCGTCTCGTTCTATAATTGTCTGACGCCTGTCAGCGTTTCCCAAGCACCGGGGCCGAGAGCATCCCCTGATGCTCCCGGCGCCGCGGTTTTCCCCGATGCCCTTTTCCTTGACGCCCCCCGGCCGACGCTTCAGCCCCGGCTCGGACCTCCTCCTCCGCCAACCGCGTCGTCCGCGGCCTTGCCCGAGACTTTCCGCGGCTGCCTCCATCCCTGCGGCTGCCGCCGCCCTCCTTACGGCCGCCCTGGCGCTTCCCGCGCCTGAAGCCTTATCCGCAGACGGCGGCCGCGGCCCCTTTCCCGTCTCGGTCACTGACGCCTTCGGGAGGACCGTCACCGTCTCCGCCGCGCCCGAACGCGTGGTGACGGTCTTCAGCTCCAACACCGAACTCGTGGCTTCCCTGGGGCTCGCCGGCCTCATCGTCGGCATCGACGGGCTCACCTTCTACCCGCCCGAGATCCTCTCCGTGCCCAGGATAGGAGGGCGACTGGGCATCTCCCTGGAGGAGGTCGTCGCCCGCCGGCCCGATCTCGTGCTCCTCACCCCCTCCCGCCAGGCGGCCCACACCCTCACTGGCCCCCTGGACAGGCTCGGGATCCCCGCCGCGGTGCTCGTGGCGCGGGACGTGGACGACATCAGGCGCAACCTCGCGGCCGTCGCGGCGCTCTGCGGCGTGAGGGAAAAGGGCGAGGAGGTCCTCCGCGGCTGGGACGAGAGGCTCGAGCGGGTCAGGGAGGGGCGCCGGGGCCGGCCCGTCCCCCGCGTCGTCATCCTCACCTCCAGGCTCTCGACGGGACTGTTCCTGGCGGCGCGGAAAGGCGACTACACCGCCTCGCTCATCGGGCTCGCGGGCGGAAGGCCGGCCCTGGACGAATGGGGCGATACCCCCCGCATCCCGCAGATTTCTCCGGAGGCCCTGATGGCCCTCGATCCTGACGTGATCATCATCACCCGCCGACAGTACGTCGACGACGGGCTCCGGGATTACCTGGACAAGCCCGCCTTCGCGAACCTCACGGCCCGGCGCACCGGCCAGATCCACACGGTGCCCAGCGCGGAGTTCCTCATTTCAGCGGGAAGGGTCATAGACGGGGTGGAAAGGCTCGCCGCCATATTCAACGCCTGGGGCGGGCGATGAGCAGGGACGGCAAAGGCGCGCAGGGCTCCGCCGCGGCGGGCGCCGCGCCGGGAACGCCACCCTCCGGAAAGCCCATCCCGAGGGGGTCGGTTTCCGCAGGCGCGGCCTCCGGAGGGGCCTCGCCAGAAGCCCCGGTCCCAGGAGGCGCCTCCCTTGAAGGCGCGGCCCCCGGAAGCGCCGTCTTTGAAAACGCTGCCCCCGGAAGGGCGACCGGCGGCAGGCCCTTCCACGGCGACAGGCATGCCAGGGTCCGCTCCGCGAGCGCCGCCCGGACCCGGGCTGTTTTCCTGGGGGCGTTCCTCGTCTTCGCCATCGCGTTCCTTTTCGCCCTCTGCGCGGGCCACGTCTGGAGCTCCCCGGCGGAGGCCCTGCGGTCGATCTTCGGGGAAGGCAGGGAGAAGGCCAACCTCATCTACCTCTGGAGGCTCCCCAGGGCGGTCACCGCCGCCGCAGTGGGAGCCCTTTTGGGCCTGAGCGGGGCCGTCTTCCAGGGGATCTTCCGGAACCCCCTGGCGGAACCCTGGCTGGTGGGATCCTCCGGCGGCGCGGCGGTGGGGGCCACCCTCGCCCTCCTGCTCCCCTGGCCGGTCTCCCAGGAGATCGTGCTCCCCTCCCTCTCGTTTGCGGGGGCGCTGGGGGCGGCCTTCCTGGTGCTGGCCCTGGCCAGGCTCTCCGGGAGCCTGGACACGGCGACCCTGCTTCTGGCCGGCATCGCCGTGAGCGCGATCCTCACGGCCCTCAGATCGTTCCTCATGATGACCCTGTCATCCGACAACCTGAGCCTCCAGGTGGTGATGAGCTGGCTCATGGGGTCCATCCAGGCCCCTGACGGCACGAGGATGACCGTGTTCCTCTGCCTGTCCGCCCTGGTCTTCGCCCTGTCCCTCCTCATGGCGCGGCCGCTGGATCTTCTGGGGCTGGGCGAGTCCATGGCCGCCGCCTGGGGCCTCAACGTAAGGCGCGCCGTCGTCCTCGGGCTCATCCTGGGATCGGCGGCCGCCGCCCTGGCCGTGTCGGCGGGCGGCATGGTGGCCTTCGTGGGGCTGGCCGCCCCGCACGTCGGGAGGTTCCTGGTGGGTACCCGCCACCGGAGGCTCATTCCTTTTTCGGCCCTGGCGGGAGCGGTTCTCGTGACCGCGGCCGATGCCCTGGCGAGGAGCCTTCTCCCGCCGGGGGAGATCCCCCTGGGGTTACTCACGGCTTTGGCGGGAGGGCCGTTCTTCCTGGTCCTGCTCGCAGGAAGGAACCGGGCGACATGACCGGGCTGACTACCCAAACCGAAGCGGCCCGGCCCCTCGGCGCGCCAGGCGCTTCAGGGGCGCCGGGCGCGGTCGCCGGAGGCAAGGCTCCCGCAGGCTCGGGACTGACCCTGGACGGCATCCAGGTCATGAAGGCCGGAAGGCTCATCCTCGACCTGGAATCCCTCAGGCTCCCCCCCACAGGGCTGGCGGCGGTAATCGGCCCTAACGGCGCGGGCAAGAGCACCCTGCTGCGGGTCCTGGGCGGGGCGGAAAAGGCCGATGCCGGCCGGGCGCTCCTTGACGGGCGCGACCTGTTCCGGATGCCCGGCAGAAGGCGCGCGGCCCTCGTGGGTTTCGTGCCGCAACACTTCGCGCCCCACTGGAACCAGAAGGTCCACGAGCTGCTGGAACTCGCGGAGGAAAGGACAGGGGCCGCCCCGGGCCTGTTCGCCGAAGCCGCGGAAGAGTTCGCTTTGGGAGATCTGCTCGCGCGGCGCTGGGAGGGCCTTTCAGGCGGTGAGCGGGCGCGGGTCCTCCTGGCCATGGCCCTGGGCGGGAGGCCCCCCCTCGTGCTGGCCGACGAGCCCGGCGCCGCCCTGGACGCGGCCCACAGCCTCCGGATGCTGGAGGCCTTCCGCGGGAAGGCCTCTGAAAGCCTTTTCCTGGTGGCTATCCACGACCTCAACCTCGCGGTGAGGTTCTTCCCGAGGATCATCGCGCTCAAGGACGGCAAGGCGGCCTTCGACGGCGGCCCGGAGGAGCTCGCGGAAGGAGGGGTCCTGGACAGGGTGTTCGGGGTGAGGTTCAGGAAGGTAGAGTTCGGGGACGGCTTTATGCTGTTTCCGTCGACCGCGCTGTAAGCCCCGTCCGGAGACGGCGCCCTAAGCTCAGGCAGTTGACCGCGCGGTGAGCTCAGGCAGTTGACCGCGCGGTGAGCCCAGGCCGTCGGCCGCTCCGTAAGCCCAGGCCAGGGCCGGCACCCTAAGCCAAGCCCGGCAACGGCGCCGTAACCCCAGGCCAGGGACGGGGCCCTAAGCCCTGGCCAGCGATGGCCCGGAAAGCCGCCCTGTTTCCGGCATAGTTCCACGGGGCCGGCGGAATTCCAGAAAAGCCTGAAGCCCTTGAGAAGCCGACTTGTCGGAAAACTAAGGGGCTGCGCACAGGCCCGGCCCAAGGGCAGAAGGAGGCCTTCGCCGACTTCGCCTGCGGTGCCCTCGCGTCGGCCGCTCCGGGCCTTCCCCCGCCACCGGCGCCGACGAGCCTCATACGGCGCCGCTTAAGACGCCGCCTGAACCTCAGCTCTTGAGCCGGGCATCCGCGCTGAATCCGCGATCCTTCAGGGGCCCGCCGAGGAAACTGAACTCAGGCGCCCGTCAGCTGCGGGGCCTGCCGGGGTCCGCAACCGCGACAGCCCGCCCGGGGCCAACGAATTCATACGGCCTGCCTCAAGCAGCTTGCGCCGACCGACCTCAGCCGCTTGCCCGGCCGGCCGCTGCGACGGCCTCGGGACGACCGCTTCAAAAGACCATGTCTGCCTCAGGGGATTCATAGGGCCCCCCCGCCTGTCATCCCCGGGCCTTAGCCCAGGCCGGGAAAAGGGAAGGCTGACTCTTGCGGAAAATACCCTATAGCCATCTTTATAAATTTTAAGGCATATTATAAAATATAATTTTAAAAAATATATTATATATAGAATAATTTTTGTAACTACGCTTTTTCCCAAGGCTTTTCCGCAGGATCAATGCCGGAACCAGAGAACAAGGAAAAACTGGAACGCGGGAAGCGGAAAAGCGAGGCTGCCTTGCCGCCGCCGGTTCCGGCATCTTCCCGCAGGGGAAGCTTTCCCGCCAGGGGAGCCAGCCCTCAAGACCCCCCTGGCCAAAAGTCTTTCCCTGGTTGCATCGCGGGGGCCACTGCCATATAATGCAGCCCTGTCAGGAAAACCGGCCCATGCCCCTTTTATTACAGACGACTGCCCGGCCTTCCCTGAAGGAAGCTCGGCTGCGGCGTTTTTTTTCGCAAGCGCTGGCCTGCCGGCGCCTCCCAGCCCTGGAAATGAGCCGGGCTTCCCTGAGCGGCAGGCCGGCTTTCCTGCGAAGGAACGCCTGCCCAGGCGCCTGGGAGAGCGTAAGGCCTGATTCTGGAATAAAGCCGCATTATCTTAATTTAAACCAGATTCGCAACGCTCAGCTGATTTTCTATCCTTATTAAGGTCTCAGAGTTCAGCTGCCCGGATTTCCCGGAGGTTCCATGCGGCAAAAGCACAGCGCCCTGTCACCGTCCTGGACGCTCCTTGTCTGCGCCCTGGCGGTCGCGGCAGCCGCCCTTCTCACTTCCTGCGCATCGGTTTCCCGGCTCTGGGACACGGGTCCCCAGGCCTCGGGCCGGCCTTCAACGGACGGCCAGGAGAGCGCCGACGGCCGCGAAGAAGCCTCAGCCCAAAGCGACCAGGCGGACCGGGAGGGGCAAACGGGGCAAAGGCCCCTCCCCACCGATGCTGGCCCCGCGCAGGCGGGGCTGCCTGAGAGGCTGCCGATTCCCTGGCCGGATGCCGAGCCCGGCTTGCCCTACGATGCCCCCGCCGAGGCGGCAAGGCCGCCGGAGACGCAACCCGTTCCCTGGCCGGGCGCCCAGCCTGAAGGTCCCCCCGCCGCCCCCTCCGAGGCGGCAAGACTGCCGGAAACCCTGCCTATTCCCTGGCCGGATGCCGAGCCTGAAGGGCCCTCCGCCCCATCGGCTCCCGCGGCTCCCGCGCCTCAGGCGGCCGCAGGGCCTGAGCCGGCCAGCCCGCCTGCCGACACCCCTCCCTCCGGCCAGCAATCAGCTTCCGTTCGCCCGGCGCCAGGCCCGGACCCGATCGCCGTCGCCCCGCAGGCCCCGCCTGACGGAACCACCCGGCAGGGCTACAGCAACGTGCTCATCGCGGGTGACTCCTTCGCAGGGTGGGGCCTGGGCTCGACCCTCGAGCGCGAGATCGGGAAGACCGGCGCCCAGGTCAGCCGTTTCGACAAGGTGTCTTCCGGGCTGTGCAATCCCAAATTCTTTGACTGGAACGTCAACCTGAAGAGGCTTCTGGCCCAGACCGGGGCTCAGGCGGTGATACTCATACTGGGCGCGAACGACACCCACCCCATGCGGGATGAAAACGGCAAGGGCCACAGTTTCGGGTCGGAAGGCTGGAACGAGATCTACGCCCGCAGGGTGCGCAGGCTCGTGGACATAGCGGGCGAGGCCGGCGTGGACGTGTTCTGGATGGGGCTCCCGATCATGGGCCGCAAGGGGGCCTACAACGACGAGATCAGGAACGTCAACGCCGTGGCTTCCGCGGCCTGCAACCGGGCCCCGAACTGCCGCTTCTTCGACACCTACGGCCTCCTTGCGGACAACGCGGGGGCCTACAGGGCCTCCCTGACCACGCCCGACGGGCGGACCAAGCAGCTCCGCGCCAAGGACAACGTGCACCTGTCCATGACCGGGGCGGAAATCATGGTCTCCGCGTTCCTTAAGACCGCAAGCCGCTGGGGCTTCCGCAGGGCTCCGCTTCCCGGCTCCGGGGCCCGGGGGCCCGAGCCGCCCGCAGGGAGCGTGAGGGCCGCAGGCGCCGAAGTCGCCCCCGGGCCGGGAGGGCCTCCAGGCGCGCGGCTGCCGGAGGGGGCTATCGGGACCGGGGAGCCGGCGGAGCCTCAGGCCGCGCCTGGCGCCCCTGCCGAGCCTTCACAGCCCGGAGGCCGCAGGGCCGAGGCCGGCGGCGGCCTGGCCATGGCCGGGTAGGCCCCATGCGGCACAGGCGTTACGCCATCGCCCCGGGCGCCCTGGCCGCCTGCGCCCTGGCTGCCGCGCTGGCCGCCCTCCCCTCTCCCTACGCCGCTGCCTCCCGGCACGCGTATCCGGACCGCCAGGGCATCGGCGAGACCTGCGCGCCCTTTCCGCCTCCCGCGAGCGACTTCCGGGGGCTCTTGCCTCCTGCGGCCCTGACGGGACTGTCGGGCAGGCTGGAGTGCGATCCGCGCTTCAGCAGGGCCGCCCCTGCCGCCGAGGCGGCCTCCTCCGCCAGCCCGGCGCCTGACGGCGCCGCGGCGCCTTTCGCGCCCTGGCCGCCCGGCCGCGCCTTCCGGAAGATGCTCATCGCGGGCGACTCCTTCATCGGATCCGGCTTCGGGCCGGCACTCGTCCGCGAACTCAGGAAGATCCCCGGTACCGAGGTGAAGCGCGTCTACAGCTCCTCTTCCGGGCTTTCCGAGCCCTCGCGCTTCGACTGGCACCGCCAGCTGAGCCAGCACCTGGCCGCGGACAGTCAGGATCTGGTGATAATCGCGCTGGGCATAAACGACCTCCGGCCCATCGCGGCCGAGGACGGCCAGATCCACCAGGCCGCGTCGGCCGACTGGAACGATACCTACGGGCGGAGGGTCCGGAAGCTCGTGGACGTGGCGGGAGAGGCAGGGGCCGCGGTGATCTGGGTGGGGCTCCCGATCATGGGCAGGCAGCCTGACGGAGATCTGGCGAAAAACCTGAACTCCGTGGCGGAACGGGCCTGCCTGGAGGCCCCGAACTGCCGCTTCTTCGACTCCTGGGGGGTCCTGGCCGACCCCTCCGGGGCCTTTGCGGAATACCGGACCATGCCCGACGGCAGCCGCAGGCGGATCCGTTCCGGCGACTCGGCAAGGCTCACCCAAGCCGGGGCTGAGATCCTGGCCGCGGCGTTCCTGGAGTCGGCGGGCCGTTGGGCCGTCCTGGGGCGGCCGCCTGCGGATGCCCTGGCCGGGGGGGCGCCCGGGGGCGCAGGGCCCGCAGGCCAAACGGCTTCCGGCGGGACAGCGCAGGGCTCCGCTGCCACGCAGGGCTCCGTTGCCGCCCAGGGCTCCGGCGGCGACAAGCCCTCCGGCGCGGCGCCGGCTTCCGGTGAGGCCGCGCCTTCAGGCGCGGGCCGGGCTTCCGGCACGCCCGTCACCCCTGAAAGCCGGGAAGCGCGCCTCCCGGCCGCCGCCGCGGCCGCGCCCCGCCAGCACGTGCAGCTTCCGTCCGAATTAAGGAAAATCCTTATCATAGGCGACTCCTTCGCGGGGTGGGGCTTCGGGCACGTCCTGGAAAGGGAGCTCAAGAAAGTCCCCGGGCTCCAGGTCAGGCGCTTCTACAAGATTTCGACGGGCCTTTGCGTGCCCGCCTACTTCGACTGGTTCAGCCAGCTGGAAACGCTTCTGGCCGAAGGCGGCGAGGAGCTGGTGATAGTGGCGCTGGGCGCGAACGACACCCACGCGCTCATGGACGATGACCGCAAGTACCATCAGGTCGCGACGGAAGGCTGGAACGAGATCTACGGCCGGAGGGTCAAGAGGCTGGCGGACATAGCCGGCGAGGCCGGCGCCTCCTTGGTCTGGGTGGGGCTTCCGGTCATGCGCAAGAAACAATACGGGGAACGCGTGAGGAACCTGAACGCCGTGGCGGAGCGCGGCTGCTCCGCCGCCCCGAACTGCCGCTTCTTCGACACCTGGAACATCCTGGCCGACCCCTCAGGCGCCTACATAGGCACCGCGATCATGCCAGACGGCAAGCGGAGGCAGACCCGCGCCAGCGACGCCATACACCTGTCCACCTACGGGGCGGAGCTGATCGTCGCCGACTTCCTCGCATCGGCTGACCGGTGGGCGGTCAGGGGAATTCCCCTCCCAGACGCGGGACCCGAGGCCTCCGGGCCTGCCGTAAGGCCTGCCGTCTCCGGAACTTCCGCGGAGCCCGCTGCCTCCATGGCGCCGACGGCTTCCGGGCCCTCCAGGGCCGATCCGCCTCCCGGCGCAACCCGTTCCGTTGAAGCTAGCCATGCCCCCGCAGACCGTACGGCCTCCGCCGAAAGAGACGCGGTTCTCCAGACCGCCGCGTTACGTCAGTCAGTGGGCCGCTGGAGCTCCCGAAACCGGTTTCCGAAGCCAAGGCCCGAGGAACCTCCGGCTTCAAAGGCAACCGCGGCTGGTGAGTCTCCTGCCGCTACAACGACGCCAGCGGCTGTTGAAGCATCTGCGGCTGCAACAGCGGCGGCGTCTGCTGAGGCATCCGCAGCTGCAGAGACGCCAGCAACTTCAGAGGATTCCTCGGCTGCAGAGACGCCAGCAACTTTAGAGGCTTCCTCGGCTGCAACCGCGCCCGCGTATACTGAGGCTTCCTCGGCTGCAACCGCGCCCGCGGCTACTGAGGCATCCGCGGCCACAACCGCGCCTGCGGCTACTGAGGCATC
>JAITRL010000118.1 GCA_031288415.1 Deltaproteobacteria bacterium | reverse complement strand
CTCGCCGAAGAACTCGTGATCCACGCGCTTTATCTCCAAGGTCCTGACGGTACGGACACCTATGCCGTGCCTGTACATGAGGTCCACCAGCTCGTCGCCGCTGATGAGCCTGATGTGTTTTGGGACGCGATCGGCGAAATAAAGAGCGGCTTTGGAAAAGGAGCCCGAAGTCACGAACACGCCTTTGGTGACGCTTTTCAGGTCCATGGCGCCTGCGAAGGCCTGGATATCCGTTGAGCTTACCTGCGAGTTAGCGTAGTGTTTCGCCTGAAGGTAAATGGAGTCCAGGCCCAGCGCGTCTTCAGTGATGATGCCGTCCACGCCGCCGTCCCCGGGCTTCCCCGTATGGATTGCAAGCCCTCTGGAACTGTACTTAAGGCCGTCGGTCATGAGCCTGAGGATCAGCTTTTCGAAGGCCCTGGGGGTCAGCTCCAGGATCTGCCGCTTGAGATCCGCCAGGACAGTCGCTTCGAGCTGGCCTGTTGACCTGTCCAGCATCTCGTCGGGGGTGAGCTCGTCGCCGGCAGGGCCGGTGTCCGGATCTGGCGGAGAGGGAGCGGAAGCGGCCGACTCCGGTCTTTGTCCTCCTCCCGCGCGCCCAGCCGCACCGGAATTTATCTTGGAGCCCTTGAATTTCCTGAATTGCGGGCACTTCTCCATCAGGATTTTATCGTTCAACGTTTCCGGTTTCCCCGCCAGAAGCTTCCTGCCTTCCGCGGAAATCCTGTAGCGCCCTCTGGACGGGCGCTCGAGAAGGCCGGCTTGAAACAAATAGGTTAAGGCCCATGCGACCCTGTCTCTGATTACTGTCTTTCCGGAAGAGACGTGGAGGCTAAGGGACGCGGCAGAAAGTGAGAAATGCTCTGTCATGGCCTCGATTCCCGAACCGCAGTCGGCAAGGCCGACGGAACCGCAAAACTTGAGCATCGGGAGATAAAAATCCTGAAACTTGGGGATGTCCATGGCTTTTCCGGGGCCGGCTGGGCGTCTTGCGGCCGGGCTGGCTTCCGCATGCATCGGGATGGTCAGGTCCGGACGGGCAGGGAGCGCCGGCAGGCGGCATGAGGATTGATTCGGAAAATTTCGCGGGATTTTCCGGAACTGGCAGGGAGCCTGCATTGAACGGGCAGGAAGGCTTGGCTTGAGGCCATGCCTGAAGCCCGTCGCCGCGGCTTAAGTTCCGGGCGTAAGCGGGCGTTCCGGCCTGCCAGAGGCGCGGGCGCGGGCAAAGCTTCGGGCCTGTCTTGGCTTGCGCTTTCCCGCCGCGTTGCGCGGCATGGCGGCCGTAGCGGTTTCATGGACTGACAGAGCCGCATTATAGGGGTGTTAAGGGATTTTGCAAGACAACCAGGCCCGCCCTTACGGTTACGGCCGATGTAATGCAAATAGTTCCTTTGCGCCGCCTCTCCGTTCAGCCTTGGCAAGAGCGCCGGCGTCATCTGCGCGGTTTGCTCTTGCCGCCTCCTGCGGAGGCGGCTGAGGGCAGGCCGCCGTCAGGGCCGGCACGGCAACGGCCGGAGCGGCGATCCCCCCCCGGCGGAGGAGGCTTGGGCCCGTCGGCTGAGCCCTCGGGGGCTTAAGCGGCGCCGGGGCCGGTCGCTCTGGGCGCGCATTCCCGGCCCTGCGGCCGGCGGTTTCCTTGCGGGGCGCTTTTTCCCCGGGGCCGGCGCCGGGAGGGAGAGCCGAGGCCCCCGGCCAGGCCCTGCCGGTCTCTCTCCGGCAGCATGAAGGCGCCTGGGGCGCATTGCGGGACCTTTCTTCTAAATCCCCTTCAGCAGTGTTAAAATCAGGCTTTGGGGCTAATGAGGCCGCCAGGGTCCGCGAGGCCGCAGGCGCCGATTAGGGTTCCAGGCCCCGCGGGGCCTTCGCGGCTGGGGAGACTGCCGCTGCAGGCGAGGCCTCCGGGGCAGGCAACGCGCGACCGCGCCCGGCGCGCCTGTGCCCAAGCCCCCTGCGGAAGGGTGATGATGGATCCGGCTGAGAAGAAGCTCATGGACGCCCTGATTCGGGTGTGCGACGATCTGGCCTGGGACCGCCCGGCGGCGGCCGACGAGCTCTTCGCCCTCACGCGGGAGATCCCTGGGGGGGAGGTTGAGTTCTCGAGGCTGGCCGAGTCCTTCGGCATGATGCTCGTCAAGCTTGAGGCGCGGCTCATGGAACGCGACGGCCTCGTCGAGGAGCTCAAAGCCCGCATGCGGGAGCTCGAGCAGGCCCGTGAACACCTCGCCCGCCGCAACGACTTCCTGCAGAGGACGGTCTCCGAGACCTGGAGCCGCCCCTTCCTGGGCAAGTCCCCCGCCGTGGAGAAGGTGGTGAAGACCGCCCTCGACATGGCCAAGCGCCCCATCAACACGATGATCCTGGGCCCGACCGGGAGCGGCAAGGAGGTCATGGCCAAGATGATCTTCTTCAACTCGCCCAGAAGGGAGCGGGAATTCGTGGCGGTCAACTGCTCGGCTATCCCGGACAGCCTGTTCGAGAGCGAGATGTTCGGCATCGAGAAGGGGGTCGCCACCGGGGTGAACCAGCGCAAGGGCCTCATCGAGGAATCCAGCGGGGGCACCCTCTTCCTGGACGAGGTGGGGGACATGGCCCCCGAGAACCAGGCCAAGCTCCTGCGGGCGCTCGAGGAGCACGAGGTCATGCGCGTGGGGGGGCACAAGCCTATCCCCGTGGATCTTCTCGTCATCTCCGCCACGAATGCCGACATCCGCGAGGCCGTGCGCGTCAGGCGCTTCCGCGAGGACCTGTTCTACCGCCTCAACGTCCTGGAGCTGGCCCTTCCGCCGCTGCGGGAACGCGGGGACGACATCCTTCTGCTCGCGCGGGACTTTTTGTCCAGGCATTCGGCCCGTCTGGGCCGCGGGCGCATGACCCTCTCGCCGGCGGCAGACGACGCGCTCATGGCCTATCCCTGGCCCGGCAACGTCCGCGAACTCAACAACGAGATGGAGCGGGCGGCCTCCCTCGCCCCGGAGCTCACGGTCAGGCGGGAAGACCTCTCCGACAGGATACGCGGCCGCGAACCTTCCTTGGCGGCCGCGGCCATTTCCCCGGCCGTCGCCTCGGTTCCGGCCTTTGCCTCGGCCCAGGCCGCTGTCCCGGCCGCTGTCCCGGCCTCTCCCGCATCGGCTGAAGCTCCGCCGTTGCCGTCGGCTTGGCCGTCCCTGGCCCCTGAGCCTTTGACGGGCGGACCTGGCAAGGCAATTTTGCCCGATCTCCCGGTTTCCGACGGCCACAAGGGTTACGGGTCTAACGTAAGGCACACGGACCAGACCGTCCTGGAGGCCATGGCCAGCAGCGGCGGCAACAAAAGCAGGGCCGCGAGGCTTCTGGGCCTGACCAGGGAGGGTCTGCGCAAGAGGCTCAAGAAGCTTGAGGCGTCGCGCGTGAAACTTGAGGAACCCGCGCCCTAAGGGGCTCTTTGCGCCCTAAGGAGCGTTTTCCGCCTTAGGGGCACATAGGGTCCTCATGTCCAGCAGGGCAAAAGAAGTTTCCGGCAGGTCCCTTCCTGCCCGCCCCGCAAGGCTTGGCCTTACCGTGCAGGGAGCCGGCCATGCCTACGGCGCCCTCATCGCCCACCTGCCCCGCGAGGCGTTCCCGCTCCAGGGGCCTCCCGTTTCCTGTCAATCCTTCCACCCTGGCCAGGCCACATCTCCCAACCAGGCTTCCCTCCCGGCCAAGCCCTCTTTCCAAACCAAGCCCCCCCTCCGGCCAAGCTTCCCTTCCGGCCAAGCCTTCCTTCCGTGCTTGATTTTCTTTTAAGTTTCCCCCGCCTTTCATGCCGAACCTTCATCCGAGCCAGCCTTCCTCAGACGCTGCCTGCCCTTTGGCCGAGCATCATCGTCTCTTCAGGCGTCAACCTCCTCACCTCAAGCCCCTTGAGTCTTCGAATCCTTATTGTTACCTGACTTTCACACCCGGTAGGTCATTGATGCGCACGACGGCAAATCCGGAGAGTCAACGATTGCTCCAGGTTTCCAGAAAAGCCGCTAAACCCGTGCCGCATCTGAAAAATTGCCTAGGTGTCCCTTGGAGCGGTTTTTGGGCCCGTTCCTTGCATATACAACATGCAGGGAAGGGACAGCCTTCCCAGGCCTGAAACGTGAAGGGAGGAAGGCTCCATGGAAGAGAATGTTATCAGCAGGATGAAGTCGATGGAGGAGCGGATCCACGAGCTTGACAGAGGGTTCGCAAGGCTAATCCTTGACCTGGAGCGGCGGATGAGGACGCTTTCAGAGACGGCCCAGAATGCCCCCCAGGCCTCTAAAGGGCATACGTTCGGGTCCTCGGCCCTGTCGTCCATCGTGATCTCCTGCCTTCCCGCCCCTGAGGACTCCCCCAAGTCCGCACGCGATGAGATTTTGGCCGACTGTGAATCGTCATTCACGCCCTCCTGTGAAGGCAACTTCACGGAGATGCTCGAAGCCTCGGCTCTCTCGTTCCTCGCCCAGGCAACAACCTGTCCGGGCGCGGCGAGGACCTGAGAATTCATAAGGCCGCGACACTCGCGGCCATCGGTACCCTGCGGAAGTAAGGGTGCGCCGGCAACACGTTGAGAATTTACCAAAAGGCGGGCCTCTGCGGCCCGCCTTGTGGTTTTGGGCGGGCGGCGGTCCCGACCGGCCGCCGCGGCGGCCCTGGCCCATGCCTCAGGGGAGCCCGAGGCGCCTCCGGTTCTTTGAGCCTGCTTCAGGATTGCCGGGCTTCGGGCGGCCGCTTCCCCATACATGGAACGTCGGCCTCTCACGCCTCGCGCGGCTGAATCTTCATCGCGGATTTAGCCTTACCCTGCCTCGCGCGGCTTCACTCAAGCCCTCTCCCCGAACTGCCCGAGCCCCCGGAGACCCTCCCGAGCTATCCCAAGCCTTCAAGCCCCGCAACCCTCCCTAAGCCACCCGCCAGGAATTCCGCGAACTTGCCCGCGCTCTTCGGGCGTCCAAGGGGCCTGTCCGGACCTGGATGGTGTTCTTGAGGCCGACGGATACTTCTCAGGGTCTCCCTGGCCGGGCTGTCAGGTTTTTCCAGGCCGCGTAGCCGTCGCGCCGCGAGACCTTCCGTCCCGGCCATATGTCCGGCGGCCTTCGCTCTAAGCAGGCCGCTCCCCTTCCCGATGGCCGGAGCTTCAGGAAGCCTTCCGCGGGAGCCCCCAAGCGCCTGCAAAGCCGCAGGCTGATGCGGGCTTGCGCCTTCTTAAGGCTGAGTGAGTCTTTTCCGGAAGCGACCTTCCGGTCATGCTATAATGCGATTTTAAGCCGACTCCTAAGCCCGGTCGGTCTTGCCCTGGCCTCCCGTGCCTTTTCGGAGCCTTTGCCGGACCAGGAGCCCCTATGGACGCGCCGCCTGCCGCAGCGTGGCCATATGCGTTCCGGCGCTTTAGCGCGGTCGCCGCTCTCGACCTGTCCGTTTTTTCCTCCGGGCCGGGAAGGGGGCCTTGGACATGCCCGCCCTTCATGGAGTTGCGGGGCCGGCCCCCCCGAGCCCTAAAAGGCCTGTCGGCGCAAGGCCTCTCCCGCGAACAAGAGCCTGAAGGGATCTGAGGGGGGCTTGGACCTGCAGGCGGTTTCCCCTCTTGGCCTTTGGGCAACGCGAAGGGGCCTCCATTCCGGCTTCGGCGCGGACGGCCCCTGCGCCGAAGCTCAGCTTTGGCGCCCTGAAGCTCCAATCCGCCAAAGGAGAACGCAGGGCTGGGCAGGGCTGGGCTGGGCAGGGCAAGGCAGGTCAGGGCAGGGCAGGGCAGGTCGAGGTGCTTCGCGTCCTTGGCCCTGCGGGGTTGCGGCGCCAGGAGGTCACCCACATGCGGGCTATTCTTGTCCCGGCCGACTCGTCCAGGCTCGGGGAGATGCTGTCCTTTCTCAGCGAGGGATTCCCCGAGGATTTCATCGGCCTGGGGCCCAGGGTGGAGCGGGCCATGCGGGAACTCGTGGGCCTGGTCCACGATGTGTCCTACGGGGGGAAGTCCGGCAACGTCCAGGTTTCCAGGAAGTTCGTGACCTTCAACGGCGAGGCCTGCCTCATCGTCACCGTCTGCGACTGGGGCGCCCCCTACGACCCCTTCGACGATCCCGGCCACGGGGAGTTCGGCGGTCCAGGGGCGAGGCTCGCCGACTACCTGAGTTACCACTATAACCAGAACAGCAACGTCAATGAGATGTACTTCCTCGCCCCTGAGGCCGGAGGCTGAGGCGGTCGGGCCAAGGCGGCCCCCCGGCCTCTGTCCCGGCCCGCGTAAGGGGGAGGGCGAAAGGAAGGCCGCGCGGTCTCCCTCTCCAGTCCGTTCGGCGCCCGAAAGAAAGCGGGCCGGTAGGCCGCCGCTTGCCTTCGCCTCGGCCCGGCAGCGGCTCGGGACGGCCCGGCCGTGCTTTAGGCCTTTCCATATTGAGCCCGGCTACCGTTGACAGCCCGGAGCGGGATGTGTTATCCGGAAGTCCCGGGGCGGCGCCCCGCCGACCGCACGAGCCGGCGTAGCTCAGTGGTAGAGCAGCTGATTCGTAATCAGCAGGCCGCGGGTTCAAATCCCATCGCCGGCTCCATTAGCCTTTTTTGATGCTCCCGCAGAGTCCTTTAAAAATAGTTTTTTACCGTAAAATCAGCTAGTTATGGGGCTGATTCATCCGGTTGTTCCCCGAGAGATTCTTTGATGCCGTTTAACTGCGGCAGTAGAATGAGCGGTAGATTTTCCGGAGCGGAAAAATATATTGCCGGAGGCCGGAAATGCTTGCGGACACTCAGATCCCGAACGCGAACCGGCTCCGCGGGCGTTTTCCGCTCTTTCCGTGCCATGCCGGAATTAAAGAAAATTCAAGCATTTTGGTGAGTTAAGCCTCCGGCGGCGCGGCGGGCGGCGCATCAAGCCCAAGACAGGGAGCCCCTCCCGCATGTAGCCCCGGCGGATGCCGGGGGACGGTACATGCCGGGAGGGTTTTTCATGTTGACCCACAGGCGGAACGGGGCCCCACGCCGCGCGCGGGCCGTTCAGCCCGATACGGGACTTGAGGCCTGTACCTGCAGGCCTGTCCCGATGAAAGCCGTCTCGAAGCCGGAACGACTCGCGGACTGCAGAAGGCTCCTTAAGGCCTGCGGGGCGATCCCGGCGGTCGGGCTCCCGCCGGCGAACGCCCCGGCTCCGGCCTTCGCGTCGCCCGCGCGGCGCCGCCGCCCGCTCAAGGCCCTGGCCTTGTCTTCCGGGCGGCTGCAGGCTCAGCCTCGAGCCTCGTTTAGCTGGCCGGGTACCCTTCCGCTCTCCCGAATTCCCGAAGCAGCCCACCTCCGGATGGCTGAAACGGGGCCGTGGCCTTTCCTGATTTCCTGTCCGGCAGCGACGGTTCTTGTCAGTCGGTCCTTTTGTGGTAATCTGAATTATAAATCTATCGGTCGGGTCCTGGGACCGGCCCATTTAGCGCCTCCGGCGAGCGCCAGGGGCTCTCTCGTTATTCAAGGGATCTGCAGGAACCCCCTATAAAGCACGGCCCTGGCCCCGCACCGGCGACCGCCGCCGGAGAGGGGGCCGCCGGGGCGTGGGAGGGAGGAGCGGGGGGCCTGCGCCCGAAAGGCCTTGGGAGGCTTCAATGCACCACAAGATCGGAATCCTGACAGGCGGCGGCGACTGCGCGGGGCTCAACAGCGCCGTCAAGTGGATCACCAAGACGGCCCTGGACCCCTACCTCGTCCGGGGGAGGGACATGACCATCGAGGTCGTGGGCATCCGGGACGGCTGGAAGGGCCTGGTGGAGGTCGACCCCGCGGACCCCGGCTCAGTCGCGAAGTGGGTCCAGCCTCTGGATGAGCTCATAGTCCGCACCTGGGACCGCTACGGGGGCACCAACCTGGGCACTTCGCGCACCAACCCCTTCAACCCCAAGGACGACCAGAGCCAGAAGTGCCTGGCGAACATCTCCGGCCTCGGGCTCACCTCCATCGTGGCCATAGGCGGCGAGGACACCCTCTCGGTCGCCCACAAGCTCTACAACCTCGGCCAGAAGGTGGTGGGCATCCCCAAGACCATCGACCGCGACCTCAACTCGACCGACTACACCCTCGGCTACGACACCGCCCTCAACGTAATAACCGAGGAGGTGGACCGCCTGCGCACCACCGCCGGCAGCCACAACAGGCTCTTCGTGGTGGAGGTGATGGGACGCCACGCCGGCTGGCTCGCCCTGGAGGGCGGGCAGGCCGCAGGGGCCCACATTATCCTGATCCCGGAGCACGACTTCGATACGGGCCAGGTGGCCGAGCTGCTCCAGAGGCGCCGGAACGCGGGGGTGCGCTACGACATCGTGGTCGTCTCGGAAGGCGCCAAGGCCAGCGGGGGCGAGGAGGTCTATATCTCCGACAAGACCGACGGCTTCGGCCACAAGGTGCTGGGCGGCATCGGGACCACGCTGGCCAAGGAGCTCGAAAGGCTTACCGGCTACGAGACCAGGCACGTGGTGCTCTCCCATATCCAGCGCGGGGGCGCGCCCACCTCGCGGGACAGGCTGATGGGCCGCTATTTCGGGATCGCCGCGGTGGACCTCATCCTCGAGGAGGACTTCGGCCGCATGGTGTCCTACCGCAACGGCGAGGTGACTTCAGTTCCCCTCAAGCAGGCCATCGACAAGCTCTACCTCGTGGACGTCAACCGGCACTACGACGTCGAGCGCTACAACGGCCGCAGGTCCACCCTGACCCCCGCGCCCTGACGGCGGGGCGGCGCCCGCGGGGCCGCGAAAGCGCCTGAAAAGCCGCAGGCGCCCTCGTTTGCTTTTACGCCTCTGCCGGGTCACTCGGGTCACTGCCCCGGCCGTCAGTCACGGCCGGAGGCCTGCCCGGCCGGCCCGTTTCGCCTCCTTGAACGCCTTGGCCCCGTCCAGGAGCCGGTTCAACATGCGCGGGCCCTCCTGCCGGCGCAAGGCGCGGCCGTCGGCGGAGCGTGACTCCGCTTTCCGCTCCGCCGGGGAAAACCTCCTGGAGTCCCGGCATCCGCGCGAAAGCGAAAGTCGCGGCCGACCGGCAAGAGGCGGCAGAGCGGCCAAACGGCCGGGACTTCGCCTCCCGAAGGCGGATACGGCGCCGCTCCTCCAGCGGATGAACATGAAACCCGCACGCCTTTTCCCTATGTTTGTCCATGTCCCGGGCTCTCCGCGCTCCTCCGGCGCAGGCGCTCTGGACTGGCGCGGGCGTCGTCTTCCGGCGGCGGCAAGGCGCCGCCCCTTTGCCGGCTGCCGCGCGAAGCGGCTCCGGGACAGTCTTGCCGGCGGCGCCTGGGAAGAACCCGGCAAGGAAGCGGCCGTTTTCGCGCAGGCGAGAGACCGGGGCGCCGAGCCTTGCGCGCGGCGGATGCGGGAGATCCGTCGCCTGGAGCCCGGGACGGCGCCGGGAGCTCCCGCCGGGCCGGGCTCGTGACCCCTCCCCGCGGCTTCCGTTGCCTCATGTGCGGCGAGTGCTGCCGCGGCAGGGGAGGAGTGTACCTGGACAGGGAAGGCGCGGCGGCGGCGGCCCGCCACCTGGGCCTGGACCTTCCCGGCATGGAAGCCGTTTTCCTGGAGAGGGAGCCCTCCGGGCTTTACTCCGTGCTCAACGCGCCCGGCCCCGAGGGGCACTGCCTGCTCTTCAGGGGCGGGCAGTGCCTCATCCATCCGGTAAAGCCCCTCGTCTGCCGGGCCTGGCCTCGGCTTTGGGCGCTCGTGACCGATCCCAGGGCCTTCCTGGAGGCGGCCGAAGCCTGCCCCGGCCTCTCCCGCCTGGGGTTCGAGGCCTTGTCCGCCGAATACCGCTCAGGCGGAAAGCCGCTTCCCCCGCGGAGCTACAAGGCGGTCCTCCTGGCCCGTTCGGGAATGAGGCGCCAGGGGGGCCACGGCTTCCCGCCAGCCTGAGGCGCGCGGCGGCAAGGGACCCTTTACGCGCCCCGGCTTCGCCTGACTCTCCGCGGCCGGGCCCGGCCCCCGTTTTCCCCGCGCGCGCCGCGGTCCGGTTTGAGGCTTGCCGGCCTTTCCCCGCCCCTGCCTTGATGCGGGGACAGGCCTGAGGGGCGGGCGATTTCCCGCGATCCTCTTAGCGGGTCGCGTGCCGAAGGCCACGTTAAGCCCTCGCGGCAGGCCGCGCCGGTCCTTTGCGGCCGTTCGCGCGGCGCCCCTTCAGGGGCGGGTGACCGGGGCCGCGAAGAGGGCGGCGCTGGGCGGCGAAAAGGCTTGACAGGCCGGAAAAACAGCGTATACTTGCTACTTGAGATTTTTCGGTCGCCCCTCTTTACGGGGCGCCGCAGCCAAGGCGGAACCCTCATGCACGGCGGCACGGCACGGAACTCAGGCGCCTCCCATCAGCCCTTAGGGGGATCCCCGCGTCTCCGCGCCGCCTCTCTCCTGGTCCTCCTCCTTCTCGTCGGCCTTGTGGGGCCGACCCGGCAAGGGATGCTATGACCTAGGGGACACCTATCGTTGCAGTAACTTCCTGAAGCCGGGCCAGCCCGGCTTTTTTTGTGCCCGCGCGCGGCGCGGGCGGATTTTTCCGGGGGAGGTTTCCCATGAAGCAGGACAAGACGGATCAGGCGGCTGACGGCGGCAAGGAGGCCGCGGCGGGGACGGGGCAGGTGCAGTTCTTCGACACGACCCTGAGGGACGGCGAGCAGGCCGCCGGCGTGAACCTCAACGTCGACGAGAAGCTCCAGATAGCCCGCCAGCTCGCGAAGATGAACATGGACGTCATCGAGGCCGGGTTCCCGGCCGCGTCACCGGGCGACTTCAGCTGTGTCCAGGCCATCGCCAGGGAGATCAAGACCTCCACCGTGTGCGGGCTCGCCCGCACCCGCGAGGGCGATATCCGGGCGGCGGCCCAGGCCCTCGCCCAGGCCGAAAGCCCCCGCATCCACGTCTTCATCGCGACCTCGCCCATCCATATGGAGCACAAGCTCAAGATGACACCCGGCGAGGTCATGGACCAGGCCCGGGCGGGCGTGCTCCTGGCAAGGTCGCTGGTCCCGGAGGTGGAGTTCTCGGCCGAGGACGCCTCGCGCTCCGACCTGGACTTCCTGATCAGGGTCTTCAGGATCGCCATGGAGGCGGGGGCGACCGTCCTGAACATCCCCGACACCGTGGGTTACGCCGTCCCGGAGGAGTTCCAGGTCTTCTGCCGGAAGATAATCGAGGGCGTGGGCGCCCCTCCTGGCGTGATCTTCTCCGTGCACGCCCACAATGATCTCGGGCTCGCGGCGGCCAACTCCCTGGCCGCGGTCAGGGCCGGAGTGCGGCAGGTGGAGGGCACCATCAACGGCATGGGCGAGCGCGGCGGCAACTCCGCCCTCGAGGAAGTGGCGATGGCCATCCGCACCCGCCGTGACATTTACGGCTTGGATTTCCGGCTCGACACCCGCAGGCTCTATCCCGTCAGCCGCCTGGTCGCCCGCCTTTCCGGGGTCGCGGTCCCGCCCAACAAGGCCGTGGTGGGAGCCAACGCCTTCGCCCACGAGGCGGGCATCCACCAGCACGGGGTCCTCGCCAAGCGGGAGACCTACGAGATCATGAAGGCCGAGGACGTGGGGAGCACCCCGGCGGTGATGGTGCTGGGAAAGCACTCCGGCCGCCACGCCTTCCGGGACCGCCTGGAGTACCTGGGCTACAACCTCACCGACACCGAGGTGACGCGGGCCTTTGAAAGCTTCAAGCGGCTCTGCGACGAGAAAAAGGATGCTACGGACGGGGACATCGAGGCCATCATCTCGGACGAGATCCTCTCGGTGCAGCCTGAATACCGCTACGAGTTCAAGGAGTACTCCATGCACGTCGGGGGCGAGAACACCACATGCACCGTGGTGCTTGCCCTCAACGGCAAGGAGCTGTCAGACGCGGCCACCGGGCACGGGCCGGTGGAGGCCGCCTACGCCGCGATCAAACGGATTATCCGGGTCCATCCCAGGCTCGAAAGCTTCACGATCGCCGCCACCTCCGAGCGGAGCAACGCCATGGGCGAGGCCAAGGTGACCCTCTCTCAGGACGGCATCAAGGCCCAGGGGAACGGCGCCTCCACGGACATCATCAAGGCCTCCATCCGCGCCTACGTGAACGCCGTCAACCGCCTGTACTCGACTGCGGCGGTCCGCAAGGTCAGCCTCACTCCGCCTGCCGCCCAGGGGGCCGGCGGCAGATAGCGGGGAGGATCGCGCGTCGCGGCTCCGGGCTCTCCCGCAGGGCGGCCGCCCGCTATGCCGCGGGGCGGCAGGCGGCTCTCCCGCAGGGGGGGCGCAGGCTCTGCCGCAGGGCGGGCCGTGAACTCCCCCAGGGCAAAGCGCGCCTCGCAGGGCGTTATCCTTGAGAGGCCGGCCGGAAAAGCCGTGAACGTCCCGGTTTTCCGGCGGGTTTGGCATTTCCCCGGCCTGCGGCCGGCACTTGCCGTCCCGGCCTGCGGCCGGGCCTGCCGGTCTCCTGGCTTAAGGCCCGCCCGCTTCCTCATTGTCCATATTCCTCCCATTTCCGCGGGAGCCGTCGCCTTGCGCGCCGCCTCGCCGGGCAGGGCCGCAGGCCTGCCCGGCGGCCCGCCAGGGCCGCGCCAAGGCCGGTCCCGCCCTTGAAAGGGCCTGCGCCGCAATGGTATCATGCGCATTCGCATGAGCGGGCCTTCTGCGCGCGGCTCCCGCCCGGACGGTTTTCCGGGGGATGGGAGCCGGTTTTTTTCGGGGCCCCTCAGGAGGGCGTCTTATGCTGGCAAGCCTCTCGTGGCTCGGGGAGTTCGTGGAGATCGGGGATTTGAGCCCGGAGGAGGTGGCCGGGCGCCTCGTGACGGTGGGGCTCGAGGTCGAGGCCGTCAACGACTTCAAGGCCTACCTCCGGGACGTGGTGGTGGCCAGGGTCGCCGAGGGCGAGGATTTGGGCGGGGGATACGGGAAATATCTCATGGACGCCGGCCCTCAGGGCCGGATCCAGGTCATCTGCTCCGCCCCCGACGTGAGGACCGGCGGGCTTTACCCCCTGGCCCTGCCAGGGGCCGAGCTCCCTGGCGGCCCTGTCAAGAGCGCGACCTTCCGGGGGGCGGCCTCGGACGGCATGCTCTGCTCCGCGGCTGAGCTCCTGCTGGGAGAGGACGCCTCCCGGCTCATGGCCTTAGATGAAGGCATAGCCGCAGGGCTGCCCCTCAAAGAGCTTTTTTCGGCGGAGGACTGGATCCTGGAGGTCGGTGTCACCCCCAACCGGGGGGATGCCCTGTCGCACCTGGGCATCGCAAGGGATCTCGCGGCCATCCTGGCCCGGCCCCTCAAGAGTCCCGAGTTCCCGACGGAGGAGGAGGGCCCCCCGGCCTCCTCCCTCGTCAAGGTGGACATAGAATGCCCGGATGCCTGCTTCCGCTACTGCGGAAGGGTAGTGCGCGGGGCGCGCCCCTCGCAAAGCCCGGCATGGCTGGCCGGCAGGCTCATGTCCCTGGGCCTGAGGTCCATCAACAGCATCGTGGACGTCACCAACTACGTGATGCTGGAGCTGGGCCTCCCGCTCCACGCCTTCGACCTGAGGCGCCTGGCGGGCGGCCGGATCGTCGTCCGGGCCTACGGGCCCGGCACGCGGTTCACCACCCTGGACGGCCAGGACCGCGAGCTCAAAAGCGAGGACAACGTGCTCATCTGCGACGGCGAGCGGCCCGTGGCCATCGGCGGGATCATGGGCGGCCTCAACTCGGAGGTGGAGGACTCGACCGAAGACGTCTTCCTGGAGGGGGCCATGTTCAACCCCGTGAACATCCGCCGCACCTCCAAGGCGCTGGGGCTCTCCACCGACGCCTCTTTCCGCTTCGAGCGCGGCCAGGACGTGAACATGTGCCCCAGGGCGGTGGACCGGGCGGCCGCGCTGACGGCATCCCTGACTTCCGGCCGCGTGGCCCCCGGCCTCGTGGACTGCTGCCCCCGGCCGTGGAAGCCCCTCCACGTGCCCTTCACGCCGGCCCGCTGCAACGCCCTCCTGGGCACGAGCCATTCCGAGCCCGAGATGGAGAGGGCCCTGGGGGACCTGGGGATCAGGCTCTCGCCCTCGCGCTCAAAAATCTGCCTCTACGAGGCGGAGATACCCTCCTGGAGGCCGGACCTTACGCGGGAGGCTGACCTGTGCGAGGAGGTGATGCGCGTCCTCGACTTCGAGAACCTTCCCGCGACCCTGCCCACGCCGCCGGTTCCCGCCGGGGATCCGCCTCCGGCCTACCGGCTGCGGGAGCGCCTCAGGGTCTTCATGGTGGGCAAGGGCTTCATGGAGCTCATGAGCCTGTCGTTCGTCAACCCCGGCTTCGCAGACAAACTCGGGCTCCCCGAGGGCCATGCCCTGCGCGCCCAGACGCGGCCCATCGCGAACCCCCTCTCCGAGGAGCAGGGGGCGCTGCGCACCACGCTCGCGCCGTCGCTCCTTGCCGCGGCGCGGCTCAACCACTACCACGGCCAGCGGGATCTGCGGCTGTTCGAGCTCTCCTCGGTCTTCCGCCAGAAGGCGCCGTCCGGGCCTCCGGAAGAGATGCCCGTGTTCGGGGGGCTCGTCTCATCTGACCGCGAGGCCGCGCTCTGGTGCGAGGAGAAGCGCCCGGCGGACTTCTTCGACCTCAAAGGGGTGCTTGAGGCTCTGGCCGCCTCCTTCAGGGAGGAGTGGGACTTCCGCCGGGACTCCACGCTTCCTCCTTACCTGGACCCCGGGCAGGCCGCGGCCGTGCGCCGCGGGGGCGAGCTTCTGGGACACCTGGGCCTCGTGCGCGCCTCCGCCGCCAAGGCTTTCGGCCTCAAGGAGAGCGGGGGCCCCGTCTACCTTTTCGAGCTGGAGACCTCCGGCCTTCCCCCGGAGACCGTCCCCGCCTTCGAGCCCTTCCCGGGCTATCCCCCGACAGTGAGGGACCTCGCGGTCCTGGTCGACGCCGCCGTGCCGGCCGCCGAGCTCGAGCGCGCCGTACGTCGGGGCCCGTTCCCTCTCCGCAAGGTCGCGGTTTTTGATCTCTACTCCGGGGGCGCCCTGCCCGCCGGAAAGAAGAGCGTGGCCTTCCGGCTGTATTTCCAGGACAGCGAGCGGACCTTGACGGAAGAGCTGGCGAGCGGATATTGTAAAGGCATCGTCGCGACGCTCGAGGCGGAATTCGGGGCCGCCCTGAGGGCCTGAGGCCGGCCTGCGGCGCCCGGCCCCCCGGGCCGCGCCGGCAGGCCCCGCGCGCTCCGGCGCGCCCCGAAGGCGCCGGGCGGCTCCGGGAAACTGCCATGAGGCGCCTGAGGTCTCCTGGCCCGCGTCCCCGCGCCGCTTGAGGCTTAAGGGCAACTGGGGTTTCGCGGCCTTGCGGCAGGCGGCTTTCGCCCTGACTCTTCGGCTTTCCCGCCTCACGGCCCTCAGCCTTGCCACCTCGCCGGCCCGACTCCCGCGCTCCCGCCGTCGGCCCGCCCGGCGGCGGGGCAGTCAAGGCCCCGGGCGCCGCCGCGCCGGCGCCCGTCAGGCCGCCTCCGGCCGTGCCGGGCGCCCTGCGGAAGGCGCGGGCTTTCCTGAAAGGACCGCGGCAAGATGGCCAATACGCTCAAAGGGGATCTCCCGCCGCTCACCAGGTCGGACATAGTCAGAACGATCCGGGACCGCCTGTCCCTCTCGGGCCGGGATGCGGGGAGGGTGCTCCAGGCCATGATAGACTGCCTCGCCGAGGCCATGGCGGAGGGGCGCACGGTCTCCATAGCCGGCCTGGGGCGTTTCGGGGTAAGGGACTCGCCGGCCCGGCCGGGCCGCAACCCCAAGACGGGAGTCTTCGCGGCGGTGCCGGGCCGCCGCAGGCCGTACTTCTCCATGAGCCGGGTCTTCAGGAACCGCATGCTCCAGACT
>JAITRL010000048.1 GCA_031288415.1 Deltaproteobacteria bacterium | reverse complement strand
TGCCAAGAAAGGGTACCTGAATGGTTACGATAAAGCCAAATTTTCAGCCGTCTTGAGCGGCATGGCGCGATCTTTCCCGCGGAGCGATAGTCCCCGGCAGCCTCAGGCGCGGCAGGCTTTTCCAGTCGCTTTTTCCTCGTCCGGAAATTAGCTTGCCCTGCCGAAGCCCTGGACTCCGCCTCGGACGGGGCCTGGCCGGGCTGATTATCTTGACGAGTCGGAGCGTCGACCGGGGCGGCCTCTTCGCGCGGCCCCGCCTGTGTTGTGTTTTGCCCCATGCCGTGCTAAAAGTCCGGTATGACAAGCCCCCGCCAGAGATCAGGGGCGCTCCCCCTGCCCGGAGTTCCGGGCTGCGGCCGCCAGGGCTCTTCCGGGCGAGGCGTTGCCCGCCCGTTCCGCTCCTGGCGGCAGGCGGCCCCTGTTGCCTTGGCCATGGCCGCGGCGTTCCTTGGCGCGCTCTCCGGACCGGCTTCGGGCAAGGAAGATGCCCGGCTCATGGTCTCAGGGTCCACCACCCTGCTCCCCGTGGCCATGGGCGTGGCCGAGGTGTTTCTCAAGGCCTACCCGAACTCCCGGATGTCGGTGTCGGGCACCGGCACCGGCGAGGGCCTCAAGAGCCTCATAGACGGCACCATAGACATAGCCGGGGCCTCCAGGGACATACTCCCGGAAGAGCTCGCCCTCGCGGAAGGCCGCGGGGAAAAGCTCGCAAGGCACTTGGCGGCCATGGACCTCCTGGCGGTGATAGTGCACCCGTCCAATCCCGTAAGCGATCTTTCCCTGGAACAGCTCGAGGGAATCTACCTGGGCCGCTACCGCAACTGGAAAGAGCTGGGGGGCGAGGACAGGGCCATAGTCGCCATCAACCGCGACTCCAGCTCCGGGACCTTCGAGATGTGGCTGGAGCTGGTCCTCAAGGGGAAGCATTTCCGCAGGGACGCCCAGGTCCAGCCCTCCAGCGGGGGGGTGTCGTACGCCGTGGGCGGCAACCGGTCGGCCGTGGGCTACGTGGGGCTGGGCTTCCTCAACAGCCGGGTCAAGGCCGTGAAAGTCCAGGGGGTGGCCCCGGAGCTCTCCCGCGCCAAGGACGGGAGCTACCCTCTTTCCCGTGAACTGTACTTCTTCACCCGCTACCCCGTGCCACCGGAGCCGGAAAAGTTCCTGGGCTACCTCTCGACCGAGGAGGGCAAGGACGTCCTCCGCAAGGAGGGCTTTCTCCCGCCGGAGGCCCCGGACATGAGGCTTGTCCCTTAAGCCAAGAGCGGCCGGGCGAGCCTCCCTTCAGGGGCGCCGGGGAAGCCTGCCTTTCCGGGGCGCCTGCGGGAAGGCGCCCGGGCGCCGATCGCGCAGCCTGCCGGTCAGTTCCGGCCTATGCCTCCTGCCGCTCCGGCGGCTCCTTCCTTCAAGGATGCGCCGCCCCCGCCCCTGAGGACGCCTTCGGCCCTCCGGGAAATTACCGGCCCCGCCCTCACGCTATGCCGCGCCCTCACGGAGCCCTTTGAGGGCAAGGGCCGCCTTGAGGCCTGGCGCCGCCTTGAGGCGGCCGGGAACCGCCCGGCCTCAAGGCCCGCGATGCGGCGCCAGGGACGCCTTACGACAGGCCAAGGACTCCTGAAGTGACCAAGCCCGCGCCCGCCGAGGACGCCCCCAGGGGCGAACTCCTCCACCCCAAGCTCTCCCCCGCGGAGCAGGGCGTGCGGGTTTTTTTCCTTTTGTGCGCGGCCTCGGCCCTTGGCCAGATGCTCCTCATCACCGTCTTCCTGTTTTCCGAGGCGGTGGGGCTGTTCGCGGCGGGGCCTTCCGGCGGTTCCGTGCCGCTGACGGAGTTCTTTTTCAGCCTGGACTGGTTCCCCACCTACCCCGAGCCTTCCTTCGGCTCAGGGGCCCTGGTGCTGGGCTCGCTTTCCGTCACCTTCTCTTCCGTGCTCCTGGCCGCCCCTTTGGGGATCGGGCTCGCCGTCTACCTCTCGTGCCTGGCCGGCCCCAAGGTCCGGGAACTCCTCAAGCCCGCAGTGGAACTCCTGGCGGCGATCCCTTCGGTCATCCTGGGCTTCGTGGGCATGGTGGCGCTGGCCCCCTTCATGCAGAACGTCCTGAATCTCCCGACGGGCCTGAACGTCCTTAACTGCGCGGTCATCCTGGCCGTAATGTCCACGCCCACCATAGCGTCCTTAGGCGAGGACGCCCTCACCGCAGTGCCCCAGAGCGTGAAAGACGCCTCTTTCGCCCTGGGGGCCACCCGCTGGGAGACGATCCTGCGCGTGATTCTCCCGGCTTCCCTCTCCGGGCTCTCGACCGCGGTCATCCTGGGCCTGGGCAGGGCCCTGGGCGAGACCATCGTGGTCCTCATGGTGGCGGGGGGGGCCGCCCAGGTCCCGCATTCCCTCTTCGACTCCGTACGTCCCCTCACCTCCACCCTGGCCGCCGAAATGGGCGAGACGGCCGTAGGGAGCCCTCACTACCACGCGCTGTTCGCGCTGGGCGTGCTCCTGTTCCTCCTGACCCTGGCCCTCAACCTCGGGGCCTTCTGGCTGGGGAAATATTTCCGCAGGAACTCCTGAAGGCCCCCGGAGCCGCGGTTGCCTCAGGGCCTATGCGGCCCCCAAAGTCCCCGCAAGCCGGGGGCGCTTGCCGCCGCCTGCGGCAGGAGGCGGCTCCAAGAGGGCCGCTTCAGGCGGCCGCGCCTGAAGCGGCCTGCGGGCGCCCGCGAGGGCCGCGGCCCCGGACGGCCGCAGGCGGGCGCGAAGGCCGCCTGACAGGGAGAAGAAGATGAATCCATGCAGGAATTACCGCATCGCCGCAAGAAACCGGCGACCCGCCGCGGCAGGGCGCGGAGCGCCCTGTCCGCCGCCCGCCTTTGCCGGTGAAGGGGGCTGAAGGCCATGCTCGCCGCGAAAAAAGGGTTCGAGCCGCACCGGAGACGCCGGCGGGAGTTCGCGGGGCTTTTCTTCATCCGCCTCACGGGGGTGCTGGTGGCATCCGTCATGGCGGCCCTCCTGGGGTTCCTGATCTTCAACGGCGCGGGGGCCCTCACCTGGTCCTTCCTGACCGAGTACCCTCGGGAAGGAATGACCGCCGGGGGCATCCTCCCGGCCATGGAGGGGACCCTCATCCTCTCCCTCGGGGCGCTTCTGACGGCGGTCCCGCTGGGCTTCGGGGCGGCGGTGTACCTGGCCGAATACGCCAGGCCAGGGCCTCTGGTTTCGGTAATCCGCCTGGGGGTCCTCAACCTCTCCGGAGTGCCTTCGGTGGTCTTCGGGCTCTTCGGCCTCGCCCTCTTCGTGAAGACCTTCGGGTTCGGAAGATCCATCCTCGCGGGGAGCCTCACCCTGGGCCTCCTCATCCTGCCCACCGTGGTGGCTGCCTCGGAGGAGGCCCTGCGGCAGACTCCCCAGTCCTTCAGGGAGGCGGCCCTCGCCCTGGGGGCCTCCCGCTGGCAGGCCATCCGCCAGGTCGTGCTCCCGGCGGCCCTGCCCGGCATGCTCACGGGGGCTATCCTGGCCCTGGGACGGGCCGCCGGCGAGACCGCGCCCATCGTCTTCACCGCTTCCTGCGCCTTTACCCTGGCCGCCCCGGAATCAGTCTTCCAGGAGGTGATGGCCCTCTCCACCCACGTCCTGAACCTCGCCACCAACGGCACGCACATCGAGGAGACGCGGGCCCTGCAGTTCGGGACCGCCCTCACGCTCCTCGCCCTGGTCCTGGGGCTGTCCATGTGCGCCATAATCGTGAGGGCCAAGCTCAGGAAAGGCAGGCGCTGGTAGCCGGCTCCCGGCCTCCGCCGGCCGGGGGAGTCCGGACAGGCCCGCCAGGCCGGAGACAAGGCGCGGCAGGGCGGAAGGGCGAAAGATCCTCGAGGGGCGCGAAGGCCCGGAAAGGCGCCTAAGTCAAATGGCCGAAGAGAACAGAACAGTCATAAGCGCGCGCGACGTGGACTTCTACTACGGGGATTTCCACGCCCTCAAGGGGATCAGCATCGACATCCTGGAAAACGAGGTCACCGCCATGATCGGCCCCTCGGGGTGCGGGAAAAGCACCTTCCTGAAGCTGCTCAACCGCATGAACGACTTCGTGCCGGGAGCCAGGCTGGCGGGCGAGATCCTCATCCAGGGCTCGCCGGTCTACGGCCCGGATGCCGACCCGGTGGAGATCCGCAGGCGCGTGGGCATGGTCTTCCAGCGGCCGAACCCTTTCCCCAAGTCCATCTACGACAACATCTGCTACGGCCCCCGGCTCATCGGCATCCGACGCAGGCAGGAACTCGACGCCCTGGTGGAGAAGGCCCTGCGGGCGGCGGCCCTGTGGGACGAGGTCAAGGATCTCCTGGGCAAGTCGGCCATGGACCTTTCGGGCGGCCAGCAGCAGAGGGTCTGCATCGCCCGCGCCCTGGCCCTCGAGCCTGACATTCTGCTCATGGACGAGCCCACGAGCGCCCTTGACCCCATCGCCACCGCCAAGGTGGAGGAGTGGATCAAGACCTCGGGCCTTTCAATAGTGATAGTCACCCATAACATGCAGCAGGCGGCCCGCATCTCCGACCGCACAGCCTTCTTCTACATGGGGGAGCTGGTGGAGTTCGGGAACACCCGCGAGCTCTTCACGCGGCCGCGCGAGAAACGCACCGAGAACTACATCACCGGCCGCTTCGGCTGAGGGGTCGGAAAGAGGCTGAAGCCGGCCGGGCGAGCGGCCGGGAGGGAGAGGGCCCGGGAAGGCGGAGGTCATGAAATGACAAAGGCCTGAAGCGGAAGCTCCGGAACGGGGCATTTACGAAAAGGGAAGGCACGGATAGGAAATCGTACGGAAAAGGGAAGTCACTGAAAGGAAATTGTACGGAAAAGCGAGAAGTCACTGAAGGGAAAAGTCACGGAACGGAGAAGGCACGGAAGGAAAACCCGCGGAAGCGAGAAGGCACGAAAGAAGAAGCCGCTGAAGGGAGAAGGCACGGAAGGGAGAAGCAGCTGAAGGGAGATGGCACGGAAGGGAGAAGCCGCTGAAGGGAGATGGCACGGAAAGGGGAAGGGCCGGGAAAGAGCTCTCCGCCGCTCGGGAAGACCTGCTCCCGGAAACCCGGATTGTGGGGGCCGGACAGCCGGAATGCCCTCTTCCGAAAACCGGAACGGCACAGGAGGCCAGGCCTCGCCGCGACTGGCATGGCTGAGCCTAGCCGCCCCATGCCATCTGCGGCGGGCCTTGCCCCCGGGAAAAGGGATGCATGAGGGGCAGACAATTTTTTGCAACAGGCGTAACATGCCCGTCAGAGGCGACATGCAAGGCGGGCAGGACTGCCGTGACTGGAGCGACATGCAGGACAGTCAAGTGAACCAGGGCGGAAGCGACATGCGGCGCCTGCGGGGCGGCCGTTACCTGAGAGGCAGGCAGGGCCTGCCTGACCCGCGGGACATGCCTGAGGGGCCGCGGACGCGCAGGGCGCCCGCGCCGCAGGGCCGTCTTGCCGGCCCATCGCGGGAGGCCTGCGGGCGAGGAGGCGCCCGGCCGCGGCTCAAGGCCGCGGCCGGGTCCGGGTCCGGGCTTAGGCCGGCCGGCCCCGCGCCCGCTTCGTCGCCCTGCGGAGGAACCGGATCATGAGCATGGGACTGTTCGAGCAGAAGCTCCTGGACCTGAGGGCCAAGCTCATCGAGATGGGACGGGACGTCCTCGAGATGCTGAAAGGCGCGGGCGAGGCCCTTACCGACTTTGACAGGGACAAGGCCCGGGCCGTCATGCGCGCCGACCGCGAGGTCAACGACCTGGAGAACAGGGTCGTCAACAAGGCCATCACCCTCATCGCCACCAACCAGCCTGTGGCCGGCGACCTGCGGTTCCTGGCGTCTTCGCTGAGGCTGGCCTCGGAACTGGAGAGGATCGGGGATCTGGGAAGCAACCTCGCCCGGCGGACCATCAAGCTCATCAAGATGGAAAAAGAAGGGGTGCCCTCGGCGCCCCTGCCGGGCAAGCTCCCCCTCATGGTGGAAAAGGCCCTCCACCTGCTGGAGACGGCCCTCACGGCCTTCGAGACCAGCGACGCGGATCTCGCCCGCGAGGCCATAGCCTACGATGACGAGATAGACGAGCTCTACAAGGAGATCAGGAACGAGGCCCTCGCCACCGTCTACTCGGACGGCAGACGCGCCAAGTGGGGCTTCGAGGTGTGCATCCTCACCTACCACATCGAGCGCCTGGGCGATCACGCGACCAACGTGGCCGAGGAGACGGTGTACATGGCCCAGGGCAAGACCATCCGCCACAACCATTACGGCCCGGAAGGCCCCGCCTCGGAAGGCTGGTGACGGCCGCCTGCCCAGCCCCGCCACGGATAGGGCCGCTTCCCGGCCCTCCCCTCGCCCGGTCACCGCGCCTCGGGACGGGCCGCGAGTTCCAGGCTCGCGAGGACCATGGAGCATCCGCCGGAAAATTCCGGGGCCGCCCCTCCGTACTCCTCGGGGAGCTCGATCACTGCGGTCAGAAGAGGGCCAGCGGTCGCCTGCGGATCCAGCGGCACGACCAAGTCAGCCGCCGATGCCTCCGCCGCGGCCGCCCGGCCGCCTCCCGAGACCGTCACCTTGACGGGGCCTTCCCCGCACCGGGCGCGGCTTTCCGGGGCAACCGCCAGGCTCGCGCGGAGTTCCGCCTCCCGCCCGGCAAGCCCCGGCGGCACCCTGATCCGGGCGAGCACGTGCCTTCCCAGGGTATCGCGGGCGTGGGGAGCGAGCCCCAGGAAGCTGACGGATCCCCGCCCCGCGTAGGACCTGGAGTCAAGCACCCGGAGCATGGGCCTTCCGTCCTCTGAGGGAGTGCCGTTCACGAGTCCTGGCCAGGTCCGGTCGGTGAGCACGTAGCGCGCGGGCCGCAGGGCCTCGTCCAGGTCCCTGTGCCACAGGAGACGGGGAGGGGTCAGCAGGTTCTCGCGGTAACGGCCGCGCGCCCGCCAGCCTCTCAGCGGGTAGATTATCCTCAGGGCCGCGCCCTTCCTCGCGGCGGCCAGGTTTAACACGGCCAAGTACCCGCTAGGGTCGGCCATCTCGACGGCCAGCCCCTCCCCCGGAGGAAGGTCCTCGACGGCCTTTCGCGCCGCCTCCATGAAGCTCGAGGCCGACTCCGCCCCGAAGGCCCTCTGCGGGAACGTCGCAAGCGGCGCCAGCGGGCGAACGAAAAAGCACGCCGCCGCCAGGGCCAGGGCCGCGGCGAGGGCCGCCCGCGCGGGGCTTTTGTACCAGGCCGCGGCGGGGCGCGTTCCAGCCCGGGAACTCTCCTCCGCGGCCTCCCGTCCGAAGGGGGCTTCCCCCTTTTCAGAGGCGGCCGCGGCTTCCGCTCCTCCGGCAGTTTCCCGGAACTCAAGACCTGCTTCCGGGCCGGAACCGGCTTCGGAACCCGGTTCCGCCGCGGCGCCTGAATCGCCGCCGAAAGGCGGCGCCGCTCCCCCGCCGGTCGCCGCGCCTGAGCCCGCCTTGACGGCCGCGCCTGAGCCCGCTTCCGGCCTCGCTAAAGGCGCCGCTCCCAAGCCCGCGCCGGCCTCGGCGCCGAAGCCCCCGCCCGCCTCAGCCCGGAAAAGGGCCTCGGCTTCCGCGCCGGAACCGCCTTTCGCCGCGGCGGCCGGCGGGCCCCCGCCTGAGGCGGCCTGCCTCCGGGCCTCCCAAGTGTCCAGCGCGAGAAGGCAGCTCACAGGGACCATGAAGGAGAGGGGAAGCGCCGAAAACGACGCGAACTTCCAGACCTGGTAACGGTTCCCCAGCGCAAGCGACGCCGCGCAGTACGCCGCGAGCGATGCCGCATGCAGGAGGCCCAGGCAGGCGGCGGAGCGGGCCCGGCACGCCGCCTCGCCTCCGGCCTTGCCGGCCTCCCTTAAGGCGTGGACGCCCAGGCTCAAAACGACGGCGGCCAGAGCCAGGTAGGGCACGCAGGTCCAGGCCCCGTAGGGGGAATTGAACGCGCTTCCGTAAAACGGAAGCCCGGAAAACAGGAAGGCGTTGAGCTGCCCCAGGCTCCAGCCCATGGACTGGGTGGAGGTCTCCCCCGCGCGGGCCAGAAGAAACCACGCCAGTCCAGGCCAGCACGCGCAGGCGGCAAGCCCTGCGGCCGCGACCGGCGCGGCTCCCCCCGCCGCTCCCTTCAGGCCCCGGACGGCCCTTCGCCCGGGCCCCGGGCCTGCAAGGCCCAGGAGCCCCCTGGCAAAACCTGCGAACAGAAGAAACGCGAAGAACACCGGGAAAACCCCGGGATAGGCCGCCAGGAGCAGGGCGACGGGAAAAAAAAGGCGGCTGGCGGGGCCGGGAGCCTTCCAGGAACCCGTTTCCCTGACGTCCGCAACCTCCCGCAGGGCCGCGAGGAACGCGAAGGTGGCCAAAAGCTGGGCGAAAAACCCCATGAAGGCGAGGTAGTTCATGAACCAGCCGCCCATGACCCCCATGGCCGCGAGAAAGGCCGCCGCCATCCCCTGCGGGCGCGCCAGCCTGGCCAGCGACCAGACGCCAGACGCCACCAGGGACAAGAGGATGCACGCGAAGCTCGGAACGCTCCAGAGCGCCTGGCCTCCCCGCGCCGCGCTGACGAGCCCCAGAAAAGCCGTCACGCCCGGGCCGTCGAACGTGGTCCACCGGAAGGCCGGCAGGGCCTCGAGCCCTCCTCCCGCGAGCGACCCCAAAAGCCAATCCGCCGTAAGCGGCCAGGCGTTATAGTCGGTGTTGACGTTCCGCCAGAGCGTGAGCCTTCCCTCCGGCCACGCGGCGGAATAGAACAGCGAGATGACGAAGCCCGCCGCCAGGAGAGCCAGGAGGGGCTCAAGGGCTTGAGCCGACCGCGCCAGCGGCCCGGCGGCCGCGGAACCCCGGCCGCCGCCTGAGACGGCTCCGCCGGCTGCACCGGCGGCACCGGCGGCGGGGCGGGAGCAAGGCTCCCCGCCGGGACCTGGAGAGGCAGGGGAAAAGCCGGCCGCGAGGAACCTCCTCAACTCCCAGGCGGCCCCCAAGGCCCCCCCGAAGAAGAACACGCTGAAGGCGAACCGGCAGCCGACGTCCAGGACGAAGACGCAAAAAAACTCCAAAGTCACGAGCGCGGCCAGGCCCGCGCACAAGGCTGCAGGCTCCCCCCACCGCATGGCCCTGGGCCCGGCCTTCAGAAGCCGCAAGGCCAGCCTGCCGTAGAACGAAAGCGTCACCGCCGCTGCCGCCAGGAACAGCGTGAAGCGGACCGCGCTTGCCAGGGCCGCCAAAGCCAAGGTGGTGTCCTTTCGGAAGCCAAAATCCAGTCGCCTGCGGCGGCCGCCGGAAAAGCCCTCTCTCCAGTCCTGCCGCAGGGAACGCCGCGGGCGGAAACCTCACGGGTCCGGCGCGGGGCTTAAGGCCCGGCGATCGGGGCGGCGCGCCGCCGGGCGCTGCGGAGGATACCTGTCTTGAGGAGCAAGGCCGAAGGACAACGGGCCGGCCGGCGGCGCGGGGCGAGTGAACCGGGGCCGGCCTCGGGCGCTCCGGAGGCTTGGGGTCAGCCGGCCGGGGGCAGCCCCCTGGCCCGCGCCCCGGGGCCGGTGACAGTCTCCAGAAGCCAGCTTGACCAGCGGTCGTCCCGGTGGTTGTCAAGTTCCCTGAATTTCAGCGATTCCCTGAGGCGGGCCTTGAGCTCATCCGCCTCCTGCGGGAGAAGCCCGGAGATGATCAGGTAGCGCCTGCCTGAATAGGCTCCCAGCTCCAGAAGCTCCAGGTGCACGGCCAACGGGATATTCGCCATGAGGACTTCCGCCGGAAAGTCCGCCCTCCCGGTGGCCAGGCCGTACTCGAAGGCGGCCTTGTCGGCCAGGCCGTTAATCCTCGCGTTGTTTCTCGCGCATTCGGCCGCCAGGTGGCTGTAGTCTACGCCCAAAGCCCGCTCCCCTCCCAGGCGGAGGGCGGCCAGGGACAGGACCCCGGTCCCGCTCCCGAGATCCAGGAAGGTCCTGGGAGGCTTAGGGTTTCTGGGGTCCATGATCCTGAGGAGGAATCCCAGGCAGGCCTTGGTGGTGGGGTGCCCTCCGTATCCGAAGGCGAGGCCGGGATCGACGTAGACCGGCGGAAAGGTCCCTGGGGTGCAGGCTTCTGTCCGCGCCGGAGGCTCGTCCCCTTCCCATGGGAGGATGCTCAAAGGCCCCAGGACGATGGGCCTTGCGCCCGCCCCATCCTGCCACTCGTCGTAGCGCAGAAGATGCTCCTTGCGGAGTTCCAGGCCGGGCACGGCCCGCAGGAGAGGCTCCAGGTCGGCCTTCGCGGTGCAGAAAAGGAACGCGAAGTCAGTTTCCCAATGGAAGCCTTGAAGCTGCGGGCCCACCAGGGTTTTGAGGTCGAAACGGTCGAAGACGGACCTGACGTCCTGGGAGGGGGCCCTGAGTTCGTAGATGGAAAGAAGAGTGTCTGGGCGCATGGATAAGGATTGGCCTGGCAGGCGGGCAAGGATCAAGGAAATGCGGCCCCAGGCCGCGGCGCGGCGCGGCGAGGAATCCCGGGCCGGCGAGGCAGGGGGCGCGCGGGAGGGAGGGCAGGCGGGCGGGCGGCGCTGAAGCTCCCGGAAACCATGAACAGGCGGCAGCTCCCGTTAACCCGGGAAAACCGGCAGAATAAAGGGTGGACTGCCGATGCGGGCAAGGGCCGGAGGGGCGCGCACCTCCAGCATTTCCATATTAATAGTCCCGGGAGGAACTGTCCACCTGTCCGCTTTACCCGTCCCGGCCTGGAAAACCTCCGCTTTCAGCGTATTTTAAGGGCCTCTGCTGGATTCCTCTCACATGCGGAAGCTTCCGAATTCACTTGTGTCGGCGATGATGCCTTCCGGAAAAGTCCCCGGCACGGGTGCCGGCCTCTTAAGGGGAAAATTTCCGATAGCCATGGCCCCCTCCCTTCCGGAAGGCCAATCCCGGAAAATCTTCGCCAACGATATCCTCAGAACGCAAGTTCAGGGGATATTTTTTTAGCCATCCCCAACCTGCGCATCCTGAGCCTGTTAGCCTTGCGGACCGCGATTGGGAACATCAGCCAGGGAAGAAGTCTGCCCCAGCGGCCGCCCCTTCCTCCTGCGGCGGGAGGGGGACATGCACTGCGGCAATAGCCTGAAGCGGATCAGGCTCCAAGCCGATGCGTCCTTAGGGCTTGGGTTCCAGGCGCCTCCATCGGCGCCCCTTCCCCCGCGCCCTGCAAAACCGTCGGCTGGCCCCGCCAGCGAAAGACCAAACGGGCCCTGTGCCTGGGGAGCCTTCCCCGCATCCCGGTCAGGAACGCCGAGGGCTCAAAGGGCATCGTGGAGCGTATTTGCCCGCGCCGAGCGCGGGACCGCCGGAAATCATTCCTGCGATCTTAGGGCCGAGAGCCTTCAGCCTGGTTCCGGCCGGAAAACGGCTGAGCGGCCCCTCAACCGGCCAGTGGAGCAGGGGGCAGGTATCATAAAGGGCGGTCTCCGTCTGTGGGACCCTCTTCTTCTCCGGGCTCAGCGGAGAGGAGCAGGAAGCAGGCTTTTCTGGGCAGAATGGAACGCCTCTTGCTTTTTTGCTCCGCCATGGATATATTAAGTGGGCCGGGAGGAGTTGACCTCTCCGCCCGGCCCGGCGGGGCAACCCTCCGTTTTTCTGAAAGAATAAAGGCCCCCGCAGGACTCCTAACTCCTGCAGGAGCGTCTACATTAGCGTTTGTTAATCAAGTAGGCTGCCGGCAGGCTTCCCAGCACGGATGCCAGGACATTAAGGATAAAATATCCCATAGGAGCCCCTCCCTTCCGGAAGGTATGCCCTAGCAAATGTTATGGCAATAATATCCCCTGAATACAAATTCAGGGGATATTTTTTTAGGCACGCCGCCTCACGCGCGAATCCTGTACCGGAGGGCCTTGCGGAGCGCGGTCGGGACCTGAGACCGGAAGAGGCCCCCCGCAAGGCCGCGTGCCGAACTTTAGCATGTTCACGTCGCCTTCCCGGTCCCGCCGTCAACCGCTGGCCGATGTCACGGGACAGCTAACGGCTTTCGCGGCCATGCCCTCGGGCGATAAGGAGCAAGAGGGCTAAACGGCTTCCCGGCCCGTTGCGGACGGGGTACAAGGTCATGCTCCCGGAAAGCCCGGAACCAAAAGCCTCGCCACTGCGGCCAGCGGGGCCTTCCCGGCAGGAGGCGCGTTGGGGTAGAGGGACCTGAGGGTTTCCGGGGCCTCGCAGCTCACGTAGGCCCTGCCTGCCCAGCGGAGCAAATCCGCATCGTTGAAGTCGTTGCCCATGGCCACCGCGTCCTCAGGTCCCAGCCCCAGGGAAGCGGCCAAGGCATCGGCAGCCCGGCCTTTGGAGACGCCGGGCGGGTAGACCTCCAGCCAGAAGGCGCCGTCCCCGTACGGGGAGCTGCTCATGACGGAGGAAAGGCGCGGAGCCTCGTTGAAGAAACGCTCCTCAGCCTTCCTCATTACGGCGGGCTCTCCCATAATCAGAAGCTGGGCCAGCGGGAAAGCCGAGCGGCTGTCCCAGGGGCTGGCGTCCCCTCCGGAATGGCGGATGCGTGCCTCGAAGCACGCCGGGGCCGGGCCCTTCGGCGGCTGGTAGAAAAACCTGTGGGTCTCGGGGGGAGGGAGGGCCAGAAAAAAGCCCAGGGCAAGCGAGCGGGCGAGGTCCACCGCCAAGGCGGCCTCCGCTTCCGTGAATCTGTGGCTCTCAAGCAGCTCCCCGGGGCCGTCAGGGCCGAAGCGGGAAGTGCCCAGACCTGAGGACGTGATGAGGTAGTCAATCTCGAAGGCGGGATCCCAGTCCCTGACAAAGCTGCGGATGCTCCGGCCGGTCGCGACCGCGCGCACGGCCCCCAGCCTCCCCAGGGTCGCCAGGGTCTCGATATCCTCGGGGGAGACGGCCCTCTCGAAAGGCTTGAGGGTGCCGTCGAAATCCATTATCCAGAGCCGGGGAAACCGCCTGGAAGGATCATTCTCATTTTGGCAGCTAATGTCGGTCACCCGAAACTTTAGAAAATCAGCCCAAAATCGGCTTGCCCGGCCTCAAGGGAGCCTGTTGCGGCAAGGGGAAGACCTGTGGCGGAGACCGCCCGCAAGCCCTGCGCAGTCGCCCCTAGTCCCGTTGACGCGGCTTCCAACGCGGCATCGAAGCGAGCGGACCGGGACAGCCGGCTGAAGGCTTCAGAAAAAAAAAGGCCCCGGGGGGGAACCCTCCAGGGGCAAAGGAAAAGGACGGGAGGCAAGGGCAGGCTTCGGAAGGGCACCGATCGTTCGTTAGCCTGCAATGAGGCTACAAGTAACTGTCAGCGGCCCCTTGCTTCGCTTTCGCGTTGAACCGACCGCTGGGCGGGAAGTCTCGTCTCCCGCCACGTGTCTTGATTTTCCGCCTGTTCGGGCGGGAAAACCCGCGACAAGGGCCGTCCGGGGCACGGGGAGGGTTCCCCGCGCTCGACCGGATTGGAACATAAGTTCCGATAAACGTTGAGGTTTTGTAAAATCTCCCGTAAGCGGGGCCAAGCCTTGCGGCGCCTTGGAGGCGCCGGAGAAAATCATCAGCTATTGGCGGCGGCCAGGACCTTGATCCCGCTCCGGGAAGGCGAGCCGGTGGATGAGCTGAAGACCTCCTCGCGCCTGAGCTTGCAGACGAGGGCGTTACGGTTCGTGCAGTCGGCTTCACGCTCGCCGCTGGTCTCATACCAGCAGCAACGGGGCGCGCTGAGACAGGCGGGGCCGAGGTGTTTTTCTTGCTTGTCGGTGATTGTCAGATCTGTTGCCATCTTCCACCTTCCTTCTTCGCCAAGGAAGATCCAGTGATTTAGCCGAGGGCTTCATGGCCCTGGCGGTCTCAGCGGGAGGGGAAGTCCGTCCCGCCGACCTTCCGGCCTGGGCCATGACACGGACCCAAGCGGGAAAGGCCTAAATCGCAGAATACTAGATGCAAGACCGGTGCCAGGACTAGACCGGTTTCTTGGGGGTTCGAAAGAGGTACGGGCCGCCGGAAAGGACCTGCCGGGCGGCAAGGTGGGGGTTCAAAAGCTTAAGATCCTTGTAGCCGCAGCCGAAGCGGGCGGCCAGGGCGGGCCAAGTGGTGCCGGCGGGGAAAGTCACCCTTTCCTCGTTATAGGCCGCAGAAGCGTAAAGGCCCGCCGGGGGGCTCCCGTTGAAGCCGTAGGCCTGGGCCCCGTCCAGGACGAGCTTGATGGCCGCGATCCGGTACACGTAGCGCTCGGTCTCTCTGGGAAGGTTAAGTTCCCAGTAGTCGCTGGCGCCCTGGGAGGCCAGGGCCCCGGACACTCTGGCCTCGCCCGCGTTGTAGGCGGCCATGGCCAAAGGCCAACTCCCGAACCTGTTACGGAGCTGGGAGAGGTACTTGATCCCGGCGGGCAAAAGCAGATCGGGAAGAAGCCGCTGGTCCTCGTTTCCGGACACGTTGACCCCGAAACGCCTGGCGGTGGCAGGAATGAACTGCCACAGCCCGGTGGCCCCCGCAGGGGACTCGACGAGCGGGCGCAGATCGCTTTCCGCGACGGCCAGGTATTTCAGGTCGTCAGGAAGGCCGGCTTGTCTAAGCGAAGATTCGATGAGGGGGAAGAAGCGGAGGGCCCGCCTACGCCAAAGCTCGACCTGGGCCGGATGGTGCACGACGGTGATGAACTCGTATTCCAGCCGCTCGCGAACCGAAGGCCTGTCCGCAGGGACAGGTTCGCCGCAGAGCTGCAGGACCGCCGGAAGCTGGAAGTCGGTCTTGACCGCGCCAGGCTCGCCGAACTCGCCCGGAGCGGGCAGGTGCCTGGCTATGAACCCGGTCGCAGTCTCCGCGGGGCCCTGCTCGATGGTTCGGCAGGCTGGGAGGCTCAACGCGAGGAGGAAAAACGCGAGGCCTTTCCGTATGTGGAGGGAACGGCTCATAATTTTTTCTGGGAGGGTGGCCTGTTAGGGCAAGCCAAGCTCCATGGAGCGGCGGAACGCCGCATTTTCGCTGTCTTCTTCTGTAACCTGGGAATATTAAACCCATTTGAAGAGAATGACAAGCTTTTTCGCGTCGCCCGCCATGATGTGGTTCAAACCCGGACACTCTACAGCATAATCCGACTTTGTCAACCTTTTTCAGCTTCTTTCCTTTAGGGGCTATTTATAAGGGTTTCGGACCTTGCCGGGAGTCAAGTTCCGGCCGCCGGACCTTGTCTTCCCGTCGGCTGGCGTCCGCGGCCGGTGAGGCGCAGCATGAAGGCGGCTGCCGAAGGCGCCCGCCGCCCCAGGACGACGGCCTTTAGACACCCGAACGCCCCGGCTCAAAACTCCAGCTTCCCAGGCGGCCATTCCCCCGCCCCCCTTCTGCCTAGGTCTCCCCCCGCGCCCTAAGCTCCCGCCTTGAGGCAACGCTTTCCTGCCCGACTTTCCTTCACGGCGCCCTTCTCTTCTCCGGAACCAACCGGCCCTGTCTCAGGACCCAGGGCCTTTTCTTTTTTATCGGCCCGAAAGACCCCTGCTAAAAAGGTTTTTCCTTTTTTCCCGCCTTTCGCCCCCGCTTTCCTTGTCTCCGCGGCCTGCCGGCCGCCTTCACTCTTGCGTCGCTTGGCATGCCCTGACCGCCCGGCCTCCCGGCCCTCTTGGCTCCCCGGCTAGATCCCTGAACTTTTAGCGCGCCTGCGACGATGAGCTTCGACTGAGCTTACGCTCCAGTGAACTCCGCCTTGCCGGCAGGAAAAAGCTCACGCCTGGACTTGGCCCTTCCTTCAGCCGACGGATTGCCCCGCAGCCGCTCCATGGACGCTGAAAATCCTTTCGTTTGCCGCCTGCGCAACCGGTCTCCGCTAAGAAACCCGCCCTGCCGGAAACCTGCCCTGCCCGGCGACAGCGTTTCGCGAACTTTCCCCGCCGCTCCCGCCGCGCTCGGATTTCAGCTCAGCGGCTCCCTCCCGCCGCTCGTTCGGCCAAATGCAGGCCAAGCCGGGCCGTTCGGCCGCGCGGTTTCCTGTCCCCCTTTGAAACACCCCAAAAAACTGAAGGCGGGGGACTTTCGCCCCCCGCCTCGCCGGCGCGCCTTTTCGAGCCTGTCAAGCCTCCGGTGAAGGTCCTGACGGTCGAATATCATGCGTTTTGAGATTCCCTCCCCGTGGCTGGGGAGGGCGCTTGCGGCCTAATTTGCCCTGGGCATCGCCTCCGCAGCCCTGAGATTCACAATCAGGTCCCCGCGCCGGCCTTCCTTGGGGAGATAGCCCCCGGCGTTCCTGACCCGGACTTTGCCTTTCTCAAGCATCTCGGGCGTGATGGTCAGCGTGACCTTTGTGTCCTCCTCGATGAACCCCTCGCCCCTGCAACGGGGGCAGGCGCACGGCTTGTACACGAACCCTCCGCCGGAGCGCTTAAGAGTCTCGCCCTGGCCCAGGCACCGAGGGCAGGCTCCCCGCCGTACCCAAGGGAGCTCTATGCTGACCTCGCCATCGGGAGAGGGCCTCAGGACCAGGACATCGTAAAAAACGTCAAGTCCAACGGACTTCTTGCCGATAAAACTGCAGGAGGCCGTGACGTCCTTTCCGGAAAGCGGCTCTGAACCCCTGGGCATCTCGCCTTTCAGGGCTCCCATGACCTCCTTGAGGAGGCCCCTGTAGGCCTCATGGGCCCTCGAGAACCTTTCGGGATCCGCCTTGCCGGCCGCGGCGTCTGGATGGCAGCTCTTGGCCACCTTCCGGTAGGCGGCCTTGATCTCGCCAAGGCTCGCGCCCTCCTTCAGATTCAGCTCGCGGTACAGGGAGTTGCTTTCCATTTGTCAGGCCCTCCGTTCGGTGTTCGTCACGGCATTCCTTTCTGCAACTCCAATGCCATCGTATTTTATTTAGATATTTCAACCATTTAACATTGACTTCCCTTGCCGATCTTACTTGCGGGCCCTCAAACTGTGAAGCCAGGCGCGCATGTGATAGATCCGGCGGCCCCGGTTTCTGAGACTGACCGTACCTTTAGTACAGTGCCCTGCCAGCCGCCAGGGTCTGCGGGCCCCTTGAACAGGTCTTTCGGCGCAGCCCGCATTAAACGTTTGGAGACAATAAAGTTCAAAATTTCAACAACTTAAACTTTACTTTATCTGGTTTGTGTACATAGCTTCACATTAAATCCAGGAAAATCATAGCTGGCTTGCTAATTCCCGGGATAACTTCCCCAAGTGTTATCTGCGGCTGGAAGAGCGTGAAAAAAATTTCACGCTTTTTGGACCGTTTATGCTAGGTCTTTGTCTTTTTTTCTGGAATTTCCCCTAGTTACCTCCCATGTAACTCGCCTTTTTCCCACCTCCTCCGATTGTGCGCCGGTCTTTACAGCGCACTGAAAACAGCTCTAGCCTTACCTGAACCAACGAAAAAAAGCCTTCGGAATGACCTCAGCGCTTTCCGAAGGCTTTTATTATGCCCGGTTCCAGTTCCGTCCGAAGCCGGTCGTGGCAATTCCGGATCCTATATGTGCATTTATCTTCACATCTTCATGGCCAGACTAAAATCCGGCCCTTTATTTTTCATGAACAATGTGAATTAAATTGCACAATAAGCTGGGAACGGCTTGAAAGCAAAACTTCAGAACATATCTTATGTGAATTCAAATTCTCACCGCTCTCTTCCGGAGACGCTTCCCGGGGGCCCCAGGGCAATCCGGGTTTAGCCCTGCGCCTCCTCGCCGCGGAAGCCGGCGCCGGAGGCGGTACAGGCCCAGGCAACCTGCGGCCTCAGGCGAAGGTTCCTTCGGGCTCCTGCGGACTGGACAGGAAGGCGAAAGGATACGCCGTTTACGAGGTCTTACGGGTCTTACCGGTCTAGGAAGTTCCGCGGCCGCCTCTCCCCGTAAGGCCCCAGGCGGCTGTTTCCTTCAGGAGACGCTGCCGGGCTTTTCCGCGTCGCCGCGCGCGCGTTGCCGCTGACCCCTAAATGGGTTTCACCGCAGGATGATCTCCTCGGCCATGTTCAGGAGGGCCTCCAGATTGGCCAACGAATTGGGCGGGAAGGCCTCCTGCCTGCGGCCGAAGCTCTCCTTGAGGCGGTCAAGGCGCCGCAGCATGCTCTGCGCCTCCGCGCCCTCCCTGTAGGCCGGAACGGCTTCCGCCCCGGCCGCAGGCGCCCGCTCCGCCGGTATGATCTGGGCAAGCGTGGGCGTCACCTCGACTGTCTCCAGCCAATGGGGCACCACGGTCCTGAGTCCGGGAAAGACCTCGGCGAGATGCTTCTGGAAGGCGAAAGTGCCCTCCTCCTCGCCGTGTACCAGGCAGACGGTGAGATCATCGTGCACCTGCGGCCTGAGCCACTCGGTGAGCTCGTCCCGGTCCGCGTGCCCTGAGAAGCCGCCGATGGTGTGGATCTTGGCCTTCACCGAGACCGGCTCGCGGAAGATCTTCACCTCGGTCGCGCCCTCCACCAGCCTCCTGCCGGTGGTCCCCTGGGCCTGGAACCCCACGAATACCACGTGGCAGTCCGGCCTCCACAGGTTATGCTTGAGGTGATGGAGGATCCTCCCGGCGTTGGCCATGCCGGAGCCCGCGATGATCAGGGCGGGGCCCTTGATGTCGTTGATGCCCTGGCTCTCTTCCGCCGTGCGGGTGATCCTGAGGCTCGGCATGTGCTGGGGGCCGCGGCGGCTTTCGTTGACGTCCGAGGCTTCCTCGTCGTACAGCTCGGGGTGCCTGAGGTAGATCTCGCTGGCCCCCACCGCCAGGGGGGAATCCAGGATGATGGGCAGTTCCTTAGGGATCTTCCCGGCGAAATAGGACCTCGCCAGCAGGTACAGGATCTCCTGGGTCCGCTCCACCGCGAAGGCCGGGATAAGGATGCGCCCCGCCCCGCTTTTTACGGCCTCGTCCACCACCGTCAGGAACTCGTCTATGGACTCTTGGAGCCCCTTGTGCAGGCGGTCCCCGTAGGTGGTCTCCATGAAGACGACGTCCGAGCGGGGCGGATCGGCCGGGTCGGGGATGAGAAGCTGGCCCTTCCGGCCCAGATCGCCCGAGAAGAGAACCCTGCTCTCGCCTCCCTTCTCGGGCGCGGTCACCTGCACGCTGGCGGCCCCCAGGATATGCCCAGCCTGAAAGAACCTCGCCCCCAGCCCCCCCGGCAGCTCGGTGTCCTTGTCGTAGCTGACCGGCCTGAGCAGGCCCGTCGCCCTGCGCGCGTCTTCCGAGGCGTACAGGGGAGCCACGTACGCCCCTCCCTGGCGCCTGTTCTTGCGGGTCTTCCAGCGGCTTTCCTGCTCCTGGATGTGCGCCCCGTCCTCCCACAGGATGCCCAGAAGTTCGGCGGTCGCCTGGGTGGCGTAGACCGGGCCGGAGTAGCCCGCCTGCACGAGCCTGGGCACCAGGCCCGAATGGTCCATGTGGGCGTGGGTGACGACTATGCCGGTCACGGATTCGGGCCTGTAGACCGGGGTGTTGAAGTTCCGGAGCTCCGTCTGCCGCCCCCCCTGAAAGAGGCCGCAGTCGAGGAGGGTGAGCCCTCCTCCGGGGTTCTCCAGCTGGTAGCAGGAGCCGGTCACGGTTCTGACCGCCCCCAGACACTTGATTTTCATAGACATCCTTTGTACTTAGCCTGCGGCAAGAGCCTTTTGCGGGCCGGTGCCGCCCTTGATTGCCCGGATTGCGCCGCGCCGGCCGGGCAGGCGCCTCGGGCCGCAGGCCTCCTGCGGACCGCAAAGGCCTAAGGCCGAACTTCTCCCGCTTAGGGTTTTCCCGCCGGCATTTGCTCGCCGGGCGGGGCATCCGGCCGCAAAGACCAGCGCGGGCCCCTTGCGGCCCAAGGCCTGGGCGAGCCCGCGCGGGCCCGTTCAGAATACGGCAAACCGCCCGTTTTTTGAAGGGTTCAGGGCCGCGCCGCCCTGCTGAACGCCTCCGCCAGGGCTTGGGACATGTCCGGCGGCGGCAAGCCGCGGCGGAACCGCGCGGCAGTCCGCCGGACAGGGCGGCTCAATGAGCTCCGGCCGGGCTTGAGGGCCTGAGCCGCGCGCTCGCCGCCGTCCCGGGATCTTCCCCGGCCACAGGCTCAAGAGCGGGCTTAAGAGGGTAATCCGAGCCGCGGAGGCTCGCTTCCGGCCGCCGCCCATCGCCCCTCAGCCTTCTATTCCCGTTCCTGCAGGCGGCATGCCTGCCCGACGAGCGCCATCACATCGTCAAGCGGGGTTTTCCCGTCATAGAAAAGCTGGACATCGCCGTTCCCGAGATGGCCTCTTCCTGAAACGTCCTTGCACAGCCGTTTAGGGTCGCCCAATTCGCCGAAACGCATGTTTAGCCAGATCTGCATGCGGTTCTTCTGGAACTGCAGATCAGCGAAGCTGGCGTCGAGCCTGTAGGAGACGTAGTCATTATTCAAAACGCGCTTGACACCGGCGCCAAGGTTCATGATCCTTAGGTCCAGCGGCTCGAAAAGGCCCTGGTTATTCCCGTAAAAGCGTTAATCCTGGAGGCTCCGCTCCGGCTCCGGTTCCTCCGAAAACGGCGCGATCTCGTTTTCCTTCATCCGCGGATAAGGCCAGACCTTCAAAGCCAGCTTCGCGAGCTCTTTGCCGCGATAGCGGATCTCTTCCTCGCCCCACTTTTCCCTGTTCACTATATCCTCGTTCAGCCTGGAGAGCCCGCTTTTGCGGTAGCCTTGGTCCATCTTCAGTTTTTCGGCGAACGGCTTGTTTGACAGCGCCGCGTTGTCTTTCCAGTGCGCGAGCGTCAGATTGCCGACGGTGTCGAGCAGTTCCCCCGGCGGAACTCCCCATTCCGGACGTTTGGGCTTCACGGGAAAGACGTGCTCGACGGACAAGCCGTCCAACGTGACGATTCTCCGGGTGTTCCACGTCTCCAGCCTGCAAAGGATGAAGCGGCATGTCAGCTTCCCGTACATTTCCTGACTGGCGAACGCCCTGGCGAACTTGTCGTCGTCAGGGAACTCGTACGAGTCGACATTATTCAACAGGAAAAACGCTTTGACTGAATTCAGGTAATCTTCCGGTTTGATCTTATTATTCAAGGCGATGAACATGTGGTTGAGGCCGGTGGAACGCATGCCGCATACCGAGCGCCTGAGCGCGAAGCTGACGCATTAGGACACGATTTCCGCGAGCTCTTCCCCCGTCAATAGCCCTTCCGCGCGGTCATGGCTCGCCTTCATCAGGAAAGGGTAGGCGACGCTGAGGCGGATCTCCTTCAGGCCGCCGTACAGGGAATCGAGTTCAGGGGCTCCGCTGTCGCCTGAATCCATGCCGGCATGTATTTTCGCGAAAGCCGACAGATCCCTGCACAGCCCCTCGGTCTTGTCTGCCCATGTTTCTTTCGCGAAATCCTTGCCCTCGGTCTTGTCCGGCCATATATTTTTCGCGAAATGCGTGAATTTTCCGTATACGTCATTCTTGTTGACCAGCTGCTTATATTGCATCGTAAGCCAGTCGCGGAAAAAATTATCCAGCAGGGCCGTCTGATTCCCGTAGGAAAAAAGCCTCTCCGTCGGGCGCCATACGTTGTCGTACACAAAGTTCATTCTGTCCGGCGGCAGAGACATGAATACGAAATTCCGAATCAGGTCGGAATCCGCCAGATCCTGGCCCGTGGAATTCAGGCTCTCGAAAATGGCCTGCGGATCCTCGTCCCTGTCGCGTTCGAGTATCACGTCGACTATCTGGAGTTTCCTGACGGCTTCGTATATCCCGCCCGGCGGCGGATCACCTTTGGCGATCTCCACCTTAAAGTAGGCATAGTTCGCGCGAATCCTCGACTCCGGCCCGTCACGCGGAGGGAACCCCTCGACAAGCCCCCGCAGCTCCTCTTGATCAGTTTCACCGAGCACGAGCTTATAGCGGTCATCGCCGGGTTGGCGGGGATTGATGAGATATGACTCCGTTATGTCAGCGGCCCTTACCTCATCGGAGCCGCTTTCCGCGATATGATCGCGCAGCGCGGCAAGCAGGACAGTGACGGTGGCAAGCCGCTGCTGCCCGTCGATTATCGTTTGTTTCGCCACATCCCCGGCCTTCGCCTCAAGGATGCGGACTATGCAGCCTAAAAAATGCCCTTTCCGGCCGTCCCTGTGCAATGCGGTTATATCATTCCACAGGCGTTCGCATTGCTCATGCCCCCAACTGTAGGGGCGCTGGTAAACGGGTATCAGAAACTGCTTTTTCCCCTCCAGGTACGCGAGGATTTCGGCTTTGCCGGCATCCATTTTCGTTGTCCTTTGCCGCCTTGCGGCTCACGTCCGGAATTTGAAGGCCAAAAAGGACGCTATGTCGTTCCCGCGCTCCAACCGGGCTTCATGCCCCCTCAGGAAAATCAGCGGCGGGCCGCGCGGCCAGGGAACCTTTTCCCCGGCGGCGGCCGGAGCCGCCGTCCGCGCGGCGCAGGCGGAGCTTCGGGTCTCAGGGGCCCGGCGTGGGCATAAGCGCCTCTACCCGGCACGGCCCGCCGCGCCCCCCGGGCGCGCGCAGAACGCATGCCGCCCCTGGGCTGCGTCTGACCCCCTTCGTCGGCCCGCGCCGCCGGGGCGGAACTGCGTAAAAATCCTCGGGCCGGCGTGCCCATGCAGATCCCTTCCCTATGCAAGGGCTTGAGCGCGCGGAAGCCCCCCTTGCCCTCAGGCCGCAGGCTTGTCGTAAATCACCAGGTTGTCGCGGTGGATCACTTCCTCGGAGTGACAGAAGCCCAGGATGCCCTCGATCTCATGGCTCGCAAGGCCCATGATCCGCGTCAGCTCCGGGCTGGGGTAGTTCACCAGGCCCACGCCCAGCAAAGATTCGCCTTCCTGGGACATGATGTTCACGGCGTCCCCGGCGGCAAACAGCCCCTGGAGGCCGCGCACCCCCTTGGGCAGAAGGCTCTTGCCCTGTTCGGTGATGGCCTTGGCCGCCCCGGCGTCCACGAAAAGCCGGCCTTTGGGCCTGGCCGCGAAGGCCAGCCAGTGCTTCCTGGCGCGGCGGGGCCTGCCGGAAGGCCTGAAGAAGGTCCCCAGGTCCTCGCCGTCCATGAGCCGGGGGAGCACGTCGCGGGTCAGGCCGTTGGCGATGACGCTGGCCATGCCGCGCTCCGCGAGCCTGCCCGCGGCGCGGACCTTGGTGAACATGCCTCCCGTGCCGTCCTCCGACCCTTCGCGGGCGCCTGCCTTGGCAAGCACGGCGGGGCTCACCCTGTCCACCTGCCGGATCAGCTGCGGCCCGGCGCCGGTCCGGGGATCGCTTTCGAAGAACCCGTCTATGTCCGACAGGTTCACGAAGAGATCGCTTTCGGCCAGGGACGCCACCAGCGACCCCAGTGTGTCGTTGTCCCCGAACTTGAGCTCGTCTAAGGCCACGGTGTCGTTCTCGTTCACGACGGGGATGGCCTTGAGCTCCAGCAGGGTCACGAGGGTGTTCTTCGCGTGGATGAAGCGGTGCCTGTCGGCGAGATCGTCGGCCGTCAGCAGTATCTGGGCCGCCCTGTGGTCATGGGCGGAGAGGGCCTTCTCCCAGGCGGTCATGAGGGCCACCTGCCCTGCCGCGGCGCAGGCCTGCTTCATCTGGATGGTCAGACGCCCGGCGGGGCCCTTGAGCTTCCGGCGGCCGGCCGCGACCGCGCCTGAGGAGACCAGGATCACCTCCATGCCACGCCTGCGGAGCAGGTCCACCTGTCCCGACAGCGCCCTGAGCCTGTCGTAGGCCAGCCCCTGGTCGTTGCAGATTACGCGGCTTCCTATCTTGACGGTGACCCTGCGGCATTTTCTGAAGTCGGCGCGGGTGTCCATGAGCTCCTTTTCAGTCGGGGAGGATCAGCTGGTCCCCCTCCCAGATCACGTTCGCCGGTCTGCTGGCAAGGTACGGGTTAAGCCTCAGCAGCTCCTGCACGGTCGTGCCGTTGCTGCTGGCTATGCCGGACAGGTAGTCGCCGCTCTTGACCGCGTGGGTCTTTCTGCCGGCAGTTTCTCCGGCGGCTCCCGGCGCGCCGGGCTGCGCCCCGCCGGCCGGAGCGGTCCCGTCGCCCGCCGCGCCTGCGGCATCGCCTGCCGCAGGCGCGGCGGCGTCCTCGGCAAGGGCCGAAGGGTCGCCGCTAAGCACGTTCAGGCGGTCCACCACCCTGTCCTTCTCCCGATAGACGTTGGTCAGGGCCCTGTCCAGGAGTTCCGACTCGTTCTTGAGCCGGGAAAGCTCGGCCGCCAGGGCCTCGGTCTCGACCCTGAGCCTCTCCATCTCCTCATCGGACACTGGAGAACAGGCCGAGGCCAGGAAAGCCGCGAGAACCGCGACGCCGGCGGAGCGGAGCGCCTGCGGGAGAGCGGCCTGCGCGGCGGCCCGGCCGGCCGCGTGGCGCGTTCGGGGGCCTTGCGCGGACCCCGCCTTGCCCGGGGCGGAACAGTCCCAGGCTCTGGATTTGGGTTCGATCTTCGTCAAGAAGCGCGTCTCCGGGAACGGCAAGGGCGAGGCTGCGGGCGCAGGAAACTGAGGGAAAACGTCTGCTGATTCTAGCAGATCGCTTCTATCAAGGCAAAAACAACCTCAGGCGTTCAGGCGTTCAGGCGTCTCAACCGTCCCCTCAGCCGCCTGAGCGCCGGACGTCCCCCGGCTTTTCCCCGCCTTCCCAACCCTGCCCGGCGCTCAGCGGGCCGGAGCCGTTCCGCGGCCCTGGCCTGCGGCTCTTGGCCTTGCCGCCGGCAGGCCTCCGGCGCCCGGCGCGCTGACCCTCATTGCCGGCAAAGGCCCAGTACACGTCGGCCGGCAGGCCAGGCGGCGCCCGCAGGCCGAACGGCCCCGGGGAAGGCTCTCTTTCCGGCCGCGCGCGGCCTTTCATGTCTTGCCGGCACGCGCCAGGCCTGCGCCCGGCGCTTGCCGGGCCGGGCATTACCGCGGCTTCACCTTGAATTTCCTCACGAAGTGATGAGGCTTCAAGGATTCCTTGGAACGCCTCAGGCCGGGGAGCCCGAGATCCTGCTCGCGGTTGACGAAAGCCGCTTCAGGGAAAACCTCCCTGACGAAGTGGGAGCAGAGGGCCACGTAGATCCCCCTGATCTCCGGGTTGCCTTTCTCGATGTGCACGAGAAGGGTGTCCGGGGAAAGCATCTCCCCCACGGTGAAGGCCTCTATGGCCCCGTCGATCCGTATGGCCAGCCCCCTTTGGCCCAGGTCTTCGAAACGTTCCAAGATGGAGTGGATGGCTTCCCTCTCGAGGGCCAGGTGAGTGGCATCCCCGGCAGCCTCCCTTTCAGCCTTGAGGGTGAGCCATTTGTCCTCCACCCGCTTGAGCTCGGGAAACAGGCTGCGGGTGATGGGCAAAAACTCCGCCCGGTTATTCTGGATGAAATGGTTGTAATGGTTCTTCTTCTGGTGCATGGAGCGCCCGGAGAGGGTCCGGAGCTTGGCCGCGTCGTAGACGTAGTCATCGTTGTCGCGGTCCGGCTCGACTTCCCAGTCCGGCCGGGCGGCCCTGATTATCTCGGCCTCCCGCTCGGGCACCCGGGAGAACAAAGGCGCCAGGGAGAGCTCCCGCATGCGGGCGGCCATGAAATCCCAGGCCTCGAGCCTTTCCGGGGCTCCCAGGGGCTGCAGGCAGAAGGGCTGCCCGTCCAAGGGACTGGCCATGACACACAGGGCGTCCCCGGCCCGGCTCCAGGCGAACCGGTAGTAGTTCCGCCAGATGAAGAGGTTCGTGAAGGAGGCGTCCGATCCTTCCAGGGGGCTGGCCGCCTCCAGGGCCCGGAAGACTGGCCTGTCAGCCAGTTCCAGCGGCGCGAAGGCGGAAGCGGACGGCTCCCCGCAGGGCGCTTCGGAGGAGAGGGCAGGTGGGTCGCCGGGACTCCCGGCGGGGCCGGCGGCAGGGTAATGCTGACTACAGGGCGAGGTTCCGCAGGGCGGGGGGGTCATGAGGGCCTCTTTCCTGGCCGCCCGGCCTCATAAGGCCAGGGCGGCCGGGCTATGACTGAGGCGGGCCGGCGCCTGGGCGCCCGCCCGGTCTGCGTCGGGGGGAGCGATCGCGCTCGGGGCTAGGGACCCGCGCGACCCGGGCAGGGAAGGCGGCCTGAGGCCGAGGCCCTTTTTCAGCCCTTCATCGCAGGTGAGGAGCTAAAAAAAGACCCGGAGGCGCCGCCTCTGTCCCCTGAAGGCCGCCCGGAACAGGCCTTGCGGGGCAAAACGGGAAGTCCCGCCGGCAAGCCACGCCTTGCCGCCGCTGGCCGGCAGGCACAGGCCGCCCGGCGGAAGCGGCTCAGGCCGTCAAGAGGCGGCAACGGCTCAGGCCGTCAGGTGAAGGCGGAATTCGCCGCCCAAAGCCTGCCGCGACCGCCTGAAAAACGGCTTCCGGGACCTGGAAGGGCCGGGAAGGGAAGGCTCCCCCCCGCATGCCTGAAGCGCAAGCCCAGGCATGCCGTGACAAGGGCACCATTTTGGTTGACGTTCGCCCCGTCGTCAAGCTTCCGGCCCTGGCGCCTTAGCTTCGCCTTAAGGCCCGAACGCCGCCGCTCGCCTCCGGGGCCGCGGCCGACGCGGGCCTTTCCCAAGGCCTGGCAACGGCTGTCCGCGGCAAGGGCCGGTAAAGGGGCGCCTTAGGAGGGATCGCCTCCCAGGCCTGGACCGCCATGTCCGTCCGCAGGCCCTTTGGCCGCGGCGGCGGCCAATGGCGCTGGCCGTCGCTCCCCCCTCCGGCGCGGGTTCCGGATGCGCGAGCTAGGCGGCCTCCGGGTTCGGGGCCTCTCCCGCGGCCTCAGGGGACTGGGGCGCCGGAGGCTTAGTTTCCGTGCCCTGAGTCTCGGGAAGCGCAACCGCCGGAGAACCCTGGAAAGGCTCCGCCTGGTGGGCCTGACGGGGAATGCCTTCCGGCGCGGCGACCGCGGCGACGGGCCCGCCGAGCGGGGCGGCAGAGCCGGGCGGCGGCTCAGGGAAGGAAGCGGCGCCTGGGGCCGCCTCAGGGGAAGAAGCGGCGCCTGGAGCCGACTCAGGGGAGGAAGCGGCGCCTGGAGCCGCCTCCGGGGAGGAAGCGGCGCCTGGAGCCGGCTCAGGGGAGGAAACGGGGCCTGGAGCCGACTCCGGGGAGGAAGCGGAAGCGGACGCCGCTACGGAGGGAGCAGGGCCGGCCTTGACTCCTGTCCCGCCTCCGTCTCCAGCCGCGGAGCCGGCCGGACCCCCGGCGCCAGGCGCCGGCGCGGCGGCGGCTGGCGCCGGGGAGCCGCCGGGGATCCAGCGGGCCAGGGTCTTGAAGAGCTCATGCACGTCTATCGGCTTGTTGACGTGATCGTTCATGCCGCTCCTGATGCTCAGCTCGCGGTCACCGGTCATGGCGTGGGCGGTCATGGCCACGATGGGGATGTCCTTTCCCTGGGGGAGGGCGCGGATGGCGCTGGTGGCCTCCAGCCCGTCCATTTCGGGCATCTGTATGTCCATGAGGATCAAGGCGTAGCCCCCGCCTTTGGCGAACATCTCGACCCCCTCGCGGCCGTTGTTGGCGATGGCCACCTGAAAGCCGGCCTTCTTGAGGATGCGGCTGGCCACGAGCTGGTTGACCTCGTTGTCCTCCACCAGAAGAAGGCGGGTGCCCTTGAGGTGAGAGACCAGCTCGGAATGGTCCGAACTCTTGGGGGCGCGGCGGGCGCGGACCGGGGCCTTGCTGAACACCTCGGTCAAAGCCGCGCTCAGGCCCGTCAGGGAGAAGGGCTTCGAGAGCACGGTAGGGGCCCCGCACTTGGTGGCGAGCTCCTGCTGCGGGGCCGTCACGGGCCCGGAGACCACCAGGAAGGCGTACGGCTTCCAGGCGGGCTCCCTGGCCTTTAACACGGCGGCCACCGTATCGGGGCCGTTCATGCCCGGCATCTCCCAGTCGCAGACGATGAGATCCGGAAGATGCGCCTCAGGGTTTTTCTTGAGGGCCTGGATTTTCTTGACGAGGGGCTCGCCCGCGGGGAAGCGCATGACCTCGAAGCCCAGCCGGATCAGGCCGGTGGAGAGGACCTGGAGGGAAGAGGGGTTATCGTCCGCGGCCGCGGCGAGCCTCCCCCGGAACGGCGGCGGGCTGTCTGAGCGCACCCAGCGGTCCTTGAGGCCCAGCCGCACGGTGAAGGCGAAGACGCTCCCCTTGCCCGGCTCGCTGTTGCACCAGATCTCCCCCCCCATCATCTCCACCAGGCGCTTGGTGATGGTGAGCCCGAGACCCGTGCCCCCGTACTTGCGGGTGGTGGAGGAGTCGGCCTGGGTGAACGGGGTGAACAGCCTGCCCACCTGCTCCTGGGTGAGGCCGATGCCGGTGTCCATCACCGTGAAGCGCACGGTGGCCGTGAGAGGTATCTCGGCGTCGAGTTCCACCTTGATGCCGACCTCGCCCTCGGAGGTGAACTTTATGGCGTTCGACAAAAGGTTGTTGATGACCTGGGACAGGCGCACCGGGTCGCCTATCATGACCGGCAGGTTCATCTCCGGCATGTCCAGGTAGACCTCGAGGTTCTTCTCCTGGGCGCGCAGGCTCTGCAGCTCTATGGCCTCCGTGAGCACGTCCTCGAGCTGGAACTCCGTGTGCTCCATCTCGAGCTTGCCCGCCTCTATCTTGGAGAAGTCCAGGATGTCGTTAATTATGCGCAGAAGCGCCTTGGCCGCGCTCTGGGTCCGCGAAATGTACTCCAGCTGCTGTGGGGAAAGGTCCGTCTGGAGCACCAGGTGGCACAGCCCGATGATGGCGTTCATGGGGGTACGGATCTCATGGGACATGTTGGCCAAAAACTCGCTCTTCGCCTTGGTGGAGGCCTCCGCCACCACGCGGGCCTCGTTCAAGGCCCTCTCCTTCTCGGCTATCTCGGTGATGTCCATAAGCCAGTAGAGGTGGCCTATGGACCCCGAATAGTCGGACTTGAAGGCGTTGAGAAGCATGTGCAGCTTGCCGCCGTCCCGTGACTTGATCTCCACCTCCTGCCAGGAGAGCTTTCCCTTCTTGTCGAGCGCCCGCGAGACGAAGACCCCCTGCTCCTGGCTGTAGAAGATGTTTGTCACCGAGTCCGCGATGTTGACCCCGAAAGTCTTCCTGGCGAAGGGCGTGAGGAAGCGGATCTTCCCGTTCACGCTGACGAGGAAGGCCACCGGGCTGTGGTCCAGGATCTTCTGCAGGAGCGCCCTCTCGCGCTCGAGCTCGGCCTCGGTCGCCTTCAGCTCGCGCAGGTCGTTGATGTAGCTGACCAGGATCCTGCTGCGGCCCCCGGTCACCTTGACCAGGGTGACATCCGACTGGATAGGGTCGCCCTCCATGGTCTGGAAGAGCCACTCGTAGCGGGCGTAGCCCTCCTGAAAGGCGCGCCGGAGGTTCTTGAGGTTGGCCGCCTCGGAGGTCTGGCCGTCTGGCTGGAACCTGGGCGAGAGCAGAGGGTAGTAGTCGAAGAAGGTCTTCTTGTCAGGCACCCCGAACAGGGACGTGACGGCCTCGTTGCACTCTATCTGGTTGAAGTTGCTGTCCCAGATGGTACAGACCGTGGGCAAGGTGTCCAGCATCACCCGGTAATGGTCGTCCTTGGAGATGAGGGCCTGTCCCTCGCCCGGCCCGGGCCTGCGCCACGGCAAGGCGCCCAGGGAGTTCACGGAGGCGTCGAAGATCTCGTTGGTGTGGATGATCCCGATGATCGCCGTCACGTCCACCCGCAGGCGGTCAGGGCTCAGGCGCGCCTCGCCCGAGCTGGAGCACCTCTCCCAGGTGCCGGTACGGGCGTTCCACAGGAGGTGCTCGAAATTGAAGGAAGGGATGCGCCCGTCCACGAGGCCGCGGATCAGCTCTGCCAGTACCACGCCGTCGCCGGGATGGAAGACGTTCATGAAGAAGTCGAGGCCGTTTTCGGGCGGCCGCTCGGGAAGGCCTATGAGGGTCAGGAGTCCTGGAGAGAACGTCACTACCGCCGCGCCTTCCCCCGGCCCGAGGGGTTCCGGGGGAGGCTGCGGCGCCTCGGGCTCTATGGGGGCCGGTCGAGGGGCCACGCTCACGCCAGGAGCCCGCACGGGCGAGAGAGCCTTGGCGGGGGCGCTCCCTCCGGCAAGCGCTCCGGGCTTGATCTTGCCGATGTCGGGAGAGATCCCGGCGAGGGGATCATCGTCCAGGCCCTGCGCCGGGTGCGGGCTTCCCGCAGCCGCGGCGGAAGGCTTA
>JAITRL010000070.1 GCA_031288415.1 Deltaproteobacteria bacterium | reverse complement strand
AAGGTACGTGGGGGAAGCGCGCGCTGACGCGATGGCAGGCCCCGGCAAGACAAGGGGGCGTGAAGTTTAAGGCTTCCGGTCATGGCGGCAATAAGGAGTCTGCGCCGTGTCACGTTAATCACGCCGCATTTGATGAACGAAGCCGTGACACATGAAAAGGTATTAGGTATTCAGAATTTTGGAAAATTTAATGAAGAAAGAGTTAACGATGGGAAGGTCAAAAATTTAAAGGGATAACATACCACAGGCAGTCGGGACCTGACAAGCCGTGCGCGGTGATTCGAGGCGATGTCAGGCATGTTCGCAGGACAGGCTAAGGCATAGATATAAAAATTCATAAAATTTGATAAACTTTATGGCACATGGAAGGTTCCTTTACACGGACAGCCGAAAAACCCGACAGTAACGGGGAAGAGCCAGCCGTTCTCCGCGGCCAGGCGGAAGGCAGGTCCTTTGAGGCAGTAGACTGACCTGAGAGCCCGGATTGTCTTGACGGCCCCGGACGGCGAACCCGGCGTCTCCGCAGCCGGCAGACCCGGGTTTCCCGTAACCGGCGCCGGCAAACCGGGGCGGCGGGGCAGCGAGGAAAGGCGCCAAGGCCTCGGGGACCGGCGGCGCTCCGGCCGGCCTCCGAGGCAAGACCCCGCTGAAGCGAGGAGCGCCGCTCTTGCCGAGCCGGAGGAACCTCCGCCCAGGGGCCGGAATTGACGGTAAGGAAAGGCGCTGTCCTGGGTTTTGAGCTTGTCCTCCGGCAAGGCATGACGGCGGCTTGAAGGCCGCGGGAACATGCCTCAGGAAGAAGCCGGGCAGGCGCGCAGGAGGAGATCCGATCCAAACTGAGAAGCGGCTGACGCGGCCGTATCATGGCTTAATCCTCAAGCAGAAGCGGCTTTCCTGATCCTTGACGGGAAGCCCGGCAGCCGGTCAGCCGGGCGCTTGGACGTGCCGCGGGTCATGCGCGGCCGGGCGGCGGAAATGCGGCTTCGGGCCTGGCGGCGCGATCATTGGCCATGGCGGATCCAACTTGCCCGCGGAGACGGGAGAGGAAAGGAAACGCGCCGGCTTTTCCGATGAGAGGAGAAGAAGGCCGGAATTCATCATGGTCAGGGACATGTTCGGCTCATTAAAACCTGATGATCCGGATGATCACGCGATCACGGGCAGCCGCCGCGCGCGCGAGAGACGCTTCGAACGGCGTGCCGCCCGTCACGGCGCGCGTTTTCGCTCTGTACACGCCGCGTCAATTCGGCTGGACATGGCGGGTATTGTGTCTGGTATAATGGCCGGCATCGCTAAGAGAGGCGGAAGTTTCAAAGGCATGGAGGAGCCTGGGCAGGCGGCCAGGCTTCCGCGAGGCGCATAATGCGGATGTCAGGCGTTTTGTCAGGCGCAAGCGGAAAGTGAACGGCGGCCGGCCAGGGAAAACCGTAAGCAGCCTTTGAAACCGAACGCTAAAGCGGCCGGCCGCGCCCGGTTCGCGGCCGGCACGTTTGGAAGTCATCTCATGAAACAGGATATGTTTTAATTTTGGGCGCCCGCGCGCCAGGACGGTTTCGGCTCCGGAAAATCCGCCGGGATACGCTCCCCAGGCGCGCGGTCTTGATCGGAAGACGCTTGCGCGTCCAGTCATATCGGCCATGTTCCGTATTACCGCTACGCCTGGAGGGACCGTGGCCGCGCGACAAGGAGAATCATCATGATCAGCAGGGAGCTTGCCGCCGCCGTTCTTGCGGCGGCTATCGCCTGTCCGGCCGCAGCCGCGACGGCTCAAGACGACGCGGACGTCACTGGCACGTCCGAGCTTCTGGGCACGGTGGTAGTCTCGGCCAGCCGCGCGGCAGAGCGGCTGCGCGAGGTGTCGAGCAACATAACCGTACTGTCCGGGGAAGACGTCGAACTCGCCCCCGCCGATGATCTGTCCGAGCTTCTCAAGCAGCAGGGGTTCGCGATGCAGGATACCGGCACCTCGGCCATACTCATGATCAGGGGGATATCCCGCCGGGTCAACGTGCAGACCGGTTCAGTCGTCCTCATTCTCGTCAACGGCCACCGCACCGGCATAACCGACGTGAAGGAGGTTCCCCTCGACAACATCGAGAGGATCGAGATAATCCGCGGCCCTGCGGCGATCCAGTACGGATCGGCGGCCATGGGCGGCGTCATCAACGTCATCACGAAAAACAGGGCCGCGGACGGCGTCTCGTTGACCGCCGAAACAGGCATAGGCACATGGAACCTGATCAAGAGTTCCGTCTCCGTCAACGGCGCTTACGGGGGTTTCGACTTCTCCGTCAGCGCGAGCTACATGGACAGGGGTTCATACTCCGTCAAGGGGGGGGAACAGTTCCCGCGGACCTCGGCCGGGCAGAAGAACCTTATGGCCGAGTTCGGCTACGCGTTCGCCGAAAGGCACAGGATCGGCGTCAGCTTCTCCAAGCGCGAGAGCGACAGCGAGTTTCCCTCGATCTCCTTCAGGGAGATACCAGTCCTCCACCCCGCCGGAACCCCGTTCACGCCGTATAACGAGTTTCGCCTTACCCAAACCAGCTACGGCCTCACCTACGACGGGGCCACGCAAGGCGGAACGTTTGACTGGTCGGTGTTCTTCACCAGGTCCGAATACAGGAGGATCGCCCGCTACAATGACTATCTCTTCGGCCAAGACGATGATCTCATCCTCCAGGACGTGTACAATTACGGGGGAGCGATAGGCTATAACGGCGGCTACGTCGACATAGACCTGGGATTCGACTTCAGCAGGTACAAGATAAGGGCCGATTACGAGGGCGACAACGTCTTCAACGATTTCGGCGTCTACCTGTCGTCCAAAGTCAGGCTTTTCGACGACAGGCTGTTCGTCTCCCTGGGAGCCAGGTTCGACGACGTGGACTTCCGCAACAGATCGCCTGACGGGCTGAGCAGGAGCGAGACCAATTTCGCCAAATCGTTCGGCATCGCGTATATTCCGGCTGAATGGCTGAAGCTTCGCGCCAATTACTCCGAAGGGTTCAGGATGCCTACCGCCTGGGAATTCCTGGGAGGGGTATCCGGCCAGTACCCGTATCTGCCGAACCCGGGGCTTAAGCCGGAGCGCAGCAAGACGTTCGAGTTCGGCTTCGACGCCTACTGGCGGTTCTTCAGTTCCAGCGTGACCTATTTCTCGACCGTATGGAAAGACAGGATTGAAGGCACGGGTTACCCCGTCAAGCACGTCAACCTCAAGCAGTCGGAGACCGCCGGCCTTGAGATCGCCTTAAAGGCGGATCTCGGAGAGGCTTTCGACGCCGGTTTCCAGCTGGAGCCGTACGTCAATCTCACGTACATGACGAAACGCAGGAACAAGGACGAGTATTATATTTCCGGAAACGGAAACGTCGACACCATGCCGAACGTGCCGAAATGGACGCTGTCTTACGGCGTGACGTTCAGGCACCCGGGCATCGATCTCATGGCCAACGCCAACGCCGTGCATGTCGGGCCGACCTACTACTGGAAATTCAGCAACGTTGCCTTGGCTTCCTCGCCTGTCTGGCGCGGCTCGGACTTCGTGGCCCTGGACCTCTCGCTGGAAAAGGGCCTTTGGGAAATCGGCCGGGACGGCCGGTACGGGAAGCTCAAGCTCCGGGTGGAGGCCAAAAACCTCCTCGACTCCAACAACGAGATTTACTACGATTATCCCGGCCCCGGCAGGAACTTCTACGTGGGGCTGAAGTACGAGTACTAGACGACCCTTCCGCCGCCACATCGCGGGCCCCGGCTTACGCTGCCGGCCTGCCTGATTGCCGGTCACTGCCGGAATCAGGGGATTGCCGCCCGATTCAGCGGGTCAGGCCTGCCGTCCCGGCGCCTATGCCGCTTAAAGTTACGCGGGCTTTGATTTTCCGGCTCGTCAAGCGTTAGAAAAGGCGTATCCGGTTTTCCGTTGGGCGGCCTTTCGCGGTTTATCCCCGGAATGGCCGCCCTTTTCTTGCGCTCGCGGGATATTTCCCTAAGCGGTTCCGCATGTCCGCTGTCTTTTCAGCCTGCCATCCCTGCGGCGCGCTACGAAAACCCCGGCCGCGAGTCCTGGAGACGCATGGCCTCAAGGCGCGCCGGGCATGTACCGGCGCGGCTTGAGGCTGCTTAGCGCGGTCGCCTTGCCGCGGATGCGGAACAATGTCTTTGCCCTGAAGCCGCTGCCCCCCTGGACCGGCCGTAAGCGAAGCCCGCCCGTCCTTGACCCGGACGGGCATTTAGAGCCCCGCCCCCCTGATCCTGCCGGCTGTCCCGGCCGGAACCGGGCAGCGGTTGAAGCGCCTGTTGGGGTAACCGGTATTCTCAGGACTTACGCCGCTGAGCCGGAAGCTCTCCGCCCCCGCGTCCCCGGCCGGCCTCGAATCGCAGTCGCTTATTGCGCCCTGTACTGCCGCTCGGGGTTGTCGGGTTGACCTCCATTACCATGCGTGGCCATCAGAGCGCTTCTTGAGGCACAGGCCAGCCGTCTCGAGATCCAGGGCACTGTCGAGGCAGCACATGCCCTAGATGCGGTAGGGCCTAGGTCTCAGACCACATCCATAATCCAAGGGAACTCCTGCCCGGACAGCCGCAGTTGCCTTCCGTCATACGCCTGCTTGAAGGCCTGGCCGCCTGTTTTCTTCCGCATGGCGAGGCAGCCGTTGCTTTGGGGCCGCCTGTGGGAAGAGGGGTCCGGCCTCCAGCCGGAGGGCCCGCGTTCAGGCCTGAGGTTGTCCGTCTGGACCCATGCAATGTAAGGGACTCGCGCGGCAAGGCATCCGCCATGTCCCAGGCCCCCCCTCCCGCCGTGCCCGGCATCCCGACCTCGGCCGCCGCCGGAAGCATCCTCTGCCGGGCCATTTTCTTCTCCGGGTCCACGCCGGACAGGTCCAGGGTTCCGAATCTCGTAGCCAGCCGGATCATATGATGCCCTCCCAGAGCCAACGGCTTAAGCCCGCCGGCCGGGTCCGGGCCCCTGTCCTCGGCCAGGCGCCGCTTCAGCAGATCAGGACCTAAGAAATATTTCGGCCTGGACACCAGCCGCGTGGCTTCTCCCGCAGCGGAGA
>JAITRL010000233.1 GCA_031288415.1 Deltaproteobacteria bacterium | reverse complement strand
CTTGCTTTGGCCAAGCTGCCCTGGCCTTCCCTGGCCTTCCCTGGCCTTCCCTGGCCTTCCCTGGCCTTCCCTGGCCTTCCCTGGCCTTCCCTGGCCTTCCCTGGCCTTCCCTGGCCTGCCCTGGCCTGCCCTGGCCTGCCCTGGCCTGCCCTGGCCTGCCCTGGCCTGCCCTGGCCTGCCCCAGTTTAGCCCGCCCTGGCTTGGCTTGGCTTTCCTTGTGCTTCAGCGGCCTGCCTTCTCCGGGCCTCCAGCTCTCCGGGCCTCCAGCGCTTCAGGCCTTCAGGGCGATATTTTTTTCGCGCGAAACTGACGGTTTCTGCTACAATTTTATCTTTTATGAGCCGCCGCCGCCCGGCAGCGGCACGTCCCGCGCCCGGCGGGCGCCCGACCGGAGGTTTGAGTGATGACAGACGGCCTTTTCGAGTTCCAGCGGATGAACCGCCTCCCCCCCTACGTCTTCGCCACCGTCAACGAGTTCAAGATGTCGGCGAGGCGGGCGGGCGCCGACATCGTCGACCTGGGCATGGGAAACCCCGATCTGGGGACCCCTCCCCACATCGTGGACAAGCTGGTCGAGGCGGCGCGCAAGGACACCAACCACCGCTACTCGGCGTCCAAAGGCATCACCAAGCTCCGTCACGCCATCGCCTCCTGGTATTCACGCCGCTTCGGGGTGGAGCTTGACCCCGACACCGAGACCGTGGCCACCTTAGGCGCCAAGGAGGGCCTGGCCCACCTGACGCTGGCCACCATCACCCCCGGCGAGGTGGTCCTGGCCCCTGACCCCACCTACCCTATCCACTCCTACGCCGCCATCATCTCCGGGGGGGACCTCAGAAGCGTGCCCATCGGCCCGGGCCGGGACTTCTTCGCGGACCTCCAGGTGGCGGTGCGCCAGACCTGGCCGCGGCCCCGGATGCTCGTCATCTCCTTCCCCCACAACCCCACCGGGGCGGTGGTGACCCCGGACTTCTTCGTCAAGCTCGTGGAATTCTGCAAGGAGCACAAGATCCTCATTGTCCACGACCTCGCCTACGCCGACATCTGCTTCGACGGCTACCAGGCCCCCAGCCTCCTCCAGGCCCCCGGCGCGAAAGACATCTCGGTGGAGGCCTTCTCGCTGTCCAAGAGCTACTCCATGGCCGGCTGGCGCGTGGGCTTCATCTGCGGGAACTCCAAAATGGTCGCCGCCCTTACCCGCATCAAGAGCTACCTGGACTACGGCGCCTTCCAGCCTATCCAGATAGCGGCCATCATCGCCCTCAACGGGCCTCAGGACTGCGTGGAAGAGATCCGCCGGACTTACCTCGAGCGCCGGGACACCCTGGTGGACGGCCTCCTGAAGGCGGGCTGGCAGGTGGAGCCTCCCCTGGGGGGCATGTTCCTGTGGGCGCGCATTCCCGATGAGTTCCAGGCCCTGGGCTCGGTGGAGTTCGCCAAGATGCTCATCTCCAGGGCCCAGGTGGCCGTCTCCCCGGGCCTGGGCTTCGGAAGCGGAGGCGAGGGCTTCGTGCGCTTCGCCCTGGTGGAGAACGTCCAGCGCATCAAGCAGGCCGCCCGCGGCATCAAGAAGGCCTTGAGCCTCCCCGCAAAGCCTGCCCTCAAGCCCCGCCCCAGGCCCGTGCAGGCCGCGGCCTCCGGCGAGCCCAAAGCCGCAGTCGCCCCGGCCGCCTCAGGTTCCCCCGAAACCGCGGCCGCCGCCCGCGCGGCCAAGTCGGCCCGCTAGCCGCCCCGCCCGATCCGCAGTGGCGGCCCTCTTGGACAACACCGCCGCAGGCGGATCCGCTTCAGGCTGACCCGCCGCGGGCTGACCGGCTTCAGGCCGGTCCCGCCACCGGCCAGCCGTGCCCTTCAGGCCGATCACGCCTCCGGCCGGGGCGGGGCTCCTCTGCGCAAACGCGAAGCGGCCCGGGGCCTCCCTTCTCTGGAGGCACCGGGCCGCTTATTTTATTCAATTCGGAATATTTTTTACTATCCGCCTTGCCGCCAAGCCGGGGGATCTCCGCCTGGTTCGGCTAAATCCCCAATACCGCCAATAAACCTATTCCGTGGCTTCCCAGACGGAGCTTTTTCTTTCATTTCTGAATAATCTGAAGCGGCCTGAGAAAGGCCGAAGGCTTCAGCCTGCCGCGGCGCTCGTTTCCTGGAGGGCGCCGTTCCGGTACTCGTTAAGCTTGTTGCGGAGAGTGCGCACGCTGATGCCCAGGAGCCTGGCCGCATGGGTGCGGTTGCCGGAGGTCTCGTCCAGGGCCCTGCCGATAAGGCGCCTCTCCATCTGCTCGATGGTCATCACGGGAAGGCGCTCGGCCGCCGCGCCGAACAAGGCGCCCGCAGCCTCGGAGGCGACACCTGAAACCGACGCCTCCAGGGGGCCCTCGCCTGCCTCCTCCAGGGAAGCATGGGACGCGAAATCCTGCCCGAAGCCGCAGGCGCGCCCGCGGCTTTCAGGGTCGTTCACGGCCAGGATCACTCCGGCCCCGGCCGGGGTCTCGCTGTCAGCGTAGGCCAGGGAGGATCCGGCGCCTTCGGCGGAATCCCCGGCAGCGGCATAGGCTCCCGCGTCTTTCGGCCTCGCCTCAAAGGCGGCCGCCACGGCGCTTTCCGGCGCGCCTTCCGGGGCGGCGGAAGCGGCGGCGGCCTTTGCCGCTTCCGCGGCGGCGGCCTCAGCCGCCGCGGAAACCTCGCTGTTCTTCTCCAGGGCGGCCATGAAGCCCGCCTCGTCCATGAAGATGTCCTGGGAGTCCACGCTGTCGCCTGCGGTCATGAGGACCGCCCTGGCCACCGCGTTCTCCAGCTCGCGGATATTTCCGGGCCAGTCGTGCGCGAGCAAGGCCTCCAGGGCCTCGGGCGTGAAGCCGCGGACGCTTCTTCCGTACTGGAGGGAGTACTTGCCGAGGAAATGCTCGGACAGGGGCACGATGTCCTCGCGGCGTTCCCGGAGGGCGGGAATAAAGAAGGGCATGACGTAGAGGCGGTAGTACAGGTCCGCCCTGAACTTGCCCTCGTCCACCCAGTCCTTGAGCCTCCGGTTGGTGGTGGCGATCACCCGCACATCCACCTTGTGCGGGCCCTTGCCGCCCACGGGATCGATCTCGCCCTCCTGGAGGGCCCGCAGAAGCTTGGCCTGGAGGCTGATGTCCATCTCGCTGATCTCATCCAGAAGGAGCGTGCCCCCTGAGGCGAGGTCGAACTTCCCGGCCTTGCGCGACAAGGCCCCGGTAAAGGCGCCCTTCTCGTGCCCGAAAAGCTCGGACTCCAGGAGGCTCTCCGGGAGGCCCGCGCAGTTCACGGCCACGAACGGGCCGGCGGCCCTGGGCGACATCGTGTGGATATAGCGGGCCAGAAGCTCCTTGCCGGTCCCTGACTCCCCCTGGAGCAGGACCGTGGCGGATGAATTAGCCAGATTCCTGGCCAGCCCGAGAAGCCTGGCCATCACAGGGCTGGCGCTGACGATGGGGCGTTCGCCGGCGCTTCCCGGGCCGTCCCCCGCGCCGCCGGGAAGGGGGCGAGCGGGCTCCTCCTCCAGGATCCGGCTTTCGGCACGGGCGAAGGCGCGCGCCGCCGCCGTCTCCACCGCCTCGGCCGGGAAAGGCTTGAGCAGGTAGTCCTGGGCGCCCTCGCGCATGGCGCCCACGGCCTCCTCCAGCCCCCCGCCGCCGGACATCACGACCACCGGGAGTTCGGGCCGGATTTTCTTAAGCTCCCTGAGCAGGGCGCAGGGGCCGCCCCGGCCCAGCTTGAGGTCGCAGACGGCAAGATCGAAGGGCTGCGAGCGGGCCTTGTCCAAGGCCTCGTCGGCGTCTTCCGCGAGCTCGACCGCGTAGCCGAGCCGGGTAAGTGCCGTGAACAGCGCCGAGCGCATGCTCCGGTCGGGATCGGCCGCCAGTATCGATTTTGCCCTCATGTGATTAACCTCGCCTGTCATTTTTCGTCTTTTAGGCTTCTTCGGCCTCTCTGGCTTACGTCGCCGTTCGCCTTCCGCTTCACCGCCGCGGCCTGAAGGCCTGATCCTTGCGGGCGGGCCGCAGGCCCCGGGAAATTCCAGCGGCCTGTTCCGGCCAAGGGTCCGGAGGACCCCTGCCGCATGGCGTTGCAGGCCCCGTGCCGGAAAATCCCTGCCGACGGGAGCCTTGCCCCGCGTACGTGCCTGCGCCCCTTCTAGTTGAGCTTCCCGGAGACGGCCTGCCGGGGGAAGCAGGGCAGAACCACCTTCACCCTGGCCCCCAGGTCGTCATCGTTGCCGAAGGCCACGCGGCCCTGGTGGGCCTCCACGATCCTCCGGCTCACGGGGAGCCCGAGCCCCAGGTTCTGGCTCTTGGTGGTGTAAAAGGGGTTGAAAATCCTCTTGACGTCGTTGATGCCGACGCCAGGGCCGGAATCCGTGAAGATCACCTCGCACTCGCCCGAGCGGTTCAGGGACTCGCGCACGATGAGCCTCCCGCCGCAGGGCATGGCCTCGGCGGCGTTCAGGATCAGGTTCAGGAAGGTCTGCACCATGAGGGTCCGGTCGCACTCGACCGTCACGTCGCAGTGCTCCACCAGGACCCCTATGCCCTTGGACTTGAAAAGGCCGCCTAAGGCCTCCAGGGCCTCGTCCACCAGGGCGGAGACGTTCCAGCCCTTCAGGTCGAGGGAAAGCGGCCTGGTCATGGACTCCAGGGAAGTGAGGTACTCGTTGACCTCCCGCACGCTCAGGCGTATCTCGTCGAGCATGTCGGAAAGCCCGCCCTCCCCCGCCCCGGACAGTTCCTCCCCGAGGATGGAGGCGTAAAGCTCAATGCCAGCCAGGGGGCCCTTGACGGTGCGGCTGAACTCGCCCGCCAAGGCCATGGGATCGGCGTCGGCCGCGGGGCGATCCCCCTCCGGCGCCTGAATGCCCTCCGGGTCCTTTGAGGAGACGCCGGCGGCCAGAATGAGATCGCCTAAGCCTTCCGAGGGGAGGCGCTTGATCACGAAGCGCAAAGGCCGGCCGTTGCCCGCGGTCGCCAACGTGACGTCGCGGCCGCGGCTGAAGGCCTCGAGCCTCAGGCATCCGTGCACCAGAGGCTGGAGGCTGGCGGGAAGGCTCGCGCGGCCGCAGCCTTCAGGCCCCAGAAGCCCTGCGGCCTCCCTGTTGGCCCAGACGATCTGCCCGTCAGGGCGGTACACGATTATCGGCAAGTCCAGCTCGTCGAAGAGGCTTTTCCAGAACCCGGATCCCCATTCCAGGGCGTTCCAGGCTTCCTGCCCCTGGCATCCGGCCGTTCCTTTTCCCGCGTCTGTCAGCTGCATTTCAGTTTCCTCCCAAAGGAAAGCGGTTTCGCGCTGACAAGGGTTAAGCAAGCCATGTGCCAGAATAAAACAGTTATCATTTCAACTATTTATCCAAAAAGAGTCAAAATTTTGGCTCCCCTGGCACTTGACGTTGACCTTCGCGGGGGTTGCCTTGTGGCCGCAGGGGGCATCCTGGAGCCCTCAGGCCTTCCCTGAGCCATCCGGATTTTCCCTGAGCCATCCGGATTTCCCTGAGCCATCCGGAGCGATCAGGGCGAAGCCCGCCCTTGCCCACGGCATGAGCCCGCCCTCTCTCTCCAGAAAAGCCCGCCATACGGAAAACCGGCGGAAGACCCGCTTCGGTAACGCCTGCCGCTTTCGGCCCTCCGGCCTCCAGCCGTTCCGGCATCGGCCTCCAGGCCGCGGCCGCAACCGTAGCCGCATCGACCTTTTTCTTGAGCCCTAAGGGCTGCCTTTCGCCTCTTCTCTACCTCCTCCCAGTACCTTTCACCTCTGCTTTCCTCCCCTCTCCGCCCTTCGCCTTTGCCGGCCCTCTCCCCACGCCGCCCTTGCCCTCTGCCTGCCCTCCTTCCCGTCGCCTTCCGCTTCCAACGTCCCCCGGAAAATGCCTCTTCCGCCCGCCTTAACGGGGAAGCGCCCTTTGAGGCCGGAAAGCCGGCCTCCAGTCATGCCGCAAGGAATGACGGCGGACAGCAATTCAGTAAGGGTGGCCGGCCGACCGGCAGTCAGACGGCTGACGGGAAAGACTTTCAAACGGGATGCCTTCGCCTCGGCGGCGCCGGATGCCCGGCCCTGCCCCAGCGGCCCTCAGTACGGGCCTCACATGCGCCTAAGCGGCCCAAGTCGCCTGAAAACCCTCCCTGGCTTCCCCCTGAAGCCCTGGGCATTTCTTTCCTGAGCCCTCCCGGTCCCGGAAGATCTCTTCTTGATCCTCAAACTGCCCGCATCCGGCGCTCAAGACAATCCTGAAGCATCCCTCGAGCCTGCCAAAATCCCCGTCTTTTATGCCCTGCGGCCTTCCAGGAAAAATTGGCCCGAATCACGCTTAGGCAGCCTGGAGGGAACTCCCCTCGCCGGGGAGGCCGGACGGCGCTGACGGAGGCCAGCCGCACCCCCGGGCATTCCCGCGCCGCGGGAGCGGCCGCGCAGGCCTTCCCTGGCCTGGCCCGCTATCCTTTCCGGGCCGCTCCCAGGGCTCGGCCCCGGAAGCCTTCCGTCGCCCAGCCCAGGCCAGTCCCGCCCGGAAAAAAAGGCCGGGCCGATCTGGCCCCCGATTTGCTTTCCCTCCTGACTCGGAGGCGGAGGAACGTCAATGTTCGTAGGACCCTACCCTTACCATTCAGGCAACACCTACCTGGGCATGATGGCCCAGGAGGAGCGCATGAACCTCGCTTCCAACAACATGGCCAACGTGAACACCGCCGGCTACAAAAAGGACGTGCCCATCTTCGAGGGATACCTGGTCAAGCAGTCCAAGACCTATTTCGGGCAGGCTCCCTTCAAGCTGACCGAAAACGACCTCGACCTGGCCTTGAACGGCCCCGGGTTCTTCCAGATACAGACCCCCAACGGCATCCGCTACTCCCGCAACGGCACCTTCAGCGTCAACTCCGAGGGGCAGATCGTCACCGCGGACGGCTACGAGCTGGTGGGCGCGGGGGTGGTGCCTCCGCAGACCCTCAAGGTGATAGTGGAGCGGGGAGGCCAGGTCCAGGCCGTCAACGAGGACCTGGAAAGCGCGGTCATCGGCCAGATAGAGCTCGTGGAGTTCGAGGACCCCAACATGCTCATCAAGGAAGGGTACGACTTCTTCGTGCCCAAGAGCCCGGACTTCGATCCCGATCCCGCCGCCCAGACCACCATCGAGCAGGGGTTCCTGGAGATGTCCAACGTGAACCCCGTCAGCGAGTCGGTGGAGCTTATCGACATCTACCGCGTCTACGAGGCGCTTCAGAAGATAGTCCACACCAAGCAGGAGATGGACCAGAAGGCCACGGGCGAGCTAGGGAAGCTCACGTAAGGCCCTGCCGGGGCCCAGCGGCCCGCTCCTCCTGCCCCGGCCCGCTCCGGGGCCTCCCCCGCCCGCCTGCCCCGGCCTGTTCCGGGGCGCCTGCCCGCCTGCCCCGGCCCGTTCCGGGGCGCCCGCCCTCCAGGCCATGCCCCCGCCCTCGCCTTGAGAGCGGCCCCTCCGCCGAAATGGGGGAGGAAGCCCGGAAGCCCGCCGCTGGCGCCGGCCTCCGGGCCGCAGAGAGAACCGACGACGAAAAGAGGCACCCGCCATGATGCGTTCGCTTTACACCGCGGCCACCGGCATGATCGCCCAGCAGACCCACCTGGACGTCATCGCGCACAACCTTGCCAACGTGAACACCACCGGCTTCAAGAAGAACCGGGCCGAGTTCCAGGACCTCATCTACCAGACCCACAAGTTCGCCGGCACCGAGACCATCGGCGGCCAGCAGATCCCCGTGGGGGTTCAGGTGGGCCTCGGCACCAAGGTCAACACCACCGCCAAGATCCACACCCAGGGCGACTACGTGAAGACGGACAGCCCCCTGGACATCGCCATAGAGGGCGAGGGCTACTTCCGGGTCCTCCAGAACGGCGAGCTCTACTACACCCGGGACGGGGCCTTCAAGCTCAACAGCGACGGGGTGATAGTCTCCCAGGACGGGAACCCCATGGATCCCGAGTTCGTGGTGCCGCAGGAGGCGGTCCACATCGCCATAGACCGCTTCGGCTTCATCTCCGCCATGGACGCCCGGCAGAACATCCTTGCCGAGGGCCGCATCCTCATCTCCCGCTTCGTGAACCCCCCCGGCCTCTTCGCCATGGGTTATAATATCTACGAGCCCACCGACGCCTCCGGGCCCGCCATAGACGGCAACCCCGGCGAGGAGTCCTTCGGGACCATCGCCCACGGCTTCCTGGAGCTTTCCAACGTGGAGGTGGTCATGGAGATGGTCGAGATGATCACCGCCCAGCGGGCCTACGAAATGAACTCCAAGGCCATCACCACCTCGGACGAGATGCTGGCCATCGCCAACAACCTCAAGAGGTAGGGCCGGGCCCGCGGGGTTCATCCGGAGTGAAGCATGACCCCGCCGCACCCCCAAGCCCGGCTGAACATGACTCTATCCCCTCGCAGGCTTGAGGCGGCTTCCCGCGCCCCCGCCGGGCGGACATTTTCCGCCGGACGGGCGCAGGCCGCCCCCGGGCCTTGCCTCGCCTTAAGGGCCTCTGAGGACCCGCGCCGGCCTGCCCCGGCCCCGGCGGCTCTCGCGGCCGCCCTGTGCCTGCTTGCGGCCGCCCTCCTTTCCTGGCCCGCGGCGCTTTCCGCCGGGGTCCAGGTGGTGGTGCCCGCGGACAACTCGGTGACAGGCCCCAGGATCCTTTTGGGGGACATCGCCAACGTCGCCCCTGACTCCGACTCGGAGGAGGACAGTTCCCTGGCGGCCCTCCTGTCCGCCGCTGACCTGGGCCCCAGCCCGCTTCCCGGCCAGAAGCTCACGCTGCGGCGCCAGCAGCTGGAGGCGCGGCTCGTGGAGTCGGGGGCCCCCGTCAACGACGCCCGCTGGATAATCCCCCAGCAGGTGACCCTCACGGGAGGCGGGACCGCCCCCGACCGCGATCTTCTCAGGCGGATCGTGACCGAGCACCTGGATCGCTTCGAGCCCTGGGCCTCGGGCCGCTGGGAGCTTTTGCACGTCACGTCGCCCTCCCCCCCGGCCCTGCCGGAGGGCGAGGTCACATGGCGCTTCAGCCCCCAGCCCTCCTCCAACCCCAACTACCTGTCGGGCACGGTGTACTTCACGGTGAACGGCCAGGATGCCGGCCGCGTGCGGGTCACCGCCCAGATAGACCTTCAGGTCCCCGCCCTGGTGGCCGCGAGGGATCTCCCACGGGGCCACGTCCTGGGCGAGGAGGACCTCTCGGAAAGCTACGTGCCCTTCGCGAGGGCCAAAGGGGCGCTCACGGATGCCGCCCAGGGCGCGGGCCAGACCCTCAAGACCTCCGTGCGGGCGGGGGCTCCCGTCAGGGACCGGGATCTTGTCCGCACCGCCATGGTCTCCAAGGGCGAGACCGTGACCATAATCGCGCAGTCCGGCGGCCTCAAGGTGACGGCCCTGGGCCAGGCCAGGGAGGAAGGGGCGCTGGGGCAGACCATCTCGGTCATGAACCAGGACAGCAAGAAGGTCATCTCCGCCAAGGTGATAGGCCCCGGCCAGGTGGAGGTGGTATTCTGACCCCCAGGGCACGGCCAATGCCGGCAGAAAAGCCGGGACCGGCCGAACGCGCCTCTCCGCGCTCCGGAGAGGCGCGTTCGCCGTTTCCGCAAGCTTTCCGCGGCACCCGTTTCCGCTCCTGCGGCCGCTTCCCGGCAAACGGTGACAGCTCTCGCCGAATTCTGCCTGACTACATGCAGGCGGGCCTCCGCGCGAGGTCCTGTCGGACAACCTTTATTTTCAGGGGCTCCAGGCCAGGCGGTTGAGGCGAAGGCGCCGCATGGCTGGAGCCGTGCCGGCACCGGAGAAGGAAAATTCCGGCAGGATGGCTGCCGACAAAGGCATGAAACTGAGAGGCGCCGAGGGCCAGGGCGCCTTCCGCGGACTGCGGTTGACAGGCCTTCCTTGCCATGGACGCCTGGAGGCGAGGGCACGGTCCGTAGGCATGGGATTGGCCCGCCTCCTGAGCCCGGCCGCGCCTGCGGCGCCGGGGGGAACAGCGGCTGTCCTGGCGGGCCTGAGACAGGCTCAGGATGGGCAGGCGCCTTTCCGCCCTTTAAATCGGCCCCGGCGGTCCGTCCACATATACGACCGTGAACGCGAGAAGCCCGAAAGCCGCCGCCGCGGGCAGGAGAAGCGCGCGGGGCCCGGGCCCCCTGCCGCCTGCGGCGCCGAGGAAGGCGATGAGGATCAGGGCGGGAGCCGTGAAGGGCCTGGCCATGAAAGAGAGCCAGACCCCGCAGGCGAGGCACAGCTGGCCCGCCAAAAAGGAGGCCTGGGCGCTAGGCTTCCATTCCGCAGGGGATGGTCCAGGAGCCTCTGGGTAACCTGGGGCGGCTGAGGAAAGGGCTTTGGAAGGCGTAGGCCCTCCGGGGAGATCCGGCTCCGGTCGGGGGCGGCGCCTTGCCGCGGCAAGATCCAGAATGCCTTTGGCGAACAGGCAGACGGCGATGAAATTTAGGCTGTTGTAGTCGGGGGTGGTGAACCAGATCGCCAGGTACGTGACGGAGCCGGCGGAGAGCAAGAGCGCAAGGGCAAGCAGGAAGGCGCGGGGAGGGCCGGCCTGCAGGGGACAGAACGCCCTCACGCAAGAGGCCGCGAGGGCAAAGGCCGCGGAGAATGTCAAGACCAGCCACGCCGAGCGAAAAAGAGCGAGGTTCCGGCCCGTAGCCTCGTAAAGGGGATTCAGGATAAAGCACGAGAGGCTGTGCAGAGAAGGGTAATCGCGGGGACGGGCTATGGAAAGCGGCTGCGCGCCCTCATCGGTGAAGTCGAAGCCGCGCCGGAACTGAAAGAAAAGCGCTCCGGCCAGGAGGGCGACCGCCGCTGTTCCAGCCGTCAAAATGAATCTCTGCGTCTTGTCCTGTTCAGAACTCTTCTGTCACCGCATTATTTAAATGTCAGTCGCTTCCCGCTCCAGTTTCATGTCACTTCCCGGCCTTGCCTGAAATGTCGCGGATGACCAGGCGGCGGTTGGCGTTTCGGGCGCGCACGCCTCCGTCAAGCCGCTTTTCGATAAGCATCTTCTGTCGCGGCAACCCGTGCAGGCCGTACTCCCGCGAAATCCGGCGCTTTCGGCTCTTCACAAGGATGCCCGCCCAGATGGGAGGCGCCGGGCGAGGGTACGGCATAATGCTATCGCGATGGCGCTTCATGGAGGTCACCCGCGCCGCAAAGCGACTTATATCACATATGGGGGGTCGGAGCGTCTTCCGGTTCACCCCTCAGGACAAGCTGTTCAGGCGCCCCGACGGCGGCTCCCGGGACGTGTCGCGCAAGGGGGCCTGTACCAGGAGGCTCCTGGCCGGCCAGACGTGCTCTTACGGGAGGATCACGGCGGGGGCCTCCCTCCCGATCGCGCAGGGCAGGAAATGCGGAGCGAGGAAGATGATCGGCCCCGCGATCGCCTTCCCGAAGAAGAGCTGCGCGAAGGGCTTCGCCAGGGACGCGCCGATCCTGATGAGGGAGACGTCTGTCCTGTCCGCCGCGAATTTCCTCCGCGTGAGCCGGGTAACGGCCGGGTTCACCCTCATCGGCCGGCTCGAGAGGCATTTCGCGAGGCGCGCCCTGAAGAACCTCAGGCGGTTCGCCGCAGACTAGACGAGCGTCGGCAAGCGCCACGGATACGCCACGATCGTGATGAACCTGGACACCGGGGCTTCCGTCTTCGTCGGCGAAGGCAAGGCGAAGCGCCCGCCCGCTCCCTTCCGGAAGGGGCTTGGCCTCAGGCGCTCCGGGAACATCCGCCGCGTTGCCATGGACATGGGCGGCGCGCGCCAGGCGGCGGCGAGGAAGAACCTGCTCCGGGCCTCCATAGTCTTCGTCCGCTTCCACGCCGTGAAGCTGGCGAACGAAAGGCCCGGCCGGCCCCGGAGACGGCTTTACGCCACGAAGGAGTTCGCGGGGCGAGAGCCTCTCAAGGGGAGCAGGCGCCTTCTCCTGAAGAACCCCGAGAACCCCGCCGCCTCGCGTTAAGAGCCGGAGCGGCCGATGCGGCCGCCCGACCTCGACACCCCCCTGGCGACGATGCGCATCCTCAAGGAGGATCTCCGGCGGTTCCGGGAGTTTGGCTCCCGGAAGGATGCGGGCGCGGCGATCGGGGAATTCGTCAGGCGCGCGCGGGCTTTCGGCGCGCCCGAGATCGCGAGCCGCGGGAACGCGGTCGGCTGGCTTGCGGGGGGCTTGCTGAACCGCTGCGGGGACCCGGCCTGCTCCGGGCCGCCGGAAGGGCTCAACAACAAGGCGAAGGCCGAGGTCAGGCTGGCATGCGGGCACGGGAACATACGCTGTTCAGGCTTCCGGTCATGGCCGTCATGGAAGTCGAGCCGTACATGCCGAGGCCCTCCGCCGCCCGCATGTGCGCGCCGCGCCGGGAATGGGGTAGCTGCCCCCTGAATCAGGCCTGCGGGCGGCAGGAACATGCCTTGTTCCGGGCGGGAGGGCCCGGCCCGGCCGCCCGGCCTCTCCCCAGGGAATCCTGACCGGCCTCCGATCAACATCCGGTTCCCTGCGGCCGCAGAAAATCACGGGGAGACCCTTTAAGCTCCCGCGCTCCGCCTGAAGGCGGCGCCCGGGACTCGTCAAAAGCCCAAGGGCTCACAATACGCCTGCCGGGTCAAGGTTTCCCGCCCCGATACCAGAGGAGGCGAGGCTTCCTTGCCCGGCTCCTACCCCTAGGGTAGGCATCCTTGTGAGAGCCACGTCTTTTCCGGGCTCAGGCTTTCCGGCCCGCCGGCCGGCGGCCGCTGCCGAACCGCCATATCGGGAATGCGCCCCAGGACGGCTTTCATTCCCCGGCGGCCCTTCCCGCGCCGACTTTCCGGACATCACTAATCATCGGCGCCTCTCTCCCTAACGCCTGAAAACGCGCCGCCCCCCGCCGCGAACTCCGGCGCCTTCGGCTGACATCCGCCGCAGGCCTGCCCTGCCTTGCCCTGGCGTTGCCGCCCGCGAGCGCCTGCCGGGCGGAAGAAGCCCGCCGGAACGGCTGTCCCGAAACGACGAAGCAAGAACGCCCGATCGCCCGCGGCAAAATACCCGTTGCAATTGCCGGTCCCCATAGCGCGCCTGCCTGGCCAGAGTTCCGGAGCGCTTCCGATCGCCTTGAGCGGCCGCGCCGCGCGCGATAGCGCCGAGGGACAAAAGCCCGATAAGCCGACGCCTCCGGAAGCGCGCCCGAGCGGCCGCAAACGGCCTTTAGGCGCAAACCAGCGAAACCCCCTCATGGCTTAGCCGGCAGCCCTGGCGCGAGGCGATTCCACGCAGGCCGGCAGGACGACGCCTTCCTCATGAACGTTTCCTGCATGACCGATCGTCCGTTCATGTGCCGGCGGTTTCATTTCCCTGACCCTCGCCGCCCGCTCCGATCTTCTTTGCGTTCATTTTTTCCGCGCCTCCCCTGCTTGACGGCTTCCGCAGGCCTTTTCCGGCGAACGCCGATTCGCTTTTCCCCTTTGTTTCTCTCCGCCTGAACCCTCTTGCCGGCCGCCGCTCCGGTTTCCCGAACTTTCCGGCATCCGTGTCCCCCAAGCGAAAAGCCGCCGCCAGCATCCTTCCGGCCGGCCGGCCGGCCGCAGCGGCCTCTTGCGGCGGCGACAATTTGTCAAACGCGGCCATCTCGGCAGGATTTGATCTTGCCGCGCGCGTTCCGGTTTTAATCATTGACAGAACCCATGCAGTTTATATACTTGACCATATACGCGCGCTTTCCCGGACCCGGCCGCGCGCTCCCTCGGCCCGCCGTTCCTCGCCCCGCGGCTCCCTTCCCCTTCTCCCCGCCTCCTGTGCCGCACTTCCGGCCCCGTTACGCCGCGGCCTGTTCCCTTTTCCCGCGCCGCGCTGAATTATGGCCTGAGCCGCCCTTATTCCCCGCTCCCCGCCCATTAAGGACGTAAGCCGCGCCCCTTCCCCGCGCCTCGCCCCTTTGAGCCCGCGAGCCGCGCCATTCCCCGCGCCTGGTTTCCGTAAAGCCGCGGCCTCTGCTTCTTGACCTGTACGCCTTGCCGGCAAAGTCGCCCTCAGGCAACCGAACCCCGCGCCTGCCCTCTCTTCGCCTCCCCCGCCCGTTTTCGCGAAAACCGCCGCGCGCGCCGCCGCTTCCCTTACGCCTCCGCGCCGCGGCATCGGCCGTAAATTCCGAAGTCCCCTGGCGAAAGACATTTCGGCATGACTCCCGCGCCTGCGGCCATAACGGCCCGCCTGTCGGAGAGCAGCCCGCCGGCGCCCGCGGAACGCCCGGAATGCGCCCTGTCCCGGCCGGACAGCCGCCTCAAGGCGACGGCGGCGGGCTGCGCGGGCCAGGGCTACCGGCCCGTCCCCAATAAACCCGCGGCGGCGGGATCGCGGCCGCGGGTTGCCGGGCCCGTTTGCAGCCGCGGCCCGCGCAAGGAGGCCATGCGCCGGAAAACCCCGGCCAGGGCCTGCCGCGCCGCCGCCGCGGCAGACGGCCTCCGGCGCCCGCCCGGGGAAATCCATGAACTTCTCAAAGCCCCTGTCGGGGGGGACCGCGGCCAGGCCGCGCCCTCCCGCGCCGCGAAAAGGCGTTCCCTTTTCAGCGGCTCCTCCGGGCCCGTAATCACCCGCCGCGCGAGACGCTTCGCGCTTCCGGGTGTCTTCAGGGCCGCGTCCTTCCGCCCTTTCCCCCGGCCTTCCGCCGGCGCGGCGCTCGCCGCGGCCCCGCGGAAGCCCCGGTCCTGTCCTGCAGGCGGCCTGCGATGAGCAAGCTTCTCGTATTGGGGGCCTCGCGCTACCAGCTCCCCGTGATCCGCAAAGCCCGCTCCATGGGCCTTAAGGTGATCGCCGCGGACAACGATCCGTCCAGTCCCGGCCGCCCGGCGGCTGACATGGCCTTCGACTGCGACACGACTGACGTCCAGGCCGTGGCGGCCCTGGCCGAGCGCGAGCAGGTATCGGGAGTGATTGCCCCGGCCACGGACGCCGCCCTCCCGGCGCTGGCGGAGGCTGCCGCGAGGCTGGGCCTTTTCGGCCCGAGTCCGGAGGCCGCGCGGGTCCTGTCCGCGAAGGTCCTCTTCAGGGCCCTCCAGGCCGAGCTCGGTCTTCCCGCGCCCGCATGCACGCTTTTTTCCGAGCCCAAATGGCCCGAAGGCCTGGAGCGCCGCGGCGGGCCCTGGGCTCTCAAGCCCAACCGATCCTCCGGTTCCAAAGGGGTCTTCCGGGTGACCAACCAGGAGGAGTTCCTGCGCCTGGCGCCGGAGTCCCTCAAATGGAGCACGGACAGCCTGGCCGTGCTTGAAGACTGGGTGGAGGGGACCCAGCACACCTGCGAGGGCGTGATGCGGGGCGGCAAGGCCGCCGGGCTCATGCTGACCGACCGGGTCACCGCGCCTTTTCCCTTCGCCGCCACCTGGGGCCACTTCTGCCCGCCCCTGGGCTTCGAGGCCGCGGCCGCGGAAGACCTGGCCGCGCAGATCGAGGCCGCGTTCAAGCGGCTGGGCTACGCCGACGGCCCCTTCGACTGCGACTTCGTCCGCGGGAAGGGCCCGAAACGCAACGTGATGCTCGAGCTGTCCCCGCGGCTGGGAGGCAATTCGCTGTCCGCCCTCTACCGCGTCTCCATGAAGGCGGACATCGAACGCTTCGCAGTCTGCCTCGCCTGCGGCCTTCCGACGGAATTCGAGCCGAGACAGGTCCCCAGGTGCGCGGCCGTGATTCTCCTTGGGACTGCCTCCAGGGGACGGCTTGTATGGGACAGGGAGGCTGCCTCCCGCCTCCAGAAAGAGCAGTGGGTCCTCAGCTTCGAGATGGATCTGCCCTACGGGGCCCCGGCCGAGCCCTTCACCCACGGCCGGAACCGCGCGGGTGAGGCGCTGATCTGCGGCGACTCGCCCAGGACCACAAGGCTTCTGGCCGAAAGCTTCAGGACCAGGCTGTCCATGAAGACCGCCTGAAGGTCTTATGAAAGCCGCGGGAAAGCCTGGCCGGCTGAACGCCGGTCCTCCGCTCCCGCCGCGCCTTCCCGGAGCGGTCTTGCGGCCGGGCCCGCCTAAGCCCGCATGAGAATAAGCCGGGCTTTCCGGGCTGTCGCCTCGAAGCCGTGCCGAAACGCGCGATCAGGAAAACCATGCCGGCGCTCCTGAAGGCCGGCATTGCCTGGAACGCCCTCCGCGCCGCGGCTCCGCTGACTCTCGCTTCCCTGAACCGCCTGGCCCACGCTGGGGAGCCCCGCAGGGCGCGAGGGCCCCGAAGCCGGGCGGGGCGCTTTTCCTCACGGGCGGCGCTCAAAGCCTTCCTTTCCAGGGCCCAGGACACGGGCCTCGCAGGGTTTCGCGAATCAAATACCCTACGGTATACGGCTTCCCGATGAAATGATCCCGGCCGCCGTCTTCCGCTCCGCTCGCATCGCCCCTGTCTGCCCTTCTCCCGTCATTTGCTGGATCTTGATCTTCCCCGGTGCCCGGCGGCTTTCTCATGGATATCCCCTGCCTTGGCCGCCTGAGGCCTGCCAGGCGATGAAAGCCGCGATCGGGCGCGACGTGGCGGAGTTCACTCAGCCTTTCCCCCGCTTGAGGCCCCTCAGGCGCCGGAACAAAACCGCCGAGCGACCCGCGGAACCCGCCAAGCCTGACCCCCGCCCGGAAACCTGAACCCGATCACTGGCGGCAGCCTCAAGCCGCCCTGACCGGACGTCTGCCTTGCCTGCGGGCTTACGGGTTCAGGCAAGCCGGGGCAAAGCCAATCTCCTTCGGGCCTGGCTAAGGGCTAATGTCCTTGGAGCCGGGCTAAAGCCTTTAGCGCATGGAAGCCCGGTCACAGGCTTATGCCTTTGACAGTCCGGTCACAAGGCTTGTTCCCTGGAAGTCCAGGCACAGGGCTTTTGGCTTCGGACTCATGGCTTTTTGTCTTGGATCTCAGGGCTTACGGACCTCAAAGGCCAGTGTCAGGCTTAGCGGACCGGCACTTCCCGAGGCTTCAGCCGGGATTACATCGGCAGGAAGTAGCCCCCCGCGGCAAACGATTCTTGGCGCCTGCCGCGGCCGCAGAGCTTTCCGGCGCGGGACGACCGGCATCCTCGCGGTTCAAGCAGGCCAAGGCGACCCTATGCCTCCCAGCCGTCCCGGCTTCGGGCAAGCCGGCGGGAGCCCCTGCCCGGCAGAGGCGGAAGGCGTCAAGGCCAAGGCTTGACCCGAAAACGGCCAAGCGATGTTCCGGCTTCCGGTCAAGGCGGACCGGGCCCCGCTCGTGAATAATCATGTCGGGACAGGATCCTGGCTCCGCGAACGGACAGGCCGCGGCCCCGTCAGCCGCGGGGGGCCGCCGCGCGGCGCGGCCCCTCAAGCCGCGCCCTCCGCGCCGCAGCTCGGCGATGAGGCCTGCCGCCCGATTCCCTTCATGTCGCGCAAGCGGGCCGGATCAGCCGTCTGCCCCTGACCCGCGAGGCTTTCGCATGTCCCTGCCAGCTTTAACGGACCTCCGGCCGCGAGGCGGGCGCCTGATCGACTTCAACCGCCCGCACATGACCGGCAAGGAGCTCCATTACATCGCGGCCGCCCGCTTCCACGGCAAGCTTGACGGCGAAGGCCCCTTCACCAGGCTATGCCACGAATGGCTGGAGCGCAGCCTTTCCGCCGGCAAGGCCCTGCTTACCCGCTCCTGCGCCGCCGCCCTGGAGACGGCCGCCCTCATCCTGGACATCAGCCCGGGGGACGAGGTGATAGTCCCCTCCTTCAGCCCCGTCACCACCGCCAACGCTTTCGTGCTGCGCGGGGCGGCGCCCGTGTTCGTGGACATCCGCCCCGACACCCTCAACATGGACGAGACCGCCGTCGAGGCCGCTTTCACTCCCCGCACCAGGGCCATCGTCCCCGTCCATTACGCGGGGGTGGCCTGCGAGATGGATGAGATCATGCGGATAGCGGCCTCCCATGGGGCGGCGGTGGTAGAAGACGCGTCCCGGGCCCTTATGGCCGAGTACAAGGGAAGGCCCTTGGGGGCCATAGGCGACATAGGCGCCTTGAGCTTCCACGAGACCAGGAACGTGATCTCCGGAGAGGGCGGGGCGATTCTCCTCAACCGCGCGGAGCACGTCCCCCGTGCCGAGACGCTCCGCAGGAAGGGCGCCGGCCGGAGCCGTTTCTTCCGGGGGGAGGCGGACAGGCGCGCCTGGCGCTCCGAGGGGTCTTCTTTCCTGCCGGGCGAGCTGACGGCGGCCTTCCTGTGGGCCCAGCTCGAAGACGCCGAGGCCGTCTGCGCCGGGCGCAGGAGGCTCTGGGACCGCTACCACGAGCTCCTGGAGCCCCTCGAGACGGCGGGGAAAATCCGCAGGCCCAAGAGCCCCCCGCATTGCCTCCACAACGCTCACATCTATTACATCCTTGCCGATGGCGCCCTTCCCCGCCGGAAAGTCATGGAAAGGCTCACGTCAGACGGCATCCAGGCGTTCTTCCACCACGTGCCTCTCCACTCCTTCCCCGCCGGCATGAGGTTCGGGCGCGTCTCCGGAAGCATGGAGGTCACCTGCGACGTGGCGGCGCGTCTTCTGCGCCTGCCCCTGTGGATAGGCCTGACCGAGGAGGACCAGGAACGCGTCGCCGCCTCCCTGGCCTCCCTCTAGCCAATCCGCCTCGGAAACGCAAGGCCTCCCGCGGCGCGAGAATATTCAGTCCTCCCGCCCCCTTTGCAGGCGCCAAGCGCCGCGCGGCAGCCTCAGCCAGGACCTCTTCCGCCGCAGTGAGCCCCAAGCCGCGGGAGGCCCGCCGCGCCCCCGACTGCCCTCCTCGGAGCCCTTCAACCTTTCTTTTTACGGCGCGCCTGTCGCTCCGGGCCTCAATTCGCTCTCATGCGGCCCGGAAGCTTCCCATGCCCAAGACTGCCGGCGCCTTCATCGTCATAACCTTTGCCTTGAGCGGCATGAGCCGGCTTCTCATGCGCCGGCGGCGCGAGGAAGCCGCTTCCGGGCTTGATGCCCGCCAAAGCCCCTGGGGCCTGCACCTCTCCCGCCCAGGCCGCGGATCTCCCCGCCCCGCCGCTCCGCTCCGCTTCGCCCCTCCTTATAACTTGACATATTTTGAGTATCTATGCTCAATTATCGTATACGCTC
>JAITRL010000032.1 GCA_031288415.1 Deltaproteobacteria bacterium | reverse complement strand
ACAACGACGGTTTCAGCGCTATTCAGATAGCCGCGCTAGGGCTTTTCGCCCGGAACTCCTACGAGGGCGTAAGCATGTCCTCGATATCCGAGGCGGCGGGCGTCAAGAAGCCCACCATCTACTCACATTTCACAGGGAAAAGCGGCCTTTACCTCAGCCTCATCGGACCCTGCATCCGCATCGAGTCGGCGCGCCTCAAGGAGACGCTGGGAGGGGATGGGGGCGTGATGGAGAAGCTCCGCGCCTATTTCGACGGGTTCTGCGAGCGGTTCTGCTCCGACCCGCCGTACCTGAGGTTCCTGATGCGGGCACTGAGGCTGCCCCCTCCCGAGCTTAAGGAGCGGACCGAGAGGATCTGCGAGGAGCATTTCTCGGTCATGGAGGACACTCTCGCCGCGTTCATGGCCCCGCTGGAGCCCAGGGTCATGTCGGTTTCCGAGCTGGCGCGGGCTTACCTGGGTCTCCTGGACGGCGCGCAGCTCGCGCTCGTGGGCGGTTGCGGCAAGGCCGGCCTGAAGGCCTCCAGCCTTTGGCCGCTCTTCGAGGAGGCCGCCGGAGGGGAGGCCGCCTGAACGGCCTTCCCTGACGGCGGCTCCAGCGGGCGAGGCGGCCGGCCGGTTGCCGCCCGACTGTTTCGGCCTGATCCTGTCGGACCGGATTAAATCAGACTTGATCCGGTCTGATCGGATCCGGCCGGATTTTATCCGTTCAGAACGGGAACCGTCTGATCGGCGCTTGCCGGAACGGTTACGGTCAGATCGGGGCCTGTCGGATCGGATACGCGTTCAGCTCCGGATCCGCCAGAACGCCACCGGTCAGATTTGATCCGGCCAGATCGGGATCGATCCGTTCGGCGCTTGCCGGAACGGATCCGGCCAGATCTGGATCGGTCGGATCTGGATCGGTCTGATCGGATCCGCACAGTCATGGATCTGTCAAAACGGCTCAGGTCAGAACTGATCCGGTCAAATCGGCTCCGATCAGCGCCTCTCACGGTCGGCCAGTCCGCTTAGGGCCTGTCCGAGAAGGACTTGTCGGATCAGGCCCTGTCGGTTCAGGTCATGCCGGAGCGGGGGCCGCCGACACAGGCCCCGGCATTTCAGGCGCCTTCAGGGCTGATCCGCTCTCCCTTGACCGGCGCTGGCGCGGCTCCGATCGTCGAGCCTCGCCCGGCGCGGCTTTGCCGCGCCGGGCTCTTTTCCTCAGATGACGGCTCTCGCGGCGCCGTCGGCCGTGCTCAGATCCTGCCCGCCCGTATCCGGCCTGTTCCCGGACCGGACTGATCCGGAAGCGGGCTGATCCGTAACCTGTGCCGTCATCGGCGGCCGGTCCGTTCGATCTGATCCGCTCCGCTAGGCTCCTGTCGCGCGGATTCCGGGCGCGCGCGAAAACAAACCGAATTTCAGGGCTGTCCGGCGCCGCCAGCCGGGCTTCGGGCCGCCCTCAGACCGCCGCAGGGAGCCCCGGGACGGATAGGGGCCGCCCGCCACGGCAAGGATGGTGCAGCATGTCATTCAAGGCCAAGATATTAGGCGTCTGCGGGATCCTGATCGCCGCGGCGGTGGCCATCGCCATCGTGGGCCTCACCTCGGTGAACGTCCTCTACGAGACCATGGAGTCGCAGCTGCAGTTCGAGAAAACCCACGACCTCGTGGTGACCGGGCTCGCGCTGTCCATCGCGCAGGCGGAGTCCCGCGCCAAGGAGCTGCTCTTCGCCTCCTCCTCGGATGAGGCCCGGAGGCTCAAGGGCGACCTGGACAAGTCCATCAAGGAGAAAGTGGAGGCCGTCATGGCCGGCTACAGGCCTGTGCCCGCCGGGGAAGAGGCATGGAGGAAGTTCACGGAGGGCTGGAAGGGGCAGCGGCAGCTCCTGGAGCAAATCTGCGAGCTGTCGATCAGCAACACGGGCTACAACGGGAGGCTCCTCGCGGTCCGGGGGAGCACGGAGTTCTGGACGGGCTTCGACATCGCCCTGCTGGATGTCTTCCAGGCCGCCTTAGGGGCCGGGACGCCGAAAGGGTTCGAGGCGGCCGTCGTCGCCCTGCAGGCCATGAAGGCGGCCAAAAGCCTCCAGCTCTCCGAGAAGCTGGGTACTCTCGCGGTCTCGGACGAGAACCGCAGGCGCTGGCTCGCCAACGGCAACGATGATCTCAAGGCCCTGGTGGAGCTCCTGGACCGCCTGGAGAAGTCGCTCACCGGCCCCGCGGCGCGCCGCGACGAGATGCAGGGCTACATGGGGGAATTCGCGGACAAGGTCGGCAAGGCGGTCAAGTTCCTGGAGGATGGGCAATTGGAGTTCAGCCTTCCCCAGGTGCCGTTCCCCCCCAGCTTCATCAGCCCCGAGCTCCCTGTAGCCTCAAGGATCTACTGGGAGAAGGTGAGGCCCTTCCGGGGCTCCGGCCAGGTGATTTTCAACAAGGTCTACTCTCTGGTGTCTGATGACTCCAACCGCCAGGGGGAGAGGCTCATGCTGGACTCCTATATCCCTCAGGCCAAGGAGGGGCAGCAGCTCCTGGACCAGGTGACGGCGGCGATCGAGACCTCCAAGGCCCAGACGCTGGAGGAGGCGGAGAGGACTTACAGGAAGACCCACCTGATCCTCATGGCGGTGGGCGCGGGCGGCATCATCCTGGGCGGGCTGCTCGCGGCGCTGACGGTGCTGGCCCTTGACCGCAGCCTCTCCAGGGTCATCAGCGGGCTTTCGGCCAACAGCGAGGTCCTGGACGGCCTCTCCGCGGTGATCGAGCAGTCGAGCCAGGTCACGGCCGAAGGCACCACCGAGTCGGCGGCCTCCCTCGAGCAGATCCGGAGCACCATCCAGGAACTCGCGGGCAAGACCCAGCTAAACGCCGACAAGGCCAGGGAGGCCGAAGGCCTCGTCAGCGAGACCCGCCAGGCGGTGGACCGCGCCTCGGTCTCCATGAAGGACGTGATAGCCGCCATGGACAGCATTTCCGTGTCGGGCAACGCCATCAACAGGATCGTCAAGACCATAGACGAGATAGCCTACCAGACGAACCTTCTGGCCCTCAACGCCTCTGTGGAGGCGGCCAGGGCCGGCGAGGCCGGGGCGGGCTTCGCGGTGGTGGCCGACGAGGTACGGAACCTCGCCCAGAGGAGCGCCGAGGCCGCCAAGAACACGGCCGTCCTCGTGGAGGCCACGATCAAGTCCATAACCTCCGGATCCGGCATGGTGCACGAGACCGATGCCAACTTCGACGTCGTCATCAGCCGCCAGCCCGTGCTTCAGAGCCACATCAAGGACGTCTACGAGAACTGTTCCGAGCAGAGCCTCGGCATCCAGGAGATCAACAGGGCCATCATCGAGATAGACACCGCCACCCAGAACAACGCCATGAACATAGAGAAGACCGCTGAGACTGCCACCAGGATCCGCTCCGAGTCCGACTCCCTGCTGGAGACTGTCACCGGCATGCTCGTCCTGACCGAGGGCAAAAGCCGCAGGAACGGCGCGAAAGGCAACGGGGGAGGCGGCAGGGGGGCCGGCCTGGGCTGAGCCGCCGCCTTTGGACCCTGCGGCTTTTGCCTGCGCCCCCACTCCGCCGCCGACGGCGGCCAGGCCGGGAAGACCCGGCGGCGAGGAAGCGGTAAGCAAGGAGCCCGGCCCCCCCGGACCGCCGGGAGGGGGCCGGTGAGGCCTTCGCGCCCGCGACCCGCCGGCCGCGGGAGGCGAAGAAGGCGGCCGCGCCGCGCGTGAACTTCGCGCCTTGCGGGACCGCGCCTTGCGCGCTGAGCCGCCGGGAAGCCCCAGGCCCGCCGGGAGGGCCTGAAGCCCCGCGTCGGCCGCGGCCGGCCTAATCCCGCTTGCATCCTGGAAACCGCAGGCTATAATCCGGTGAGGCCTGCCTTCGACGTCCGCGCGGGCCGGCCGGGGAGGCTTTTTCCAGGCGCGCCCTCCGGCGCCCGCAGGGCTTTCCGGCGCGCGGCCAGGCGGCCGCGCCAGCCTGCGGACCTGCGCGGATGGCGCCGGACCATGTCTTACATCTTCACCAACGGCAAGGACCGCAACAGGTACCTGTACCTGGGGGAATCGTACCGCGACTCCGAAGGCGCCCCGCGCAACAGCAGGGTGCGGGTGGGCGTGGTCGACTCCATGACCGGGGTCCCGGTGTACATCGACGAGTTCGTGGGCAAGGACGTCTGGGAGGGCATCGAGATCTCCCCGGAGCTCAAGGGCGAGATCATCAGGCAGGACAGGTTTGCCAGAAAGACCCAGCCCTGGCTCTTCGGGGAAGAGGCCCGCGAGATCCGCAGGCAGAGCAGGCGCAGGCGGAGGGGCTGGGCGCCGCTTTACTCTCTCAAGGGCCTGCGCACCATCCCCGGGGCCGAGGGGGGGATCTTCGCCCTGATCGAGTGGATTTCCCGCGAAGGCGGTTTCACGGAGGCCCTCAAGGACGGCCTCCCAGGCAACTGGGAGGATGTCTTCGCGCTGGCGTGCTTCCTTTTCGCCAGAGAGCGGAGCCTCAAGAAGGCCCGCAAGTGGTGCCAGTCCTTCAGGCATGCCAGCCCGGACCTGAGCCGCAAGGGGGTAAGGGCCATCATCGGCGGGATCGATCCCGCCGGGGTCAGGGCGGCTGCCCGCGCCGTCAGGCGGCGCAACGGGCCCGAGCCGCCGCTGCTGTACGAGTTCGGTCCGGCCAGGCTCTACCTGAAAGTGGGCGGCAGGACCTACCTCCCGCTGTTCCCGGCGTCCAGGGGCCCGCTGGACAGGCGAGGGGAGCTGGCGGTGGTGAGGGCTTTCCTGCGGGAGAAGGCCCCCGCGAGCATGTCCGAGATCCTCAAGCGCTCGCGGGGCCACCCGTTCGTCTGCCGGGCCACCTGCGAGGTGCCCGAGGTGGCCGCCCGGGCCGAGGCCCATCCCGAGGGCGGCCGGTTCCGGGGCAGGCCCAACGACTCCCGCCGGAAGCGGCCGGTCTCCATCCTCCTGGAAAAGCCCGGCCCCGGGCAGAAGCCGCCTGAGGTGAACGCCGCCGTCTCTGACTACCTCGTGGACCCAGAATGCGCCCTGCTGCACCTGAACCTCTGCGAGTTCCTCGACGGCGTGCGCAGGGAGGCCCGCCGGAGGCTTTCCGCCCGCCTGGGCGCGGATGGCCTCGCGGGGCTCAGGCGCAAGGCGGCCGCGCTGGAGTACGTGACGCTGTCCCTGGCGGCGCAGGTCTGGAAATTCTGGGCCTTCACCCCCGCCATGAGATACGCGCCGAACGTCGATGTCCTGGCCGGGCTCGCCGACGCGCGCAGGGTCACCTTCGGGAACGTACGCTACGTAAAGACCCCCACCCTAATCCAGAAGGAGTTCTATCTGGCCTTCGGCGTCAGGCGCTGGGAGATGGAGACGCTTTTGGGCCTTCCTTGCCCCTTCGATCCCGCGCCTGAGGGCGAGGACGAGGGCCAGGGGCGCGCACAGGCCGGCCCGGGCCCCGGCGGCCCGCAGGGCGGCGGCCCCGCGCGGGCCGGGGGAGGCGGAAGGAAGGACTGATGCCCCGGCCTAAGGCCGGGGCCTTAGGCCGGCGCGCCCGACTCCTGCCGCCAGGCTCCTGGGGCTGCGGGGCGGGTTCCGCCCTTGTCTTTGGGGGCTGCCGCTGGACATCGGCGGAGCCCGCTTCCGGACAAGCCGCAGGCCGCAACGCGACCGGGCGCCGTCTGACATGCCTCAGGACCGACCGGGGGGCCGGCAGGGGCCGCCAGGAACGGGAAACCGGCCGAAACCGCCTGATTCGGCGTGTTCACGTTACCCTCGCGGCGGCCTGAAGCCGCCCTGAACCGCGGCGAAAGCCCGTTTCCGCCCCCCCGCCGGAGCCCTGAGCCCTGAGCCCTGAGCCTGGAGCGCGGCGCAGGGCCGCTCTGATCATCTTTCCTGAAGAGCGCGGCCCCCAAGGGCAAGGCCGCCGCTGCCGGGCCCGTGTCAGGCAGGACAGGCGGAGAGGAAAGCCTGCTCCGGCGGCCATGCCGGGCCTGCGGCCGGAAGAAGGCGGCTGTCATTTCGCCGTGCCGGCGGCTGACGTTCCTCGCAAGGCTCATGCGCGAGTCTTCCTGTGCCGCGCCGGCCTTCAGGCGCTTTCCCGCGCAGGCGGGCGCTTGAGCGGATCCAGGCGACGAAATGCGGATCCTCCAGGCGGCGGCTTTGACTGGCCGCTTCCGCGGCCGTACTCCGCTGGCCGGCGCATGGGGCGCGTAACGGCGACAGGGCCGCCGGGGGGCCTGTGAGCCTGCCGGGCCTGTCTACGCCTGCGGCTCCGCCGATCGCAAGAAAACCTCTCTCTCGCGCGCAAGGCGGGCCGGCCTGTTTAGTCTTTGGCGGGGGGCGGCTTATGCGGAATTTCCGGGACATGTCCGGGAAGGCCTCGCCCTTGTGCAGGGGCCAAGGCGCCGCAGGCGCTCCGGTCGCCCTGAGGGGAGATCTCCCGCCCCGTCCGGGACCGCGGCCGCAGGAAAGGCGCACGCGCCGGCCTCACGCAGTCCGGGAGTTCCGCAAGCGGGCGGCGGCAGGCGTCTCCGGCTTCCGGCAACAGGTTTTCCGCTCGGGAAAACCTGTTGCCGGTTCCTTGCCGGAAGTAAACGCCGTCAACGGAACTCTTCGGGAATCGGGAAGCGGCGATCCCCTAAACCACTGAATTCATGGCTGAAAGGCGGTCGGCGGGCCTGGCGGCCCGCGCCTGGGCATCGGTAAGCATAAGCGGCCTCCAGCGGTAGATTTTCTTCATAAGGAATACCTACCGCCGAATAAGCCGCTCTATTTTTCGGAAGTCAAAGGAACCGTTCGGAGCCGTCCGGAAAAGAAAACCCGCCTGAAATCTAGGTTCCAAGCGGGTTTGAAGAGCTTTTTTGAGTCGTTAGGAATTGTTCGGAAAAGGCATCTGGCGTCCCCAACCGGATTTGAACCGGTGTTGCCGGCGTGAAAGGCCGGCGTCCTGGACCAGACTAGACGATGGGGACGGACGATAGGGTGGTGGGTCGTGCGGGACTTGAACCCACGGCTCTCTGCTTAAAAGGCAGATACTCTACCGACTGAGTTAACGACCCGGAAGCTTTACGGCGGCCCCGGAAAACCGGCGGCGCCCGCGCCCCTGAGCGTTAAAAAGGCCACGGGACTGGTGCCGTGTGGCCTTGGGGGGGAACGACAGGTTTTCTGGGCGGCAAGCGGCGCGCGGCCGGCAAGCCCGTTCGGCGCAAGTTCGCAAACCTTATACCATAGACGCGCCTTTGTCAAGGAGCCAGGCAAGCTGCCAGCTTGCCAGCTGGCCAGCTTGCGGCGGCGGGACCGCAGGGGCGTTCAGGAGGCCGTGCCGGGGAGTTCGGGTTGCGCGGGCGAGCGCCTCCCGCGAGGCAAGGGGGGAGGCCGCGGCCGGCGGGGGCAGGGGCGGTTGAGAGGCGGTCAGGGGCCTGAGGAGAGCGCGGCCGGCGGAGCGGGGCGGCGGGTCGGCCGCCATGCGGCCGGTGCGGGGATCATGTGATATAATCGCAAATCCGGCCCGGCTCGGGCAGCGGCAAGCCTCGCGCGTTTTCCTTAAAACGCTTCCTGTCCGGAACTCTCCCCCCCCCCGGCGCCAAGCGGGCCCTCAGGACACCGCCTGCAGGATCAGGAAACGCGCCGGCGGCGATCCGCGGCTGCCTCCCGTCGGAGCGCTTGCCTCGCTTGCCGCCATCCGTTCACGGCCCATAGACCGCCTAACGCGCTCGCCGGCCTTCTTCGCCGCTCAATCGCGGGCCGTTCGGCCCTCAGCCCATGGACTCCACCTGCGTCATCACCATCGACGGACCGGCCGGCGCCGGCACATCCACCTTGGCCAGGGCCCTGGCCGCCTCGCTGGGGTGGTCGTTTCTGGACACGGGGGCCCTGTACCGTGCCCTGGCCCTCGCCGTCTCGGAGCGGGGGCTGGAGGGGGCTTCCCCGGGGGAGCTGGCCGCCCTTGCCCTGAGGCTGGAGATCTCGGTCTCCCTGGGCCCGGACGTGAGCCGGGTCGCCCTGGGCGGCAGGGATGTCACGGCGCTCCTGCGGTCCCCGGAGATCTCGTCTTTGGCCTCCGCCCTCGCCGCCGTGCCGGAGGCGCGGGAATCCCTCAGGGCCATCCAGAGGCGCCTGGGGGAACGCGGGAGGCTGGTGGCCGAGGGGCGGGACCAGGGCACGGCGATTTTTCCGGAGGCGCGCCTGAAGTTTTTCCTCACGGCCTCCCCGGAGGCCAGGGCCGCCAGGAGGGCCAAGGAGTTGCGGGAGAGGGGAGTGGACTCCCCCTTCGGGACGGTGCTGGCGGAGATGCTTGCCCGTGACCGCAACGACATGACCCGCAAGGCGGATCCCCTCAGGGAGGCCCTGGACGCCGTCCGGGTCGACTCCACCTCCCTGACCCTGGAAGAGGCGCTGGCCCTGATGACGGCCAGGGCGCGGGAGGTTTTCGGCGTTATGGTTGCGGGGGCCGCCCAGGGCGCCGGGCCCTGAGGAAGGCGCCTGGCGCGGGCCTTTCGCCGGCCCGCGCTCCTTACGCCCGCCCTGCGGGCGCGGCGCGGGACCGCCGGTCCCTCGCCGGCGACGGTTTTGGCGCCGCCCGGCCGGAAGACATGCGCCTTGCGGGCGGGCGGGGCGAAGGAGGCTGGGCGGCCCCGCCGGACAAGGCGGCGGCCCCCGCCGAAAGGGCGGCCCCCGCCGGGGGAGCGGAGAACCCATGGGTCTGCGAACGAATATCCTGATAATGCTGGGCGCATCGGGCCTCGTGATGCTCGCGCTCTTCGGGGTGACGGCGAAGATGGCCGAAAGCATGGCCGACGGCATGAGGGTATCCTCCCAGGCCCTCATCGACGAGATGACCGCCGAGCTCAGGCAGCACGTCTACGCTTACACGGAGGCCTCGCTGCGGGCGGATCTCAGGCCCGTGTCGGAACTGGTCCACCGGTCCCAGGACATCAGCCTGCGCTCCGCGCTGTTCCTCGAGTCCGCCGCCAAGGCGGCGTCCCTGCCCGGCGGGACCGAGCTCATGCGCTCCGAGGTGGAGGCATACTTCACCAGGTCGCTGGCCCTGGCCCCCCCCTCGGTCAACGGGATGGGGGTGACCTTCGAGAAGGGGCGGTTCTCCCCCGGGCTGCCCTACTTCCTGCCCTACATCTTCCGCAAGGAAGGGGGGGCCGAGTACTCGGACGACCCCGCGCCTGAAGGCAAGAGCCCGCCCTATTCCGAGGAGGACCTGGATGAGTACCTGGCAGGCGAGATCGCGCTCGAGTACTACACCTCCAGCCTGCCGGAAGGCCATTCCCGCTCGCGGCGCCTGCCGCTCCAGGCCAACTGGACAGAGCCTTACGTTGACGTCGAGACCAAGGTGCCCATGATCTCCGTGACGACCCCCGTGAACGGCGAAAGCGGCGCGGAGGGGGTGGCCTTCGTGGATCTTTCCCTGTCAGGCCTGATGGAGCTGCTCGGCAAGGTGGCCGGGCTCACGGAGAAGACGGCCACCCTCGCCTTTTACGTCGGGGACGGGAGGGTCCTGGCCTCCGCGGGATTCGCCCCGGAGGACGGGCTGGATCTTGCGGAGGCCCCTGATCCCGATAACCCGCAGGCCATGACGGTGGTGAGCCCCAGGCTCACCGACTCGGATCTGGGAAGGGCCGTGGAAAGGCTTTTCAGCGGCGTTCAGGCCGACGGCTCGGCCCGCGGGGCGGCCACGTTCGGCGGCGGGCCCGCCACCGTGTTCGTCTATAACGAGTCCGGGCTCTTCGGCATAGCGGCGGTCATCCCGGACGACGAGCTCCTGGCAACCTACCAGGCCGCCCTGGAGCACTCCGACGCCATTAAGGCGGCCCAGGCGGCCCAGATCCGGCGGCTCACTCTCGTGGCGTGCCTGGCGGTCGCCGCCGTAGCGGCCCTGTTCGCGGTGACGGTGGCCTTCGTCGTGAAGGCCACCCGCAGGCTGGCCCTCATGGTCTCTGAGCTGGCCGCCGCGGCCAGGGACGTCGAGCGGACCTCCCGCGGCTCGTCGGAGATAGCCGAGGGCCTGGACTCGGAGACCTCGGCCCAGCAGGAGGCCTTGCGGAACGCCCACGAGGCCGTCGCCGACGTCGCCGCCAAGGTCCACGCCAACGGGGAAGGGTCCCGGGAGTGCGGGGAGGCCATAAGGAGCGCGGAGGACCAGGTGAGGGAGGGGGCCCGCTCGGCCGAGGCCATGCAGAGCGCCATGAACGGCATCTCCAAGGCCACCAACGAGATAACCAAGATCCTCAAGAGCATGGAGAGCATATCCTTCCAGACCAACCTCCTGGCCCTCAACGCCTCGGTGGAGGCCTCCCGCGCCGGGGAGGCGGGGGCTGGCTTCGCGGTGGTGGCGCAGGAGGTCCGCAACCTCGCCATGCGCTCGGCCGCCGCCTCCAAGGGGGCAGCCGACATGGTCGGGGACGCTGTCTCCCGGGTGGCCGATGGGAACGCCGCCTCAGAGAAGCTCACGGCGGGCTTCGGCAGGCTCATCGAGGTGATGGACGATGCCTCGGCCCGCATGAAGGCCATCGAGGACTCCAGCGAGGAGGCGGCGGTCTCCCTGGGGTCGGTCACCTCCCTCATGGACGATCTCGGGAAGACCGCGGAACGCAACGGCGCGCTTTCCCTCAGGGCCAGGGAGGCCGCCGGCGATCTCTTCCGCGGCGCCGAGAACCTTGCGGGCACCGCAGGCGACCTGTCCAGGGTCATCGCCGGCAACACGGGCTGAGGGCCCGGAACCGCTTCAGGAAGGTTCGAAGGTTCCAGGGACCGGCCGCCACAGGCAAGTGAAGCTCCCGGAGGCTTCGGGGCTTAGGGGCCAGATGCCGCAGGCGGCTTAATGGGCCTGGGCAGGGGGCCCGGGCCGCAGGCGGCTTAGGCCGTTTGGGTTCTTGAAGGCGCCTGGGATCGCTTAGGTTCAGGCCCCTGAGAGAGCCCAGGCCAAAGGCTCAAGGGCGGGAGGCGATCCGGCCGCGGCGGAGGCCCGCTCCGGGGCCTTGCGCGGCGCCCTGACTGACCGGGGCCGCTCCCCGCAAGGCCGGGCCCGCAGGCCCCTGCGGGAGAAACGGGAAAAGCCGCGGGCCAAAGGCGCGCGGCTTTGCGTCGTCTGGGCAGGCGGGCGGCCGGACCTGGGTTCAGGCCGGGCAGGAGGGAGGAGGCGGCATGCGCGGGCCGCATGCCCGCGCCCGGGTTCCGGCGGGCTTGCTGAAGCGGTCCGGCGGGGCCGGAAAACGGGCGACAGTCCGGCGGGATCAGGAAAATTAAAGGGACGGGCGGCCTGAGGCGCTGCCGTCCGGGCCTGGACAGGCGTTCCCGCTGGGCCGGAATCCGCGCGGAAGGGGAATCCAGGCGCTTCCGGCGGCGAAGGATATTCCGGCCGGCCCCGCAGGGGAAGCAGGCTTGGCGTGCGGGCCGCGGCTCGCCGGGGGCCGTGCCGGCGGCGCCTAGATCCTTACGGACAAAAGGCTGCCGGGGTTGGGAAGCCTGTTGGCGTAGGCTGCCTGGTAGGCCCTGGGGATCGCCGCATCGGCGTCGCCGCGGCCGGCCGCGAAGCCTGCGGCGGCTTGCGGGGCCTCTCCCGCTTCGGCCTTGCGGACAAGCGAGATGAAGCCGGTCCCGGCATCGGCCCTGGCGGCCTCGGGGAAGGCTCCGCCGGTTTCGCTGATGGCCGCGAGCACCGCGGCGGCGGCGCCGCCGGAAGCGGGCCCGGCCCCGGACAGGGAAACGGCGGCCTCTTCGTTCCCTTCATCGGCCTTTTCGGCGGCCTCAGCGGCCTCTTCTGCGGCGAGCTTTTCCGCGGCGCGGGCCGCTATCTCTTCCGCGGCCTCCGCTGGGCCGGCCTTGAACCCGGAGGTTCCGGAGGCGACGGCGCCGAGGACCGCCTCGGCGTTTTCGGCGGTGGCCGAGGAAAGGATCTGGGCCTTGGCGCGGTTGGATTCGGCTATCCCGTCCTCGCGGCGGATCCGGGAGATCACCTCGCGGGCCTGGGCCGTGACCCTGGCGATCCTCTCCGCCGATTCCGGCCCGGTGAGGCCGGTCTCCTTGAGGCGGGCCGCGAGGCTGCCGGAAAAGCGGTCTTCGGCCGACGCCGGGCCTGTAGGCCGGCGGGCATTGCTTTCCGCTTCCTTGGCCTCTTTCTCGTCGTAATAGGAGGCGGCGCCGACTGGCGCGGCCGGCCTGGCGAAAGCCCTGTAGGGGCTGCCGGCCAGCGCGTTGTTCGCCAACGACAGAAGTGAGCTGATCATACTAGGATACCTTTTCAGGCGCCCCGGGCCGGAAGAAGCCGTCGCGGGGAATCCGCGAGGGCTGGGGACAGGACATCCCTGTTCTTCTCTCTTATCGGAGAAAAATGACGGATCCTTAACGGATCACGCCGCCTGCCGGCGGAATCAGCGAAATTTTTTTTCGGCGGCTTTTCAGGATTAATTATCGCGGAAGATGCCGTGCCGCAAGGGTTTTCAAGGCGCCGCATGCGCATGCCTGCCTTGAAGCTCAAGGAAAATATCAGGCGATGCTGATCTCAGATCGCAATAATCCTTGCGTATCAAGGAAATATCGCGATCCGCCCGGGAAAATAACTTTGCCGCGGTTTTTGTTTTTTGAAAACCTTAAGAGCGTACCTCAAGAGTCAGGCGAGGCTCCCCTTGAGCGGCGCCGCGGCTTTTCCCTGTTCCGCGGCGCTCTTCGCGCGGTGCCTAAGGCAGGGGCGCGGCCGCGGATCCGGCCGCCTCCGCCGGGGCCGGCCCGCAGGGCCCGCGCTGGGCTCGCCGGCCGGCAAGGAACGTCAGGCAGGCCTGCCGCCGCTTCGTTTGCCTTGTCCTGACATGACGTATCGGCTTTTCCTGACTGCAGGCGCAAGGGCCGCAACCTGCAAACCGGCCTGCGGCCCCGGGGAGGCGGAGGATAAGGCGGCCCTGCGCATGGCGAGGCGGGGCGAAGGGGGATCGGCGAAGGCCGAGTCGGCGCGAAGGGGCCGCCGCGCGCGGTTCCCCTGAAGCCTGCCGGCAACGCGCCTGGTCAGGGGCGGCCCGTCGGGCGGGCGCCGGCGCCTGCTTTCAGTTTTCGCTTGAGGGATGGCGGTCTTCCGCGAGAGTTCCCGCGGCCGGACAGGGCCGCCGGGGGGCCGCCGGGGCGGCTCCGGGGGCAAGAGGCCGCGCGGAGGCGGGCGGGTCCGGACAGCCTTGCCTTTTCGCAGGCCTCAGGCGGCGCTGTCCCCGCCTCCTGTCCCCTGCCGGATTCGATATGACGCGGCCGCTCCGGCGGGATACGGGGGGGTTGACGGCTGTTTTGTTGCGGTCTACGCAGCGGCCGGAGGTTTTCGCCCTGTCCGTTTGCCGCTAACATGCGTTTCAGCCCTTGACGCGTTTATCCTCCGAATTTTCCCCGCCCGAACGGCGCCCTTCCCGCCGCTAAGCGGCTCTTTTTCTTCACGGCGCTAAGCGGCTCTTTTTCTTCCCGGCGCTCGGCAACTCTTTTTTTCCGGCGCTCAGCGGCTTTTTCCTTTGTCCGGGCCATAGCCCGTTTGGGCTTCCTTTTCCTTTTGCCGCGCCTTGTTAGGTTTCTTTGCCTTCATGGCTTTGTTATCCGTCTTTTTCGGCCGCGCCCGGCTTATCGCCCTGAGCTTCGGTTCCTCCGGTTCCTTCGGTTCCTCCGTTTCCTTCGGTTCCTCCGGTTCCTCCGGTTCCTTCGGTTTCTCCGGTTCCTTCGGTTCCTCCGGTTCCTTCGGGTCCTCCGGTTTCTTCTGGTCCTTCGGGTCCTTCGGTTCCTTCAGGGCCTTCATGGCTGCTGCCGCCTTCCCGGCCGGCGCGGCCCGCCTGGGCATCGCCGCCTTCCCTGCCGCGCCCGGCCTCACGCCGGGCGGCCCTCGCGCCAAGCATCCTGGCTATCTGCGCGCAGGCAACGAGCTGGAGCTGGTGGAAGAACATGAGGGGGAGGATGGCCACCCCGGCCATGGCCGGGGAGAAGAGCACGCCGGCCATGGGGACTCCGGCCATGAGGCTTTTTTTGGATCCGCAAAAGAGGACCGCCGTCCTGTCCTCCGGCGAGAAGCCCAGGATAACGCCTCCCAGGTGGGTCAGGAGGAGGGCGGCCGCCAGGATGGCTAGGCAGAAGAGGGCCAGCGGGAGGAGCTGCGCGGGGGAGACCCCCTGCCAGAGGCCTTCCACGTTGGCGCGGGAGAAGCTAACGAACACTATGAAGACGACCGAGAGCCGGTCAGTGAACCCCAGGACTCCGCCATGGCGGGCAAGCAGGCCTTTGACGGCGGGCCTGAGGGCCTGGCCCGCCGCGAACGGCAGCACAAGCTGGAGAGCGAGCTCCCTCACCGCCCCGAGGCCTGCGGAGGCCGCAGGCACATGAACCGTGAGGTGCACCAGGAGCGGGGTGAGGGCAACCCCCAGGATGCTCGATGCCGAGGCCGCGCACACCGCGACCGCCACGCTCCCCCGGGCGATGGACGTGAAGGCTATGGAGGACTGGACAGTGGAGGGGAGGGCCGCGAGGAAGAGGATGCCCAACGTCATCTCCGGGCCCAGGGCCTTTTCCGCGAGGGGGGCGGCCGCGAGTCCCAAGAGAGGGAACATCACGAAGGTGGCGGCGAGGATCGCCAGGTGCACTCTGACCGCGGTCAGCCCCCCCCAAAGGGCCTGGCGGGAGAGCTTGGCCCCGTGAAGAAAGAACAGGGCCGCCACCACGAGCTTGGAGGCCAAGGCGGCAGCGTCCGCGGCCGCCTCACGGGGCGGGCAGAGGAAAGAGAGCGCCACGGCCCCCAGGAGGGCCAGGGTGAAGCCGTCGCAAAACTTCCGGAGCTTGTTCAGGAAGGACAGCACCTGCGGTAGGGCCCCCATTTCTGGCCTCGCCGGGGAGGCGAGGCGGGCAGCCGCCGCGCCCTGAGCCCCGTTCGGCGGCAGAGAGGGGCGGCGGAGACGTTCGTCGCGGCGGCGGCCGGCGGGGCCGCCCTGGGCTTGTCCGGCCGCGATAGGCGCGTCCCTAGCCGATCACGGCCGGTCATGCCCGCACCCTGCCGCAAAGGGCCGGGAAGCGCCGGTTTTTTCGGCGGCAGGGGCCGGAAGGCCCTGGCGCCTGCGGCGCCGGGCGGGCCCCGGGGCCGCCTTCAGCCTCCGGGCTGGCCCGGCTTCTGCCAGCTCCCCTGCCGGTACCTGTCGCTGGGCGTGGAGGCCTGAGGCGGGGGCGGGGGAGCGCCCCGGAGGGCGGGCGAGGCCTGGTCGTACTTGTGGATGCCGTAGAGCCTTCCCTCTTCCAGGGCGGCCCTCTCGGCGGAGTAGAAGGAGGTCAGGAACTCCCTGCATTCGTCGACGGTCATGTCATCCGGGAGGGAAGCCCCGATCCTCCCCGCTATCCTCGCGGCCACCTTGAAAAGGGGGGCCTCGTGGCCGGTCCGCAGGGGCCTGCGGAGGATCTCCTCCAGGATCATCAGCTCGTAGTCCCCGTAGATGGAGAGCTGGTCCTTGGTAAAGGTCCAGCGGGGCCGGTCCGAGGCATCCCCCCGGGCGGCGAGGTCAGGGGCGAGAACCCGGCTGGGGGTCACGATGACCACCGTGTCGGCGATGAGATCCCCTATCCTCATGCGGTCCCGGTTCCAAAGCGGGAAGAGGGTCACCAGGAAGAGCCACGCCAGGGAGAAGGCGACCGTGGCCCCGCCCAGGCCCTGCCCGAGGAAGAAGGCCATGACGGGCATGAAGAGCTCGAGCTGGCGGGTGATGTTGCGCGCGACGACGGAGTAGGGCGACAGGGGCCCGCCCTTGCGGCTGATGACTTTGAGGCGGGAGGAGCGCTTGCCGGGCGTGGTCCCCTGCCAGGCCAGCTCGAAATAGATGAAATAGAAATTGTAGATGATGAAGGCGGTGAACAGGGCGAGCTGGAAGAGGGCCCTGACTTCGGCTTCAAGGATGTAGGGCAGGCTGTAGACGCAGATTACGGCGAGAATGATGACCAGGAAATCATACAGGAGGGCGGCCAGGCGGTCGGAGCGCGAGGCCAGGGTCAGGGTGAGCAGGGAGCCCTCAGGCGTGACCAGGGTCCTGGCCGCCGGGTCGGCGCGGTACGCGAACTCCGGGAAGAACCTGGGCCTGGGGGGGCCGCCCCAGGCGCCGGGAGGCGGGCCCTGCCACTGGGGGGCCTGACCCTGCGGATGGGGGTAAGGCGCGTTCATTCCAGGGACCTTCCGCGGACGCAGAAATACCAGTACCAGAAGAGCGCCGTGAAAAGCGCGAAGGCGGCCCTTCCCGCCGTGAAGTCTATAAGCTGGCGGAAGACGCCTTCGATGACCGCTGCCGCGGCCAGCATTATGACGGCTCCCATCATTACGGCGCCGGCCCGGCCGCCCGCCCTGCTCAGCGCCTCCCTGCGGGTGCGCGGCCCGGGGAGCACTATGGCCTGGGCTATGGAGAGCCCCGCCCCCGCAGCCATCAGAAAGGCCAGGATCTCCGTCACCCCGTGTATGGAAAGCCAGGCCAGGTACTCGACGGTCAGGTCCTTCTGGGCGTGGAGGGAGATCACCGCGCCTAAAAGCCGGCCGTTGTGGAAGAGGACGATGGCGGTGGGCACGCCCAGGGCGAAGGAGAGGCAGAAGCTGTAGATCGCGACCTTGCTGTTGTTGCGGAATAGGAAGTTGGAGAACTCGATGAAGGTCCTCTCAATCCCCGGCCAGGGCGGGAAGATCTCGCTGTCCAGCACCTCCTGGCGCGAGTCGTTAGGGTGTATGGGGGCGGAGAAAGGCGGGAAAAGGTCCAGGAAGTTGTTGGGATCCTCGTTTACCAGGAGGAAGCCGGACATGAACCCGGCCAGGAACAGCACGAAGGCTCCCAGCGCGTGGAAACGCAGCTCCCACGCGGCCTTGGGGAAGTCCCGGCGGAAGAAGCGCCTGAGGACCTCGGCCAGGGACTCCCGGGGGCCGTAGACGGCGATGTAGGCCCTGAAGGAGAGGTTTTCCAGGTACTGGAGCAGCAGCCTGTCCAGGATGAGGTTGCGGGCCAGGGAAAGGGACGACACCGCCGTCTGGTAGAGCCCGGGGAGCTCCAGGGCCTCCCGGGCTTCCAGGGATTTCGCGCCCTTCTTCTCCATCTTCGCCAGGATAGCCTCCAGGCGGAACCAGCTCACCTCGCGGCCTTTCCGGAACCTCGCGCTCCTGATGCCCTGCTCGGCCTTGGACAGGGGCGGCGCCTCCTGCGGCCCTGGGTTGGAGTCTGGCCTGGGGGGCCATTCCGGCGGCGAGGCCTGCCCGGCCGGGTGCCCCCGGCGCTCCCGCCGGTTTCGGCTGGCGAGAGCGTCAGGGGAGGCGTAAGGCCAGCCGAGCGAAGGCCCTTCCTGCTCCCCCCCCTGGTAAGGAGCGCCGTAAGGCCCTTCCGTGGGAGGCGTTCCCTGGCCGCCCTGAAAATAAGGTCCTTCCGGCGGTGGAGTTCCCTGGTAGCCCTGAAAGTAAGGTCCTTCCGTGGGAGGCGTTCCCTGGTCGCCCTGAAGGTAAGGTCCTTCCGGCGGTGGAGTTCCCTGGTCGCCCTGAAAGTAAGGTCCTTCCGCCGGTAGACTTCCCTGGTAGCCCTGAAAGTAAGGGTCTTCCAGAGGAGGAACTCCCTGGTAGCCCTGGAAGTAAGGGCCTTCCGGGGGAGTCGTTCCCTGGCCGCCTTGAAAGTAAGGGCCTTCCGTGGGAGTCGTTCCCTGGCCGCCTTGAAAGTAAGGGCCTTCCGTGGGAGGCGTTCCCTGGACGGCTTCCGGGGCGCCGCCCTCGGAAGGGACTTCGGCCTCCGGCCGCGGGGGAGGGCCGACGCGGGTGGGCGGGGGACCTGTCATAACATGCCGCGCTGCTTGATCATGAGGTAACGGTTGATGAGGGCGGTCCCTGCAAGGTGCGGGGGGAGATCGAGGGAGTGGACTCCCATGCGGCTCACGCGCTCCAAGGCCACCGCCCGGTCGCGGTTGAGGCCTTCGGCGATGACGGCCTCCGCCATGGCCCTGAAGTCCCTGGGGGGCGAGGATGCCAAGCGGGCGGCGGCGGGGTCCGGGGCGGAGACGAAGATCACCATGTGCCTGCGGGACAGCAGTTCCAGGCAGTCCGTCAGGAGCGAGGCGCCGGCCGAGTCCCCGAATTCCGTGAAGAGGACGACCAGGGAGCGGTGCCTGAGGCGGGAGGCCAGCTCGGTCAGGCACAGCGTGAAGTTTGTCTCGTCAGCCCGGTAGCTCAGGGTGGCCGTGAAGCGCTGGAGCTTGAGGAAGAAAGACGGCGCCCTGCCCGGAGCGAGGAAGCCCCTGAAGACGGAGTCGAAGCCGCAGGAACCCACGAGATCGCCGCTTTTGAGCGAGATCCAGCCCAGGAGGAGACCCGCCCGCACGAAGTGGTCCAGGCGCGGCATGCCGCCTATCTGCTCGGACATGAGCCTTCCGGTGTCGAACCCTAAAATGATCCTGCTGTTGCGCTCCATCCGGAACTCCTTGGCCAGGAGCTTGCGGTGGCGGGCGGAGCGCTTCCAGTCGATGAAGCGGTTGTCCATTCCTTTGCTGTACTCGGAGAGGTTCTCGAACTCGGAGCCTTCCCCCCTGCGCGGGCGGGAGGTCGCTCCCGCCGCTCCTTCCCTGGCCAGGAAGGCCAAAGCCTCCGAGTGGACCCGCCTCACGTCCTGGACTATCTCCGCCTCGTGGCCCAGGGGGGTCCTGGAGGTGGTCTCCACGAAGCCCAGAGGCCCGCGCCAGGACACCCAGACCGCCGCCAGGGCGGCCCGCCCCCTGGCCAGGGGGACCAGCTCGAGATCGCATGTCCCCTCCCCTCCCTCGATCACGGCCGTGGCGGAAAGGCTCTCCTTGACCGGCCCGAGGGCTTCCAGAAGCACCTTCACCTGCAGGGGGGCCTCCCTTCCGGGAAGGCTCAGGGAGACCCGCAGGGGCTCGGGCGACCCCACGTACAGGAGCTTGGGCGGCGCGAGGGCCGCCTCCAGGGAGCCGGCGGACGGGCTCTTGGCCAGATCGTAGAGGAACAGCGCCAGGGCCAGAGCCGGGAGATAAAGGGCCGCGATGAAGACGGCCGGGTAGACGGACAGGACCACCGCCGCGACGGGGACCGCGCAGGCCAGGATAAAGGCGCATTTGGGTGCGGGCACGATCATGGCGGTTCCGGGTGAGGCCCGGCGGCGAAGGGATCGGGCCGGGCGGGGAAGAGGCCCTGCCGCCGCCGGGGGGCCTTGCGGCGGGAGGAGGCGGGGAAAGCGGGCTAGCGCGGCGCGGGGAGCTGGCTGAGGATCTCGAAGACCGCCCGGTCAGGGGAGAAGCCCTCGATGTCCGACGAGGGGGTCATCACCAGACGGTGCCTGAGAAGCGGGGGCGCGAGGGACTTCACGTCATCGGGTATGACGAAGTCCCTCCCGCTCAGGGCCGCCAGGGCCCGGGAGGCGGCGGACAACATGGCCGCGGCCCGGGGGGAGGCCCCGGTCTCGATCGCGGGGTGCGTTCTGGTGGCGCGCACCACATCCACCACGTATTCGGCGAGGGGATCGGCCAGGCGCACCGAGGCCGAGGCCGAGCGGGCCCAGGCCACGTGCTCCCTGGTGACGACCGGGCCCACGCCCGAGGCCGCCGGGCGGGGCGTGGAGGTTCCTGTCCCGTGGCGGCGGACTATCTCCACCTCTTCGTCGCGGCCCGGGTAATCCAGCAGGGCCTTGAACAGGAAGCGGTCGAGCTGGGCCTCGGGGAGGGGGTAGGTGCCCTGCTGCTCTATGGGGTTCTGGGTCGCGCAGACCAGGAAGTCGTCGCCCAGATCCAGGGTTTTGCGGTCGATGGTGACGGCGCGTTCGCTCATGGCCTGGAGAAGCGCCGCCTGGGTCTTGGGCGGGGTGCGGTTGATCTCGTCCGCGAGCAGGATCTCCGTGAAGACCGGTCCGGGGGTGAGGGTGAACTCGTTGGTCTGGAAGTTGAACAGGTTGGTGCCGACTATGTCGCCGGGCATCATGTCCGGGGTGAACTGGATCCTCCCGAACTTGAGGCCCAGGCTTGTCGCGAAGGCCTGGACCAGGAGGGTCTTGCCCGTCCCGGGCGCCCCCTCCAGGAGCACGTGCCCGCCGGAAAGAAGAGCGCACAGCAGGAGATCGACCGCGCCGGCCATGCCGACAATGACCTTGCCCACCTCAGCGCGGACGGCGTGGGCTATCTTTCCCAAAAGTTCCAGGTCCAATTTCCGCCTCCTCCTTCCAGAGGTGGAGCCTCCCCGCGAGAAAGAGGAGGCGGGAGGCCGAGGGCGCGGGGGAGGCAAGCTCCCGCTCGGCTTCCAGCGCGAGCTTTTCCAGCCGCCAGGGCCCTTTGCGGGGGGCACGGGCATCCAGCCAGCGGATAAGGGCCTTCCGGTCGGCCCTGGCGGCGGGGGGGGCCTTCAGGGCCCGCGCGGCCGCGCCCACGGCATCGTCCATGTACTTCAGGAAAAGATCCGCGCGCAGCGGGCCCCGCTCCAGGAGGCGCGCGGTGTTGGCGATGAGGCCGGCCTTGCCGAAGGCGGCCGGGGCGGCGGAGCGTTCCGGCCAGCGGCGCCTGGCGCTGTACAGCAAAAGAAGCATGGCGACGAGGTAGGCCAGGAGCGCCGGGGCGGCGCCGGAGAGGCTCATGAGTTCCCCGAAGACGCCTTCCCCCCCCTCCTGCCCTGCCCCGTCGAGGGCGAGGTGCGATTCGTCGAAGGTCACGGCCGCGGAACGCGGCAGGTCCGCCGTCCAGAGGTCGAAGACCCTCATCGCGAACCTGAGGTTGCCGCCCCGGACTATCCCGTGGTTGGAGGTGAGATCGGGGTCCGAGAGAACCCAGATCCGGGGCTTTCCGGGGACCTTGAGCCTCCCGAAAAGGACCCCTTCCCGCGACGAGACGACGGGCTCGATGCCCGAGTGGGGGAGGAGCTGCACCCGGCGGCCCGCGAAGTCGGGGTCGACGCCGGTCTCGTTGTAGTTGAAGGAGGGGGGGAAGTCCAGGGAAACAGTCTCGATCTCCTCGCCTTGGGCGGCCCCCTCCAGCGCCTCGCCCAGGGCCTCGAGCACCCGCTCGGCCTGGTAGCCGTTGCCGGGGTAGACCTCGGAGAGCCAGGACCTCCTGGTTATGCGCCTGTCGCCGATCCACTTGGGCAGGATCAGAAGGATCCGCCCCTCGGAACCCTGTAGCTCCTCGAAGGGTTCCCCTTCGCCGGAGAAGGCGACGGAGGCGGAGTCGGCAATCACCACGGCCGACATGGGCCCCAGAGGCAGGGGCGAGCCGGCGAGCCTCCGTTCCACGAAGGGCCTGTGCTCCTTGAGCACCTCGAAGAGGGCTTCCGTGCCCAAGGCCGAGGACGAATAGGCCCCGTACCCGGCGTCGCGGACCACGGGGGACCTGGCAGGCTCAGGGGGAGGGGAGCCGTCTTCGCCGCCGCCCCCGGACTGCGCGAGCCACACTGCCGCGGCCAGCGCGGCCAGCGCGGCCGCCGCCACGAGGGCCGGGACCGGGAGCCTGGCGGGGCCGCTCATGAGGGGCCGGCCGGGGCGGGCCCGCCGCCGGAAGGCCCGTCGGAGGGGGGGGAAGGAGAGGAGGGCGAACGATTGGCGGGAGAGGCGGGAGCGGAGGCAGGCGATCGCCCGGAAGAGCCGGAGGAGGGCTCCGGGGTCGGCCGGGAGGCGTCGGAGGCGGCCTGCGGGGACGATGCTGCCCCGGAGGCCTTGGGGCGCCCGGCGGCGCCGGCCGCCGCAGGCGAGACGGAGGCGAGAAGTTTCCCGAAGCTCTCGCGGGCCCGCGCGTATTCGGTCGCGCCGACGGCCGCCCCCCCGAACCACGAGGCCTCGGTCAGGAAGACAAGCTCCCGGAGGGTCGAGTCCTCGACGGCGTTCAGGGGGAGGGCGGGAAGGAGCTCCCGCGAGGTGAGGTGCGGGGGCACCCTGTCGCGGTCGCGCCTACGGAAGGCCTCCAGGCCTTTGAGGAGAAGCGCGTGCACCGCCTCCATGAACAGCCCGCCGGCCGCCAGGGAGTCGGCTTCCTCGCGGGCGTCAAGGAGGGCCTTGCCCAGGGCCGCCCTGACGGAGGGCTGAGGCCCGGAAGAGTCCTGTTTCGGGGCCTCCTTTTTCAGCCTGCGGCTCTGCCTGGCCTTATGGAGGAGTATCGCGGCGAGGATCAGGACCCCGGCGCCGGCCATGGCGGCCACGACCCGCGCGAAGGTGACCGGCCGCGTGATGTCCGTAAACAGTCTCCTCTGCCGCTGTCGAGGCTTCGCGGCGGCGTCGGGGGGGGAGTAAGGGAGCTCGGTCTGAATGCCCTTTTCGGAGATGACTTTTTTCAGGCGCTTTTCCAGCCTGGGATAGGGGTCCTCGGCGCCCCCGTAGCCGTCGCCCCCGTGCGCAGGGGCCATGGCGGCCAGGGCCTGCGCGCGGGCGAAGCCCGCGGCTTCAGGAAAGCCGGTAAGGCCGGGCAGGAGCCCGGCGGCCCAGAGGGCCAGGAAGGCGCAGGCGGCGGCCAGGGCCAGATGCCTGCGGGCGAGGGCGGGGCCGGGGGCCCGGACGCCGCGCGGGGCGCCCGGGGCGGGGGATGCCGTAAGAAATGGGCCTGCCGGCCCCGCAAGCCCTTCGAATGCCGCAGGCCCGGGCCGTCCGGGCGAGGCCGGCCCCAGGTGTCCTGTTCCGGAAGGTTTTCCGGGCGCGGCCTGTCGGGGCGGAAGCGGCATGCTGACCTCGCGTGGATGCGGAAGGAAAACCCCGTAAGCGCGGGCCGGGGGCGGTCGCGGGGCGGCTGCGGCCAGGGCAGGGGGACTTCGGGAGCGGCGCCTTGGAGGGGAGGGGAAACGGCCGGAAAGCCTTGCCATTATGTCATAGCCTCCGGCAGGGGGCAATGGTCGGGAAATGGGCAAATGGGCTGAGAGGGCAGGCCGGGATACCGGGGAATTATCGTTATGGCGGAAGGCCGGGGGAAGCCCCCGCCGTATACGGGGGGGCGGCAGCCCGCGAGCCTTGCCCGGCGGCGGGAGGTCCTGCGCGGCGAGGGTTGCGGTTCCCGCCAGCCCGCAGGGGGGAAGGCCTTTGGGGAAGAGCGGGCCGGGCCGGAGGGGCCGCGTTCGCGGGGCGCTGCTTCGGAAAGGCCGTCCGGGCTCACGCCTGGCCGTTCCTCTTTCCCCTCGCCGCTTTACAGTTCAGGCGCCCCGGAGCCGATGCCTGCCGCCGGGTCAGGCGCGCCCAGCGCCTGCCGAGTATTCTCGCCTCTCCTGAAGAGCGGCAAGGCCGGAGAACGCGGCAAGGCCGGAGAACGCGGCAAGGCCCTGCCGATCGGCCTGCCTGCCTGTCGGCCTTGTTTGTCGGACCACGGCCCGGACTTGACGGTGCGCGCCGCCGGGAAGCCTTGGCAGAGGATTCGGCGTGGCCCGGCGGATTTGACGCCGCCAAACGGGGCAAGCCATCCCTGCGGGAAGGGAGTCCCTTTTGAAATTTCGGCTGACAGGTGAGGTTTTCCGGAAATGTCCAGGCGTACAGTCATCGAAAATCGAAAGGGAGGTGCCTTCGGCGGGAGCCGGGGATTTTCCGGAGAGCCCGTCATCAGTCCCTGAGCGGAAGGCCCCGCGTGCGGCCTGGCGGATCAGAGCCGCCCGCGGCGTACCTGCGGCCGGCGAGGGCGCCTCCTGCTCCCGCCCGGAACAGTATTTCCGCAGAGTTCCGCAGACGGCTGCCTCTCTTGACGTCAGGGCCTTCGTCAGGGGCTTTCCGCGCGGGCGGTAAGGGCCGATACGGTTCCGGCGGGAGGACGGATTCTGGGAAGGCAGGCGCGCGCGGCTTTCCCGGCGATGCCGCAGGGGCTATCCAAGAGGCCGCATTGCGCCGCGCAAAACGCCAAGACCGGCGAGTTCAGCCAAGTCCGCAAGGGGCGCGTTTCCGGCCTGCGGCTTTCCGGCGACCTCCAGGAGGGCCGCCTTCCGGCCCTGTTCCAGGCCCTTTTCTCGATTTGCGTAAGGTTGATCAACATGCAAAAAATCCCTCTTTCGATTTTGAAGGCGGAACAGCTGCCGCATAAGTCGTTTTTTAGAGCAATCACAATGTATATCGTATGATGCAATTGTCTTCACCGTTGGAAAGAATTTTTTGCGCTTTCATCAAAGGTCAGCCTTTTCAGCAAGTGACCGCGTTCTGTGAGATAGCTTTGCGCCGCGATTTCGTAAACCTCCAGCAACTCGGGGGTCAGCTCAAAATCAGGGTAATCCGGATGGAGCCTGAGCAAAACGAAGACAAGAGCCGCCTTTTCGCCGCCGTTGCCTAAGTTTATTGGCAAGAGCGGATTTTCGGGTTGTCTGGCGTGTCAGCGGGCCGTTTCATGTCGGCCTTGCCCGGCTCCCGCGCCGGGCACGCCGAGGCCGGAAGCCTGTCAACTCAAGCTGACGCCGGTCCCCGGTTCTCTTGGCTCTCCAAGGCAAGTGATACGGCGCCGCGTTCCGGGAGATCCGGCAGCCGGGCGAGCCGTCAGGGCATGGCGCCCAAGGGTCAGCTTTTGGGCTCTGCCGTCAAACGGAAGAAAGCTGCGGACAGGCCCAGGGTTTACGGCACGGACGGAGGAGGGCAAGGCCCTGAGGCGGAGCCTGCCCCGCTCATGGCGGACAGGACATTCAAAAGCCGAGGGGGAACCCAGAGCCAAGGCCAAGCCCTCAAGGACGGCCCGGCGCCAGGACGGCAATGACTTTAGCGGATGCCCTGGCTCGGCGGTTTTAGGATAACCGCCGCCGCCGACGGCAGGCTACGTGATATTCTTTATCGCGGCGGCGTCGAGACCGGTGAGTTCCGCCATGTCAGCGGGGGGGGTGTTTCTGGCCAGCAGCTTTCTGGCGACCTCCAGGAGGGCCTCCTCCCGGCCCCGTTCCAGGCCCTGTTCCAGGCCCTCCTCCCGGCCCCGTTCCAGGCCCTCCTCCATGCCCCGTTCCAGGCTCCTTTTCTCAATTTCATCGATAGTGAGCCTTTTCAGCAGGTCACCGCTATCGGTGAGATAGCTTTGCGCCGCCATTTTGT
>JAITRL010000012.1 GCA_031288415.1 Deltaproteobacteria bacterium | reverse complement strand
GTCCCTCTTTCGATTTTGAAGGCGAAATAGCTACTACATAAGTCGTTATTTAATGCTTAATCACAACATATATTGTGTGATGCAATTGTGTGCAACGGAAGACTGGACTTTTTGCACTTTCATCAAACTTGTGACGTTCCCGCAAGCGGGATTAACCCTGGGTTCGCCTCGACGGGCCTTGACGGCCTTGGCAGGTGAACGGTCACTATGCGCCGCTTAAATTCGCCTGAGCCCGCCGGGTTCCCTGACTGCGCGTCAAGGGCGCTTTCGGGGCGCCAGGGACGGCTCAAGGCCGGCGGTCCCTGCCAGAGGACGCCGTCCTTGGCCTTTGGAGGCCGCGCCGGCTCCCCGCGCTCCGAGCCTTCCCGCAACTCCTTGTTCTGCCTGAAAAAACACTCCGGCGCCCAGGGCAGGTAAAATAACGCCTCAACCCCTTGCGCAAGGAAAAATAGTTCTTATCTTTCTCTAGACCGGCGGCCTTCCGCAGCCGGCTCCCCGGCAGGGCCGCGGGAGGCCATGAAGGGCCCGCTCAGGAAGCAGGCCTCAAAACGGCTTGACGTCTAATGCTGAGGCCAAAGGCCGGCTCCTCCCGGCCCAGCCGGGGGTTGCCCCGGCGCGTCCTTGATATTTGATGAGAATCGGTTATCATATAAACGATGGATTCTCCCGCCCATAAGCGCGGCGGCGACAAGCCCCGCCGGCCCTCGACAGGGCCCCGGCCCTTAAACGCCCCGACCGGGCCCCGGCCCTCGGACGGCCAAGTCACGGACCGCTGACGGGCAAATCCCGGGCCGCGGCCGTCAAGGCCCCGGTCCGCAGGAGGCCTGGTCCCGCGCCGCGGCCCCCAAGGCCGCGCTCCACCCCTTAAAGCCCGCCCGGGCAGGCAAAGCCGCCGCGGGGCGGCGGAAAGGAAGCCTCAGCCGATGCAGAAAGGATCCCGCGCATGTACCCGCCGACTGTCATAGAGCAGACCAGCCGGGGGGAGCGCGCCTTCGACATATACTCAAGGCTCCTCAAGGACCGCATAGTGATGCTGGGCGAGAGGGTGACCGATGATCTCGCCAACCTCATCTGCGCCCAGCTCATCTTCCTCGAGGCCGAGGACCCAGACAAGGACGTGCACCTTTACATCAACTCGCCCGGCGGGAGCATCTCGGCCGGCATGGCCATTTTCGACACCATGCGCTTTATCCGGCCTAACGTCTCGACCCTGTGCATGGGACTCGCCGCCAGCATGAGCGCCATCCTCCTGGCCGCCGGGTCCCCCGGCAAGCGCTCGGCCCTCCCCAACGCCAAGGTCATGATCCACCAGCCCTCCGGGGGCTTCTCGGGGCAGGCGACCGACATCGAGATACAGTCGCGGGAGATCCGCAAGACCAAGGACAGCGTCAACGAGATCATGTCAAAGCTCACGGGCAAGCCCGTCGAGCAGGTGGCAGTCGACACCGAGCGCGACTACTACATGACGGCCGTGGAAGCCAAGGAATACGGCATCATCGACCAGGTCCTCGAGAAGAGGAGCCCCCCCGCGCCCAAGGACGGGGAGGCCGCGAAGAAGGCCGGCCCTGACGAGAAGACGGAGGGCGAGTGAGGAGGAAGGCTTGACGTCCGGAAGCGGAAAAGGCCGGGGGGGCGCGAGGCCCCCTGAGCGGTGCGGCTTCTGCGGCAGCCCGGCCGAAGGAGGCCTGCGGCTCTTCAGGGCCGCCGGCCCTGACGGGCCCGCAGTGTGCTGGTTTTGCGCCCGCTCGACCCTCAGGCTGGCCATCCGCAACGCCCTGCCGCTCGTCCGCGGCGCCTCCTGTTCCTTCTGCGGCGAGCCGGCCGAGGCGCCGCCCGCCGGGAACCGGCCCGGCCGGCGGACAGGGCGCGGCGGCGAGGGCCGCTCCGGGACGGGGCCCGCCTCCAAGGCAGCCGGCAAGCCCGATATCCCGGCCGGGACCCGGCCCGATGCCCGTCCCGGCAGCCAGGCCGAGGCCATCGGCCCGGGCGGCCTCAGGCCCGCCGGAAGCCTGAACGGGGCTTCTCCCGGCTCCGGGGCCCCCGGCGGGGGCGCGCCCATGGCCTCAGGCCCCGGCGGGACCAGGCTTTGCCCGGAATGCGCATGGATGCTCATGGAGCTGGCCCAGAACGATGACCCTTACCTCCACCTGCCGCCAGGCCGTGAAGACGACTCAACCGCCCCGCCGGTCTGGTTCGGCCTTCTGGGCGGCTTCTCCCCCCTGACCCTGGTCTACCCCGGCGCCGAGGCGGCCGCTCCCGGGCGGGAAGCCGTCCCCAAGGCCCCCGCGGCCGGTCCCGGCCGCAGGGGGAGAGTTTCCCCCGGCCGCCTGGACATAGGCAGGAGCCGCCAGCCTCAGTCCCGTTCCGTCTGCGCCGTGTGCGGGGAGCCCCACCAGCCCTCCAACCCGGTGTTCAACATCTCCCGCAACGAAGTCCCGGCCCTGGACATCTGCGACTCCTGCCTCCGGACCGCGGCCGAGATCTTCTGGCGGATAAGGATCGTCCCTTCCCGCCGCGGCGCCGCCTGCTCAGTCTGCGGGCGGCCGCCCTCCCCCGAGAACCCGGTGCTCTCCCTCCCCGGGCGCGGCCGCGCCGACATCTGCCGCGAGTGCTGCCAGCAGCTCCACTTCCGGTTCGGCCGCTTCAGGCTCGCCCCGTCGGGCCTCGAGGGCCCACCCGAGCTCAGGTTCCCTCCGGGAGGCCGCCTGCCCGGCTCCCGCGGGCCCTTCGCGGGCTCCATTATCCCCCCGCCCCCGTCGTCCAGGCCTAGGCGCCTCTTCCCCGAGGCCAGGCCGGGGTCCCTGGGCTATCCCCCCTCCCCCGCGCCCGGCTCGGCAAGCCCCCCCGCGCCCGCCGGCCCGGGCCAGGATGACCTGCCACGCTTCGAGAAGGCCATGCTCCAGCGCCACTCGAACTGGCGCATCACCTCCATCGGCCGTGTCCCGAACGCGCCGGACCAGGGGCCGCTCAAGCCCTGCTGCTTCTGCGGCAGGCAGCCTTCGGACGGCAAGGAGATGATCGTCCTGGGCACCGCCCGCACGGATCTCAGGATCTGCGCCGACTGCGTCAGGGTCTACTCCAGCCAGCTCAAGACCCCGCGTCCGGGGCCGGCTGAACCTGACTCGGCCCGCTGCTCCTTGTGCGGGCTCCCCCCGCGCCAGGGGATCGGCATGATCACCGGCTCCTTCCCCAGAAGGCTCAGGCTCTGCGGGATGTGCATCGAGGCCCTGGAGTCCATGATCCGCCGCCCTGCCCGCCAGGGGGCCGCTCCCGCGGGCCCCGCCGCCGACGGTCCCGAAGGTTCCGCCGACGGCCGCCCGGAATCGCTTGACCCCTCCCCGGCTGACTTTGCCGGGGCGGATACCGGCCCCGGCCCGTCCGCCGGGAAGACCGGCCTCTCCGGACAGGCGCCCGGCCCGGAGGCCGGAGCCTCGCCCGAAGCCTCCCTGCCGGGAGCCTCAGGCGAAGCCCCCGGCGCCTCAAAGGAGACCCGCCAGCCGGAGGCGGCCCCCCCCGGGCCTCCTGACGGCACGCGCGCCGCCCCTTCCGAGGCCTGCGACGCGCCAGGGCACCGGACCGATCCGGACGGGGGGGAGCCCTAATCCTCCCCCTCGACGCCCCTCCCGCCCGGGACGGCAGGCCGGCGCGGCCGGCCTTCCCCCAAAGCGCCTCTCGTTCCGCCAGTCCCCCGGGCATGCCTACCGGGAGACCCCAACTTTTCGGCCCCCGCGGCCGAGCCTTTTCCCGAACGTCCGGGAGCCTGCGGCGGATGCTCTCCCGCCCCGGCCCGGGGACGGCCGCCCGCAGCCCCCGGCCGGGACGGAAGGCGGCCGCCGCCGAAAACCCCACAAGACGTGAAAGGCAAACCCAGATGCCAGACGATAAAAGCAAACAGGTTCCCATCTGCGCGTTCTGCAGGCAGCCGCAAAGAGACGGCATCCGCATGATAGCCGGGCCTGACCCGGAGAGGATCCATATCTGCGAGTACTGCCTCGAGCAGTGCCGGGAGATCATAGCCAAGGACCACCCGACCGCCTCCATCCAGCCTAAGGGAGCCCCCAGCAACCTCCCCAACCCGCACCAGATAACCGAGATCCTCAACGACTACGTCATCGGCCAGGAGCTCGCCAAGAAGACCCTCGCCGTCGCCGTCTACAACCACTACAAGCGCATCCAGATGCCCCAGGAGCTCGACGGGGGGGTGGAGCTCCAGAAGTCCAACATCCTGGTCCTGGGCCCCACCGGGAGCGGCAAGACCCTCCTGGCCCAGACCCTGGCCAGGATCCTCAACGTGCCCTTCACCATCGCCGACGCCACCACCCTGACCGAGGCGGGCTACGTGGGCGAGGACGTCGAGAACATCATCGTCAGCCTCCTGCAGGCGGCCGACTACGACGTGGAGAAGGCCTCCAAAGGCATCGTGTACCTGGACGAGGTGGACAAGATCGCCCGCAAGGGCGACAACGCCTCCATCACCCGGGACGTCTCCGGGGAGGGGGTCCAGCAGGCCCTGCTCAAAATCATCGAGGGCACGGTGTCGTCCGTGCCTCCCAAGGGAGGGCGCAAGCACCCCCAGCAGGATCTCACCAAGGTCGACACCACCAACATCCTCTTCATCTTCGGTGGGGCCTTCGTGGGCCTCGACAAGATCATCAAGAAGAGGATCGGCCGGGATGCGGCCATCGGCTACCAGGCCAACATCGACTCCAACAAGGACGACGACGACGCCTCCAAGGTGCTCCGCCACTGCCTGCCCGAGGACCTCATCAAGTTCGGGCTCATACCCGAGTTCGTGGGGAGGATCCCCGTCACGGCGAGCCTGACCGAGCTCGACAAGGCCGCCATGATCACCATCCTGACCGAGCCCAAGAACGCCATCATCAAGCAGTTCCAGGCCCTGCTCAAACAGGACGGGGTGGACCTCACCTTCACCGCGGAGGCCCTGGACGCCATAGCCTCGGAGTCCATCGCGAGGAAGACCGGGGCCAGGGGCCTGAGGGCCATCCTCGAGTCCGCCATGCTGGACCTCATGTACGACCTGCCCAGCATGCCCAAGGTCAAGGAGTGCATCATCACCGAGGAGGTCATCCTCAAGCACGAGCCCCCGGTCATCATTTACGAGGGCGGCCCGGCGGCGCTTTCCGCCTGACCCGGCGGCCCCGGCCCCCCTGATCCCGCTTCCTTGCCTGTCCCCTTCCCCCCGGCCGCCCGCGGGCGGCTGCGGAAGAAGGGGGCGATCTGGCCCTTCAGGGCCGCAAGGCCGACCGCCCCCTTCCGGCCGGCCCGGCCCCGGCGGCCGCCCCTGGCCTTCCCCCCGCCCCGACGAATCGCTCCGCCCTGCCCAGCCCTTCCCGGACAGCGGACCCGATACCCGCCCCCAGGCGAGATCCCAACCTTAAGGTAACCACAATGCTGTTCGCCTCCAACAAGAACCGTCTCCACGCCCCCTCCGGAGGCCCCAGGCTCCAGCTTCCCCTTCTCCCGCTGCGGGACGTGGTGGTATTCCCCCACATGGTGGTGCCGCTGTTCGTGGGCAGGGAGAAGTCCATCAAGGCCCTCGAGCACGCCATGACCGTGGACAAGACGATCTTCCTGTGCACCCAGAAGGAGGCCAAGGTCGACGAGCCCCAGGAGCAGGACATCCACGACATGGGGACCATCGGCTCGGTGCTCCAGCTCCTGCGCCTCCCCGACGGGACCGTGAAGGCCCTGGTCGAGGGCCGCTCCCGCGGGCGCATCGAGTACTTCATCTCGACCCAGGACTTCTTCTACGTCGAGGTGGAGTCCATGATCGAGCCGGAGGAGAACAACCAGGAGACCGAGGCCCTGGTGCGCAGCCTCAACTCCACCTTCGAGCTTTACGCGAAGATCAACAAGAAGATCCCCTCCGAAGTCATCAGCACGGTGGCCTCCTACCGCAACCCCTCCCACCTGTGCGACGCGATGATCACCCACCTGTCCCTCAAGCTCGACGACCGCCAGAACCTGCTCTCCCTGGTCTCGCCGCTGGCCCGCATGCAGGCCCTCTACGAGCTCATGCACGGCGAGATCGAGGTGCTGCAGATAGAGCAGCGCATCAAGAACCGCGTCAAGAAGCAGATGGAGAAGCAGCAGAAGGAGTACTACCTCAACGAGCAGATGCGGGCCATCCAGAAGGAGATGGGCGACTCCGAGGACATCAAGAGCGAGATCCACGAGCTCGAGGAGAAGGCCAAGAAGAAGCGGCTGTCCAAGGAGGCCGCGGAGAAGGTCCGCCACGAGATCAAGAAGCTCAAAATGATGAGCCCCATGAGCGCCGAGGCCACGGTGGTGCGCAACTACATCGACTGGATCCTCGCGCTGCCCTGGTACGAGAAGACCAGGAGCAACCTGGACATCGACAGGGCCGAGGCTATCCTCAACGAGGACCACTTCGGGCTGGAGAAGCCCAAGGAGCGCATCCTCGAGTACCTCGCGGTGCAGAGCCTGGTCCGCCGCAACCGGGGCCCCATCCTCTGCCTCGTCGGCCCCCCGGGCGTGGGCAAGACCAGCCTGGCCCGCTCGGTGGACAGGGCCCTGGGCCGGAACTTCGTGCGTCTGTCGCTGGGCGGCGTCCGGGACGAGGCCGAGATCCGCGGCCACCGCCGGACCTACATCGGGGCCATGCCCGGCAAGATCATCCAGAGCCTCCGCAAGGCCCTGTGCTCCAACCCCGTCTTCTGCCTGGACGAGGTGGACAAGATGTCCACCGACTTCCGCGGCGACCCCTCGGCCGCCCTCCTGGAGGTCCTGGACCCCGAGCAGAACTGCCGCTTCGGAGACCACTACATGGACATGGACTACGACCTGTCGGAGATCATGTTCATCACCACGGCCAACACCCTCCACTCCATCCCCGCGCCCCTCCAGGACAGGATGGAGATCATCCGCATCCCCGGCTACACCGAGGACGAGAAGCTCAACATCGCCAAGAACTTCCTGGTCCGCAAGCAGATCGCGGCCAACGGCCTGTCCGTCGACCGGGTGGACATCTCCGACAACGCCATCCTCACCGCCATCCGCCGCTACACCTCCGAGGCGGGGGTCAGGAGCCTGGAGCGCGAGATCGCCTCAGTCTGCCGCAAGCTCGCCCGCGAGGTGGTGCGCTCGAGCGACTCCGCCGCCCCGCCCCGCCTGAAGGTGACCGGCAAGAACATCGGCCAGTACCTGGGCATCCCCAAGTACCGCTTCGGCATGGCCGAGGAGGCGGATGAGGTGGGCCTGGTGACGGGCCTGGCCTGGACCGAGACCGGGGGCGAGATCCTCACCACCGAGGTCCTGGTGATGCCCGGCAAGGGCAACCTCATCCTCACCGGCAAGCTCGGCGAGGTCATGCAGGAGTCGGCCAGGGCCGCCTTCAGCTACGTGCGGAGCATCTCCCCCAGGCTGGGGCTCGACCCCTCCTTCTACCGGAAGTACGACATCCATATCCACATCCCCGAGGGCGCCATACCCAAGGACGGGCCCTCGGCGGGCATCACCCTGACGACGGGCCTCGTCTCCGCGCTCACCCGCCGCAAGGTCCGCCGCGACGTGGCCATGACCGGCGAGATCACCCTGCGCGGCCGGGTGCTCCCCATCGGGGGCCTCAAGGAGAAGGTCATGGCCGCCCACCGCGGCGAGCTCAAGACCCTCATCATCCCCCAGGAGAACGAGAAGGACCTCAAGGACATCCCGGAACGCATCCTCAAGACCTTCACCATCCTCCCCGTGAAGATGGTGGACGAGGTGCTCCACGCCTCCATCGTGGTGGAGGAGGGCACCGGCCCCCTCTTCAAGGAGCCCGACCCGGCCCCCGCCGAGATCCCGGCCGGCGACCTCCAGGACTCCAAGGCCCTGGAGAAGGAGCTGCCCGGCACCATCATCGTGAGCCCGCCCCCGGGCTCCCCTGACCCCGGCCCGGCCGGCATGGATGCCCAGGACGTCAAGCACTAGACAGGGCCGCCTTCAGGCCACGCTCAGGCTCCTGAACGGCCACCCAGGCTTTCTCAGGCCCCGCACAGGCCCTTCAGGCCCCGCAGGCTTTCTCAGGCCCCGCACAGGCCCTTCAGGCCCCTGCCCCGCACAAAAGGGCCCTTCAGCCCCCGCGCAACCCCCTGAGCGGCCCCACAGGCCCCCACGCTCATTTTGCCCCGCCAGGCCTCTGCCGGTCCCGCACGGCCTATCGGCCCGACACAGCCCTCTGTGGGCCCTCTCAGGCTTCCCTTGACGGCCAGCGCCGCTCCGAAGGATGAAGATCTATGAACCCCGGCCTCCCTGCAGGCGCCGTCCCCTCACGGGGCCGGCGCCTGCAGGGAGTTTTTTTTCCCCGGCAAAGGCCCTGACCGCTTCCGGCCGGGCGGCTGGGCCGCCTGCCCCGCCGCGCGGCTTACCTGGCGTCGCCTCGATCATGCCGCCCCGCGAGGCCCCGCCGGCTCGGGATTGCTGCCGGGCGGCCCCGGAACGCCTTCGCTCCGCGGGCTTCGCCTGCCGAAGGCAGGTCAGGGACCGGCCGAAAACCCTACGCCGCGCGGCCCCGGGAGGACCTGGCCCATGCCGCGCAAGTCGCCGAAATCCCCAAAAAAATGGCACGCCTATTGCTTGCTCGTTGTCAGGCGACGCGCCCCGGACCCCCGATCTCCCGATCCCCCGGGGCCGCTGGAAGGCCTCAGGCCTCCGCCGGAAAGCAGCGGAAGCATGATCAACGACAAGGAAAACAGGGTCATCGGAAATCTTACCGGCGCAGGCGGGAACCCCCAGGCGGCCCAGGCCGTCCTGAGGCGCCCCGGCCGGCCTGGCCAGCCCCGGCCCCAGTACCTCGGCCGCGCCTCGGCGGCCTCCGCGGCTACGGCTACGGCTGCGGGAGCGGCGGCAGGCGAAGGCCGCGGCGGCTCCATGTTCGAGGCCATGATGGCCGCGAACCAGAGCCAGAACAGGATCATATCCGATGTGCTGGAAGGCCCGGTCAGCAACCAGGCTCAGCGCCAGCTGGCCCAGCTGCAGGCCTTCAACGGCAAAAACCCCATCCTGGACGACTTCGAGAAAGGCGCCCGCGAGGCCGCCGCCCAAGGGGAGCCCGCCTCCAGGGGAGCTTCCTCCTCCGCCGGGCTCGGCCGGAAGGCCGCGCGCGCCGCGGACTCCTCCGCGGACGGAAGGCTGGCCCGCGAGGCCGGCTCCGGCGACGTCGCCGCCTCCGGCTCCTCAGGGGGGGAGGCCGGCGAGGCCGCGGCGGAGTCCGAGAGATCCCACCTCCGGCGCGGGGCCATCAGCCTAGTCGCCGGGCCCACGATACTCAAGGGGCAAGGCACGGGAAGCGTCTTCAACGCCGCCCGCATGGCCGCCTACCGCCAAAAGTACGGCGACCAGCTCCGCAGGCCCCTCAGAAGAGATCCCCTGCCCCTGGCCTCTGCGGAGAGGCTCTCGGAGTCTCCCTCGCTCCCGCCCGCGCGCCCGGCCCGGCCGGCGGCCGAACGGGCCCCTTCCCGCCCCAAGGGCACCATCCCGGCGGTGGCGGAAGAGCTGGCCAAGTCTGGAGGCGGAAAGTCCTCCGAACCGGGCTACGACGCCGTCATCAACAAGGCGGCGGAGGCTTTGGGCCTGGACCCCGCGCTCATCCGCGCGGTGGTGAAGACCGAGTCGAACTTCAACCCCAGGGCCGTCTCCAGCGCCGGGGCCAAGGGACTCATGCAGCTCATGCCGCCCACGGCCAAGGAGATGGGCGTGAAAGACCCCTTCGACCCCCTCCAGAACATCTGGGGAGGGGCCAGGTACCTCAAGATGATGCTCGACCGCCACGGCGGCAACCTCCGCAAGGCCCTGGCCTCCTACAACTGGGGCCCCGGCAACGTGGACCGCCACGGGGCGGGAGGCGCCCTGCCTTCCGAGACCCGCCGCTACATAGAGGTGGTGACGTCCCATTACAAGCGCTACAAGGGTCAGGCCGCTTCCGCCGAGGCCTGAGGCCTGAGGCCGCCGCGGGGCCCGCCGGGCCGGCCCTCCTCCCGGCCGGGCAGGCGCTCCTCCGCCTGGCTCGGCCCTCCGCGGCGGGAGCGGCGCCCGGCCCTTCCGGCACAGGATTTCCCGCATGTCAGACTAAGCTCACTTCCCGATGTACAAGATCAAGCCCGCCTGAGTCGCCTGTCAGAAGCGCCTCAGGCGGGCTTTTTTTCGGCGCCCTCCTGCGCCCGGGACTTAAGAGCCCTTTCCGCAGGGGGGAGCGCCGTCCCCCGAAGCGAGGCCGGCGCCGTACCCTGGCTTCCCGCAGGCGGCTTACGGCGGCCGCGGACGGGAGCCTGCGTGAGCGCCGTCCGCTCCCGCCGACGGGATGGCCGCGCCAAAGAAGGCAAGGGCAAGCCTGCGGAAGGGCGCGCCGCGCCTATGAAGGCAAGGCAATGCCTGGGGAAGGCCGCGCCGCGCCAATGAAGGCAAGGCTATGCCTGGGGAAGGCCGCGCCGCGCCAAAGAAGGCAAGGCAGCGCCTGCGGGAAGGCCGCGCCGCGCCAAAGAAGACAAGGCAGCGCCTGCGGGAAGGCCGCGCCGAGCCAATGAAGGCAAGCCTGCGCCTGCGGAATGGCGCGCCGAAGACGGGAAGGGTCCGCCGATGTCACGGCGCCCGCAGGCGGGAGCATGCTATCATCGGTACCGCATCTGCCGGCCATCCGGCCCCGATTCGCCGCAGGGAGGCGGCCCGCCTGCGGCCGCGACGGCCGCGGCCCGGCCTGAAAAGTTACAGGCGCGGCCGTTGCCGCCAACGGAGCCCTGGGGCGATCGGCATGGCCAAGGCCCGCCAGCCTGCCCCGAAGCGCCGGAGCCCGGACAGGACAGCCGGGCGGGGAGGCCCGAACAGTTACTGTAATTTTCCAACTGGCGCTCCTTTCCTTGCGGGAACGCTTCAGGCCCGTTACGCTTCGCCCCGGCCCTCCGGGACTTCATGCCCTGTCCCCTGCCGCGGCCCGCCCGCGCGGCGGCCCCTCCTCTAAGCGGCCTCGCGGCGCCTCAGGCCCCCAGGGCGTGGCCTGTACAAGTTACAGGCGCCTGGGAAAACCTTCCAGAAAATACGGCGATGCCTGCCCCGTCCGAAAAAAATACCAGGACGGCACATGCTTTCCCCCATTTTCCGGAAGAGAGGGAACGTTGCCGGACACGGGGGCCAGGCGCCTTGCCCCACGATAATCCATAAGCCATACGGGTTTACCCACTTACGCAGAGGGCTTCAAAGACGACGGAAGCGCCCTGAAAACAAAAAATGCATTCAAAACCCAAAAGATAAGTAGGTAAAATCAGGTGATTTATCTTTAAATTCTAATTTTGACTAGATTTTACATTAGCAAGTTTTATATACATAAACCAAAGTAATACCCTTAAGAGTCTATTTTAATAGTCATAGCAGGATATCAAGGCACCATTTTCCCCCGAGAAAAACCATACCCCCCTCTTTACAACTATTTCGGTTTAAGCTACATTTTCTACAGATAGCAACTGGCGTTAGAAATATTTTCAAGTGCACCCTAACAATGCCGCTTGCCGTCTTGACGATTGCACCTGGACGGGACATCTTTTAGAGAGAGGGATGGCTCGGCCAACGAGATACACAGAGGCAGAACTTTAGGCCTTATGTGCAATCGTCATTCTGTTTCTGTGTTGTCTTTGCACCTGGGCGGGGCGGCTTTTAGAGAGGGGCTGTCCCGCCTTTTTTTCCCCTTTCGTCCGCGGCCTTTGCGCATGGACGGGGAGGCCTTTAGAGAGAGGCGGCTGGCGCCTTTCGCTTGGGGCCTGCCTGCGGCTTTTACGCCGTCGCGGCACGGCCGCGAGAGACAAGCCTTCCCTCTTGCCTTGACCCTGCCCCGACTCCCCGTTTGCCCTCCTGCCTTGACCCTGCCCTGGCTCGCCCGTTGGCCTGCCTGACCCGCGCCGCACTTCCCTGCCCCGCCCGGCTCCCGCCTGCCGGCTGACTCCACCGGCCTTAAAGCCATTTCCAGGCTTCCAGCCCCCCCCCAAAGAACCGTAAAGGCCTATCCAAGCTGCCTAAGGCCGCTCCCTCGGCTTGCGGGGCCGTACGCCGCCTGCCGCCGCCGCACCCCCCGCAGCCTCCCGCAAAGGCATCTTCCCCCCTCCACGGGCAGGAACCGCCGCCGATGCCCGTCTGCCCTGCGGCTCCGAAAGGAAGCGAAAACCTCAGGAAGCCGGGAAGCCCGTTTGCCAGGATTTCCCCTGCCCTCGGCAAAACGGGAATCCGCGGCTTCCGTCGCGCCTCGGCTCGCCTGCCCGCCGAGGCATCCTGAAGCCCCGCTGAGCCGCCACCGGTTTCCCCCGCCGCTTCACGCTCGGCATCCCGTCCTTCAGGCACCCGCCTATGGCTTTCCCTGGCCTCGCAACCGCTTGACCTGACCTTGCCGAAGGCGTTCCATGTCCGCGTGAGACCTCGCCTGCCGTTGCCAATGCCTTTCAGGCCCCTCTTCGCCTTAGCCTGGCCTGGCTTGGGCCCAGGCCTGGCCTGGCTTGGCCTGTCCGGTCCGGTTCAGTTCCCTTGCGCGTGTTGAGGGCCGCTCTCGCCGGAGAGAGCCCGCGCGGGCGCCCTCCCCGGAAATCCCCCGGAAGGGGTACTGGAAAAGGCGGGGAGGCGAAGCGAAAAAAACGCGACCGGAGAAGACTGAGGAAGGCGGAGGGACGGGGCTAAGGAAAAGCTGGAAAACGGGATAAAGAAAAAGAATCCGCAAGACGAAGGAGAGCCCTGGAGATGCGGGAAAACGTGAAGGGCATGAGAAAAGCTGCAGTCCGCCGCGCGCGAACCTCACCCAGGGATCGCTTTCCCGTGAGCATCCGGGACAGTTTTTCCTGCCGCCGCCCGTTCGGAACCTGGCCAGCTTCTTGCAAATCCATTGCACGCGGGGGAGATCAGGCCCTGCCGCCCTGCGGAACGCCGCCCCGCCTCTCCCTCATCAGGCCGCAAGGCCCCCCTGAGAGCATGGGCTCTCATGCTGCCGGATATAAATTTGGTCACTTTTAGGGGATTGACAGGGAAAACGGCGGAAGATATACTCCGGTTCAGGTCCAAGTAAAGGGAACTGCCTGGCCTTCAAGATCGCCTGTCCGACCTTGACCTTCTACAGGTTCCCTCCCCTGCGTAAGGTGCGCCCCGGCGCGCTTCCCTGCCCCGCTGGCCCTTAACCAAGCTTCTCTACGGCGCGCCGTCGAGGCGTTCCGCGCAGCGTCACTGGACAACCCGCCGCCTGATTCCCGGCGCCGTTCAGGACGAGGCGCCCATAAAATATCCTGCAGCTCCACCCTTGGGCGCGGCGCCGCGCAAAACCTCTCCGCCGCAGGTTTAGCCCCGGCGAAGAAGCCTGGACGGAGCGCCGCCCGGCCAGCCCCGTACCCGGCCCTGCCCTGCCCAGAAGCCTGAGGACGGGAGCCATGCCCCCGCTCTTGGCTTGCGACGGACCCCGCCCCCAACCGGCATGGCGCGCCGCGACCGCCTTGGCGCGCCCCTTTGAGGGGCCCGGGCCCCTCCAGTCACCAATCCCCCGCTTTCCGTACCCAAGCGGGCCCCTTCAGAGGCTGACATATGCTCGACAGCTCACGCGCCCTTTCCGGCAACCGCCAGGGCTTCACACTCATAGAGCTTCTCATAGTCGTGACCATCATCGGCATCCTGTCCTCCATCGCCATCCCCCAGTACGCGAAATACCGCAGGGGGGCCCAGGACAACGCCGCCCAAGCCGCCTACCACGCCATCGCCATGTCAGAGGAGGCTTACTTCTCCATGGAGGGCGGCTACATCTCCAACTACACCTCGCTCGCCATCGACGGGGGGCTCGTCAAGGACGCGCAAGTCCTGTACGGGACCATCTCCCTGTACACCAACACCTCCACCAACGTGCCGGGGTTCGTGTTCAGAGTCCGTCACATGGCCGATTCCTCCACCGTGTATATTTTCGACAGCGCCAACATGGGAAGCACCGTCAAGACGACGTACACGGGGCTCGACTCCTCGGTCTGGTAGCGGCCGGCCGACGCCGAAGCCGGCGGGGGCCCCCCCTCCGAGCCCCTCCCGCGCCTCCGCTGCCTTAAAAAGCGCCCTCCCTCCGCCGGGAGGGCGCTTTTTTCCGCGCGGCCGGACCCCCGTCAGAGGACCTGTCCGCAGGTCCAAGGGAGAGCCCCGCGCGGGCATGGCCGCCGACGCCTCAAGGCCGGCAGACGCCTGACGGCGGCAAGAGCCCCGCCTCGCGCGCCCGCCTGCGGCCGCCGGGGTCCCTGAGTCTCGCGGCCGTCCTTTGCCCGGAGCCTTTCGGCCGCCGGGTTCCCGAAAACTTGAGACGCCGGTGTCCCTGAGTCTAGCGGCCGCCGGGTTCCCGGAGACCTGAGGCCGCCGGGTTCCCGAAAACTTGAGGCCGCCGGGTTCCCGAAGACGTGCGGCGGGTTCGAGGGAGGCGCCCGCCTGAACTTTTTCCGGCCCGCAGCCACACATGGGCCGCCCGCGCCTGCCGTCAGGGCCTGCGGCCGGAATGCCTCGCCCCGAAAGCCTTGCCGCATCGGCTCCGGGCTCGGCTCCAGCCGCCCCGCCTTCAGCGTACGCTTCCGGCCCGAGTCAGGAAGGCCGCAGGACCTTTCCGGAAAAACCTCCGCGCCTCGGCGGCTGCCGCACCTAAAAAAGCGCCTGGGAAAACCTGAAAACGGTCACGCGCTCCAGACAGGCGCAGGCCTGCCGGCCGCCGGGGAAAAAGCGGGGCCCGCCGCGAAGGGAAAGCGGGAGGCAAGCCCTGCGGCCGGCGCCAAGGAAAAGTCTTGCCGCGCCAGGAAAACCCTCTAGCCCGCCCGCGCGGCGGGAGAGGCGCGGGAGCTCACCCGGCCCCTGGAAGACGAAACGCGAACCGCCCGCCGGGGCCTATGCAGGGCCCGGGCGGGCGGTTCGCGTTCACGGGGACCGGAGCGAGGCTTCAGATGTACCTTCTCGCGGTCACGTAGTGCTGCAGGTAATACTTGTTCTCCAGGTTGGCCCGGCGCACCTTCTTGCCTCTTCCGGGGGCGTGGATCATGTAGCCGCCTCCCACGTAAAGGCCCACGTGGTCGACCCGCGATCCGGACCGGAAGAACACGAGGTCTCCGGGGATAAGATCGTCGCGGCCGACCTTCTTGCCGGCCCGCGACTGCTTGTAGGAGCTGTCCGGGACCTTGATGCCGTGCTGGCGGTACACGTACCAGACCAGCCCGCTGCAGTCGAAGCCCTTGGGGGATTTGCCGCCGCTGACGTAGGGGACGCCCAGGTACTTTTCGGCCGTGCCGGCCACCGCCTTGGCGAGGGGAGCTACCCGGGCCCTCTTCCCCCCGCAGGCGGGGAGAATAAGGAGCGCGGCGGCCGCGGCCGCCGCGAGGATTACCGGCAGGCGGCAGCGGATGTTTTTCTTCTTCATGACGTCACCACAGGAGGCGGCCCCCGGGGCCGGGAGGCCCGCCCGAACGCGGGAGGCGGCAAGGAGCCTCAGGCTCCCGCGGCCTCCGGCTACGCGGCGCCAGGGGCCTTCCCCGGCGCCGCTGCCCTGCGTAACATTCAAGCAAATTCAGGTCCAAAGGATTCCAACACGGCAAATTCAAACGAATATTCTGCTCAGATATGCCTGCATCAGCGGGATTTGCCGTAAAGATTCCCGAACATTCACGATTATGTTTAATCGGCATCTTCCCGTCAATCGCAGGATACGGCCCCCCGGAAGCTCTCAGGCGCCAAATGTCCGCCGAAAGCGGAGAAAAGGGGACGGAGCCCGCTCACGCCAGGCCCTGGAAGACTGTTTCAGGAGCGCTGAGGGGAGTTCCGGCGAAAGAAGAACCCCGCCTGAGGCGGCCGGCGGGCAAGAAAAAAGCGCCGCGCTGCCGATGGCGCATAGAGTCAGGGAGGGGGGCTGGAGGAATGGGAATTCAGGCGGGGTGTTCAGGCGGGGAGTTCAGGCGGGGAGTTCAGGCGGGGAAGCTCTTACGGCCGCTCTGCGGCGGCCGGGCGACAGGAGGCCTGCCGGGCCGCGGATCCGCGCCGAAGCGCCGCCTCGTAAGGGCACGGCGGCCCCGGGCTTCAGCGCCGGCAGGAGGCCCGCCGTTCTCGCGCGAAAGCCGGCCTGGGGGAAGGTAGCCCAAGAAGGCGGAGGGGCCGGGCCGCCACGCGAGATCCGTCAAGCCTGTCCGAGGGGATCGCGCCCGCCGAGGCAACCCAGGGCCCTTCCGCGCGCGGCCGCGCCCGGCTAGGCTACGGCCCGTAATTCCTCACCAGCACCTCTCCCACCTTGCCCCGCCCGCCGGCCCTGGAGTTGATGGCGCGGGCGGCCTGGACGGGCACGATCCGGAATCCCGTGTTGCCGTAGAGGTAACGGATGAAAGGAGTGTCGGCGTTGCTCAGGAGGCACTTGGCCCCCCGGCTGGTGAGTTCGGCGTAGACGTCCCTGAGCCGCTCCTGCTCGCTCTCCCCGAAGCCGCCGCTCTGGTATGAGGTAAAGTTCCGGTCAGGCGCGTGGTAGGGCGGATCGAAGTACACCAGCGACCCTTCGCCGGCCTCCCTGACCGCATCCGCGAAGTCCCCGCAGAGGATGTTCACGTCGGCCTCCCGGAGGTAGGCGGCCGCGGAGCGGAGGGCCTCCTCGTTGCAGACGGCGGGGTCCGCGTAAGAGCCGCGAGGCACGTTGAAATGGCCACGGGAGTTGACGCGGTAAAGCCCGTTGTAGCAGGTGCGGTTGAGGTAGATGAGCCGGGCGGCCCGTTCAGCCGCCGTAAGCTGCGGGTAGCCCTCCGCGCGGTCCATGTCCCTCACCTCGTAGTAGCGCCTCGCGGAAAGGTCGCCGGCGAGTTCCTTGAGCCTCCTGATCACCTGGCCCGGGGCGTCTTTGAGGGCCATGTAGGCACCCATGAGATCGCGGTTCAGGTCGCTGACGACCGCCCGCGCCGGCCTGAGGCGGAAGAGCACGGCCCCCCCGCCCAGGAACGGCTCGAAGTAACGCAGGCTTTCGCTGTCCTCGGGAAGGTTCGCCCGTATGTCCGGGAGAAGCTGCCTCTTGCCGCCGGCCCATTTCACGAAAGGCTTCGGATCCGGGCTGGCGCTCTTGCGCGGGCGTGGCATGGCTTGGGCGGCTCCTGGGCCGGCGCGGGAACCGGGGGAAGGCAAAGGCCTCGCCGCCGTATTTTCCGGCGGCATGAGGCAGGCAAAACCGCGCGGGCGGGCGGGGGACCCTCGCTGCCTGAAAGCCTGCGGCCCGGAGGGGCGCCGCAGAGGCAGGTTCAACGCCGCAGGGCGGTATCCGCGCAGGCCGAAAAGCGGCGCAGGGCGGTATCCGCGCAGGCCGAAAAGCGGCGAGGGAAAGTTCAGACGATGACGGGCCAGAGCCGGATACGGTCAGCGCAGGCTGAAGCCGCGAGTAAGCGCAGGAGAAGCTCGCGTGGCGGGAGTGAACGCAGGGGAGGCGCAGGAGGAGACCGGAGCCGGAGGGGCGAAAGCCGTTCAGGCTCAGAGGGGCAGAGGCGCCCGGCGCCGTTAAAGAGGGAGAAGTTCAAGGCCGTTGGAGCAGAGCCTCCTGATGCCGGAAGGGCGGAGCCTCCTGATGCCGGAAGGGCGGAGCCTCCTGATGCCGGAAGGGCGGAGCCTCTTGATGCCGGAAGGGCGGAGCCTCTTGATGCCGGAAGGGCGGAGCCTCTTGATGCCAGGGGAGCGAGGGACCTTCAGGACGGCCGATACGGAAAGATCTTGCCGCCTATTCCGGCAGCCCGAAAGGTCCGCGCCTCTCGCCGCCGCTAAGCGGTCAAGGGCGGCCAGATCAGGACCGCCTCCGCCTGGGCCTCGGAAGGCCCGAAGCCCTTGAGCCTGGACACGCGGCCCTCAAGCGTAACCCTTCCGGAAGTGACCCAGTCCACCGCGACTGGAAAAATCCTGTGTTCCACCGCGAGTATCCTCGCGGAAAGCTCGTCCGGACCGTCGGTCTCGAGGACCGGCACCGCGCCCTGAAGGATGATCGGGCCCGAATCCACGCCCTCATCCACGAAATGCACCGTGGCCCCGGCGATCTTCACGCCGTAGCCGGTCTCTTTGGCCCAGACCTGGTGGCCGGGAAAGCTGGGGAGGAGCGCCGGATGGATGTTCATGACCTTGCCTGGGTAAGCGCCCAGGACGGTCTTTCCCAGGACCCTCTGGAAGCCGGCGAGCACCACAAGCTCGGTCCCGAAGCCCCTGAGGGCCTCCAGGACCCGCCCCTCGAAGGCCGGCCGGTCCCCTTTGAAGTCCCTGAAAGGCACGGTCACTGAAGGCAACCCGAAGGCGGCAGCCGTCTCCAGGGCCCCCGCCCCTTCCTCGTCGCAGATGAGGCCGCGGAATTCCGCGCCGGGGATCCGCCCCGCGGCCTTGGCCTCGAGGATGGACTTCATGTTGGAGCCCCTTCCGGAGCACATGCAGGCGACTTTCATTTCCCCTAAATCCCCCTCAGGCCGGGCCTCCGGCGCCGGCCGGCGGCCCGCCGGAAACCGGCCCGGCTCACAGGCCGGCGCCGGACAAAATCACCCTTTCGCCCCCGTCCCCGGCGGCCTCGACCCTGCCTATCACCCAGGCCCCGATCCCGTGGCGCCCGAAGGCGGCGACGGCCCGCCCCGCGGCGGCGGGGTCCACTATCGCCATGAAGCCCACGCCCATGTTGAAGGTGCGGTACATCTCCCGGACGGTCACGCCGCCGGCCTCGCGGAGGAACCCGAAGATCTCCGGCGCGGGAAAGCTGCCGACGTCAATGACCGCCCTGTGCCCCGGCGGGAGGGCGCGGGGGACGTTTTCCCAAAAGCCGCCGCCGGTCACGTGGACCATGCCGCGCACGTCCCGGGCCCCGTCACCTTCCAGGAGCTCCAGGACGGGCCGGGCGTAGATCCGCGTGGGGGCGAGCAGAGCCTCCCCCGCGGTCGATCCTAAAAGAGGGGAGCCGGGGCGCAGCCCCAGACGCTCGAAGACGATCTTCCGGGCGAGGCTGTAGCCGTTGGAGTGCAGCCCGGAGGAGGCCGCGCCCACTATGAGGTCGCCCGCGGCCGCCCGCGAGCCGTCCACAATCCGGGAACGCTCCGCCGCTCCCACTGCGAAGCCGGCCAGATCGTACTCGCCCTCGGCGTAGAAGCCCGGCATCTCGGCGGTCTCGCCGCCCAGAAGGGCGCAGCCGGCCTGGCGGCAGCCTTCGGCCACGCCGGCCACTATGTCGCGGACGACCTCCGGCACCAGCCTGGAGGTGGCCACGTAGTCCAGGAAGAAAAGAGGCCTCGCCCCCTGGACCAGAACATCGTTGACGCTCATGGCGACAAGATCGATCCCCACGGTGTCGTGGCGGCCCGTCATGAAGGCGATCTTGAGCTTGGTGCCGACCCCGTCCGTGGAGGAGACCAGCACCGGATCGGAGAAGCCCAGCTCCCTCAGGCCGAACATCCCCGAGAAGCCGCCGATGCCTGCCAGGACCCCCGGCACGAAGGTCGACTCGGCCAAAGGGCGGATGAGGCGCACCGCGTCGTCGCCGGCGTCGATGTCCACGCCGGCGTCCCTGTATGTCAGGGGTTCCTTGCCGTCCGGGTCCATATGTCTCCTTAAGAGGGGAAAACGCTTCCGCCCGGGCGATTTTATAGCAAAGGCCCGCCTCCTGCAACGCCTGGGGCCCCGCCGCTCCGATGACAGCATAGCCTCGGCCGGCAGACGGGCTCAGCCGCTCAGCCGGCATACGGGCTCGACCTTTCGCAGGCAGCCGGGCTCATCCTCACCGCCGGCCGACGAGCCCAGCCGACAGGCGCCCGGCCGATCCGGGCCGCAGGCTGCCGCGCGGCACGCCGAGGCTCAGATAACCGATGGCCGCCTCCGGAGGAAGGGGCGGCTCCCGCAGGCGGCCGGAACTCTGCCGCGGAAGCGGCAAGGCTTGCCTGCCCCGCAGTATCACCCGGCGCGGGCGTTATCCGGCAAGAGGAAAGCTTTGGGAAGGGCCCGGGGCGGAAAACAGAGGCCGGCCGGGACTGCCTGTACCTTGAAGCATCGCGGAGGACGTCCAGGACCGCGCGGTTCTCAGGTTCCTCTTGAGACCTGTGCGCAGGGCGATCGCGAACCCATTGGCCAAAAACGAAAGGAAGGCGCCGGGAAAGCGCGGGCTTCGCGCGGGAACTCCAAGCTGAAGCTTGAACGGAACCCTGCGGAAACCAAAGAGGCGCGGCCAGGCAAGGCGCTCAGGCTAACCTGTATGAAAAAAGGAAGAGCCCGGATGCGCGAAGGAACGAAAACGCGGGAGAACTCGGAGGCGCGGGAGAACGATAATCAGGGAGAGCCCGGATGCGCGGGAAAACTCGAAAGCGCGGGAGATACTGCAGGGCCGGCCGAGCCTGTACGGCTGTACGGCCGCGTGTGAGAACCAGGAATGGAGGGAAAAGAAAAGGGCGCACTCACCTTCAAGGAAACGGGCGGGCTGCCGGAAACCGCACTGAGGCCGGAAAACCCCTAACCGGAGCAGGCCCGCCAGCCGCGAAGGCGGCTTGCCCGGTCATGCCCCGGAAGGCTGCGGCAGCCCCGCCGGAATGACCGGCTCCGAGGTCGCTGCCATTGCATTTCGCTCCCCTGCAGGGCACGCCTTCAGCCGAGGGAATTCCGCTTAACCGTGGAAAGCTGCAAAGCCTGGCCTCAAGAATTGCCAAGCGGTTCCTCCTATAAGGGCCGCGCCAGACAGCCGTCAGAAAATGCCAAAAGGGGCGGCGCCAGCCCTGGCTCAAGACCGCTGGGGAAAGTTCCTCGATTGAGCAGGATAATAAGCCTGGAGAACCGGCCAGGGCAATCCTCCGCCGCAGGCGGCTCAGCGGGGGCCGACCGCATCGGGAATGGCCGCAAGCTTCATCAGGCGTCAACAGTAAGTAATCTTGAAACCGCCCTAAGTCGCCCCTGCCGCGAGGTGAAGGAAGCTGACAGGACTGGCGCTCGCCTGAAAGCGCCTCTCCGCCTGCACGGCCGGTAAGCCCATGAAAGGCCCTCCGCGCCCTGGCCGGAAATCGCTGAGGGAAATCATGAAAATCAGGCTGACGAATCGGTCAGCGCCCTCAGAACCGAATCGTCATCGGGCTGTCCCGCGCAATGACGGCACCGCGCCGCCGCAAGCGTCAACTGAGAGTAACCATGGAATATACGCGCGCCGCTTTTGCCGCGAGGCCTGAACTTCACGTACGGCCGGCTACCGAGGACCTGGGGCCCGGGCTCTCCGTAAACCATCCGCCGGCCCGCAAGGCCGGCCAAACCGCGGGGTAAGGCAGGGTTGGAGCCGAAAAGTTCCGCAAAAGCAGGCTAAATTTCCGAAGGCCTCGGGAAGGAAAACGCGTTTCCGGCCGGCTCAGGAGGCCAGCGCGACATTTCGCGTCATTGACATGAATCGCAAACGCGTCTCTCGGGACAGGGTTTCCTGCGAAGCATCCTGGGAACATTTTAAGGGAGAATATCGGATAACGTTTTACAAAATGGCAATTGCGGAAAGAATATCGCCAAAGCGGCTCATGCCGCATGACGATCCAAGGCCCCGATCAGGCTGCCCCTGACAACTCAAGGCGGGAAAAGCCCAGTCGCGCCGCGAGCCGCGCCCCTCCCCGGGACTCGACCCGCCGGAGGCCCTGCGGCATAAACATAAACCGGTATGGGTATATTTCAGCAAATACCTCTGCGGTAAAGGAATGAAGCGGCGGCGCCCGGCCACTGACATAGGCCTGCGGGCGGGGGCCGCCGCAAATCAGCGGCGCCGCTTTAAGGTAGCGGGAAGGGAACCTGGACTGCGCTTTGGCGCTAGGCTGCCGACGGCGGCAAAAGGCGGAAAAATATTTTTTCAAGCTGTTGACAATGAGCGATCAAACTGCTATTTTCCGCATGAAGCTGGACTTCTCTCACTCCTCCAACCCCCCGACTCAAACAAGTCTTTCGCGGCCTCGCCCACTCCCCGCATGACCGCCGGGCGGCCTTTGCCTGTTCAGGCGACGGCATCGGCGTAGCTTGGCCGAAACCTCTTTAACCAAAGCAACCTGAGCCTCGGAAACATCCCGGCCCTGCCCGGACCGCGCAAGGATTCCTCCCGCCCGCCTCATGCCGAGCGCGGGCGCGTCAGGACTGCGGCCCGCCTCAGGCCGGGCTCAGCGGAACTGTCCCCTCAGTCCCGCCGAGCCTTTTCCTGGCCGGGACCTCCCCTGGCGGCCGGAACCCCGCCTTGACCGCAGGCGCGGCTCCGGCACGGGAGAACCTCGCCCTGAGCCGCGCGGGCGCGCGGCATTCACCCCGCCTTCCTTAGCCGTCTGGCTGGGGCCGCTACAGTCAGGCCTTGACGCGGGGCGCCGCAGACCGCCCCGCGCCTGAAAACAAGGAGAAACACATGTCCGGAGACCGCATCCGAACCTTCAGGCCGCATTTCCTGGCCGCGTGCGCGGCGGCCCTCGCGCTGCTCGCCCCGCCCGGCCCGGCCGCCGCGCAGGATGACCGGCAGGCTTCAGCGCTTGACCCCGTCGTGGTGACGATGGCCCCCGAAGGAGAGCCCCGCCATAAAAGCACCGCCACCGTCATGGTGATTGACCAGGAGCAGATCAGGGCGGCCAACGCCGCATCCATGACGGACCTGGTCTCCGCGGCCGCAGGCGCGTTCCTCAGCGAGTGGACGCCGGGCCAGACTTCCGTCAACATCCGCGGGGGCGCCGGCGACGGCCAGGGCAGGGACTTCAGAAGCCAGATCATGGTCCTCATGAACGGCAGGAGGGCCGGCACCACGAACCTCTCCAAGCTTTCGCCCAGCGACGTCCAGCGGGTGGAGATCATGCGCGGGCCCAACTCGGTCATGTACGGGAGCCAGGCCATCGGCGGCATCATCAACATCATCCTCAAGAGCGGGCGGAGCACCAGCGGCGGCCTTGTCGACGTCCGCGCCGGCTCCGCCGGGCTCGTGCAGGGGCACGCCGAGTACGCCAGGACCTTCGGCGAGTCGGAACGCCTGGCCCTCTACTTCGGAGGACACTGGGGCCGCAAGGACGACTACCGCGCGGGAAAGGGCGGCGGCAAGGAGATCAACACCGCCTGGACCCGCAAGGGCGGCATGGCCGAC
>JAITRL010000329.1 GCA_031288415.1 Deltaproteobacteria bacterium | reverse complement strand
GCGATGCCTCCCCCGCAGCTTGCCGACAGCAGGATCAAGGGAGCCTTCCGCCGTAAGGGACCCCCGCCTCCCCGATCGTATCGCTGCCCGCCCACGCCGCAACAGCGCAGAAGTAGCGCCGTCGACCTGCCCTCCCTCTCGGGATCGGGGCCGTAGGCTCGAAGGAGCGGCAATGGAACCTGCGATATGGGACGCCCGCGCGGCCGTGAAGGCCGAAAATAGTATGGCCTCATGGCCAAGTCTTCACGAGGAATTTGCTGACGCCGGCAAATACCCGCCGCCTCTCCCCGGCGTATCGCCTATGACAAAAAATGAGAACGGGGACGTGTAAGGGGCGCCGTCCCCCGGGGAAACGTCAGCCGGCGTTCTCAGGCCTTGCGGCCCGGACAAAACGGGCAGGCCGGAAGTCAACGGGCCCGAGGGCGCCAGGCAGCCCCCAGCGGCCGCGGGGCCGCCGCAGGGAAGGGCCCGGCGGGCGGGCCTGAAGCCCTCTTAGGCCGTCCCCGGCTCGCGGCCCGCTCTCCGGCTAAGCCTGCGGCAAGGGCCGCGGGCGGCGGCGGAAAAGCCCTTGTCCCCGCCGCCGCCCGCGGGGGCAACGCCTCCCGGGGCCGCGCCCGGCCAAAAACCCCGGCGGAAGGCTGCCGCCGTGAAACCTCCCCGTCCGCGCCGAAGGGAACTAAGCCGAGGCGGCAGGAGCCGTCCGCGGGGGACACGGGAAGAATCCCCGGGGCCAAGGGACTGCCTTGCCCAAGGGTGTCCAGGCCGTGGGCCGGGAAGAAGAGAGGCCAGGCGACGGCCCTTGGCCCGTGACCGGTCCGGCAGGCCGGACCGGCGGCATCGTCAGTGACTCGGCATAGCCCTGTCGTCTCTCCCTGCCGGCCTCAAGCCGTCCAGGCGGAAAGGGGTTTGAGCCGTCTTCGTCCAGTGGCGAGGCCGGCCCGCGCGGAGGTGCGCCCTGAGTCAGGCCGCTCCGGCTGGGCAGGCCTCCGGGCCTGGCCAGGATGGCGGAGTTCTGGGGGGGCGGACGGATAAAATTTCGCGCTGAAATTTGCCCTGCCTGTCGACAAAAATCCGCAGTAAGCCGGAAACCGGCAGATTGTGATCGCCGCGGCAACCTCGCCCTGGTTTCAGCCCCTTTTTTTTAGAGGGGACTTTTTGCGCCTTCATCAAGTTCAGGCGAAAACCGTAGTGTCGCAGTTCAATGGCGTAAACCGCGCTTCACGCCTTTTCGAACTTTCATCATGGTTCTGAAGGCTCGTTCCGGTCCGACACGATGCAGTGCCCCCCACGATTCCGCCGGCCCGCACGGCGCATTCCGGCACTCCGACTTTCCGGAGGGCCGCGCGCCTTGCCGCGCCGCATCCCGGGGCCGCCCCGGCCGGCCGGGGCCTGCCGGAAGGCGAAGGCGGGCGGCCTCACCGGAGCCCGGTCAGTAGCGCTTCACTGTCACGAGCTTTCCCATGTTCCGCAGGGCCTCTGAAATGAGAGCCACGGCGCTCTGCCTGACCCTCACCCCTATCTGGCGGAACATCAGGTCCTCGTGGGCGATGTTGGGGGCTCCGCCGATCATCAGGCGGATCACGTCGGCTTTCCTTAACATGAGACAGAGCCTCTCGGCAGGGGTGTTCCCGCCGAGCCTGTCCAAAGGGGCGTCCAGGATGTTGTAGGCCTGGTTCAGGGTAATGGCCCCCTCGGTCACCAGATCCACGCCCTCGACGAGGTACTCGGGAGGCTGGCCGAAGGCTTCCTCCGCGACGAGCATCCTCGCGGGCGCCCCCAGCTCCCGGGAGAGGATGTCGGCGGTGGTGGACCCGCAGGCGGCCTTCAGGCCCGGCTGGGCCATGAAGTCCCTCACGCAGGCGGCATCCAGGGAACGGCGGGAGGGCGGCCCGGTCAGCAGCGTAAGCTCGCTCGCCGCCCGGCACTCCACCAAGGCGGCCGTGGCGTCGTCCGCGTGCCTCCCCCCGGAGGCCTTGCGGCACATGTCGATGATCCGGGCGGGAAGCCCTGAAAGCCGCTCCCCTTCCGCGAGGCACCGGCCCATGAAGGCCGCCGCCTCCGCCGCCCCTATCCCGTAGCTGTAGCCGCGGCCGAGGCCCGCCTCGCTCACGCCGTCCGAGAAAACCGTCAGGGCATCCCCCAGGGAAAGGCTCCCCGAGGCCTCCCCGATCGTCTCGCGGCCCGCGCCGTAGCGGCGCAGCGGAAGCGCCTCCGGCGCGCCCTCCCTGATCAGGATCGGGGGCGGAGCCTCGTAGGCGTAGCACTGGAACCTGCCGTCGGGGAACACGCATGCGGCCGTGAAGGCCGAAAAGGGTATGTCCTCGGTGCGGGCCCGGTGCATCGAGACCGCCACCATCTCGGAGGCGGCCTGCACGCCCACCCCGCTCCGGAAAAGCTCCAGGAGGCGGCTCGCGCAGGTCAGCGCCGAGATGTTGGCGTAGACGCCGGAGCCCACCCCGTCGCAGACTGTGAAGAACGTGCCGGAGGCCGTGCGGGCGATCCGGAAGACGTCGCCGCAGACCATCTGCCCGCGCTTGAGCCCCTGGCTGAGGCTGTCGGCGAAGAACTTCACCGGCCCTTCCCCCCGCCCCCGCCATCACGGCCCGCCGCGCCATCGTCCTCTTCCCGGTCAACACCCTCGGCGCCGTCACCGCCCTCGGCGTCGGCGTGGCCGCCCTCGCCGCCTTCCCTGCCCTCTCCGGTCTCCCAGCCCTTCCCGGTCTCCCAGCCCTTCCCGGCCTCCCAGCCTTCGGCGTCCACGCCTTCCGTGTCGTAAAGCGAGATGATGCGGCGGGCCATCTCCTCGCTCTGGGCCGTGCTTTTGCCCAGGAAGTTCGCCATCTCCTGGGCGAACCGCACCTGGTGGGTCAAAAACTCGCGCGCGTGCCTGAGGGTCTGGGCCTTGATCACGTCAAGCTGGCCGGCGTCGAACTTCACCTTGGAGATGTCCGCGTAGATGCCCACGTACCTGCCCTCCTCGCGGAGGGGGTAGAGGATCTCGTGGTAACGGATGCCGTACTTGCTCCTGATGGACTCGAACTGCTCCTCCGTCCCCTCCTGGAGCTTCTCGAAGCCCTCGGCGTTGACGAGGCAGGAGACGCGCCTGCCCAGAAGCCCGTCCCCGCACATGAACATCCTCTGGAAGGCGGGGTTCATCTTGACCATGCACAGGTCCGCGTCCAGGACCACGATGCCGTTGGGGCTCGTCTCCATGATGCGGTCGGTGCTCTGCTGGGCCAGGCGCCGCATGTACGGCATGCACATCTCCGGCTCGGCCATGCCGCGGATGACCGCGACCGCGTTGTCGCGGCAGGAGAGGTAACCGCAGGCCCCGCAGTTGAGCCGGTGGACGGGGTCAAGCTTGCCCGTGCGCCCGAAGACCCGCCGGATCTGCTCCTCGGTCACCTCCTCCCAGGCGCGCCGGTCGGAGGAGAAGCGCGCCGCGTAAGGGGCCTCCAGGCCCGCGGAGGAAGGGGCGGGCCTCGGGGCGAGGGCCCAGGCCACGACGCTCTCCCGCCTCTCCAGCAGGCTCCCCGGCCCGTCGAAGGCCGGGCCCATCACGCATCCGCCGCCGCAGAAGAGCGGCTCGACGGTCTTGCCCGCCAGCGAGCCGGGAACCGAGAACAGGTTGATCACCTCCTGGGGCCCGGTCACCGGGAAGACCGCGGGGGACAGGCCGTCCGCGGCCAGCCCCCCCGTGCGGAGCATGCCGCCCGCGAGCGGGAAGAGCCTGGCCTCGCCCGGATCCAGGAAAGGCTCGAAGCCCGGGCCGTCGGGGAGGCCATCCTCCATCTCCACCCCCGCTTCGGCAAGCCACGCCGCGAGCTCCGCGAAAGTGAGGGCCACGTCCACCGCCCCGAGGTTGCCGGGCCTGCGGGCCTCATCCTTCTTGGCGGCGCAGGGGCCGATGAAGACGACCCGCGCCTCGGGGACAGCCTGCTTGATGAGCCTCCCGTGGGCGATCATGGGGGAGGCCACGGGGATGAGATCCCCCAGGCGCTCGGGGCGGTACTTCTCCACGTAACTGACCACCGCGGGGCAGGCGGTGGAGGCGCCGCCCTCCCGGCCGGGCGCGAAGGACTTCCCGGTCACGTACTTCGCCCCCTCCGCGGTCTCGGCGCAACGGGAAAAGCCCAGGCGCCTCAGGGCGGCGGGGAGGCGCGCGGAAAGATCTCCCGGAAACCTCGCCGCGAAGGCCGGGGCGACCGAGGCCACGATGATCCCTCCGCCGGCGACCAGCCTTTTGGCCTCGTCAAGGTCCGAGCGCACCGTCTTGGCCTTCTGCGGGCACTCCTTGACGCAGGTCCCGCAGCGCACGCACAGTTCCTGGACGATCCTCGCCTGGCCGCCGCTGATGCGGATGGCCCCCACCGGGCATACCCTCACGCAGCGGTAACAGTCCTGGCAGTTGGCGGCGTTGGTGTAGATGGCGTGGGCAGGGCGGCCGGCCTGGACGTCCTGGACTGGGCTTGCGCTCATGGGGAAGGAGCCTCCGCTGTTCCTCTCGGGGGGTCGGCGGCGGGGCGCCTTGTCCGAAGCCCCGCAGGGGTAAAGCGGCAGGCCGCGGCCGCGGCGGGTGTTGCCGCAGAGGCGCGCCTTCGCCGCGGCGGGTGTTGCCGCAGGGGCGCGCCTTCGCCGCGCTTCGCGGCGGGGGGCTGCCGCCCGGGCGCGGGCCGTCCCCGGGGAGGCGGCCTGTCAGGCCTCCGGTTCCCGGCCGTAATATGCCCGGCGGCAGATCTCCTCGAGATCCGCCACCAGGGGGTAGCGGGGGTTGGCGACGGTGCACTGGTCGTCGAAGGCGCGCTCGGCCAGGGCCGGCAGCCCGGCGAGGAAGGCCTCCTCCTCCACCCCGCACTCCCTGACGGAGCGGGGGATGGAAAGGGCCGAGCAAAGCCCCCTGACCGCGGCGATGAGGGCCCGCACCCCCTGAGGCGCCTCCTCCCCCGCAGGGTCGCCGTTCCAGAAGCCGAGCCTGCGGGCGAGCTCGGCGTAGCGTCTGCCGGCCGCGTGTTCCCCGTACTTGGGGAAGATGGGGAACTTCTCCGGCTTTTGGGCGTTGTAGGCGATGACGTGCGGCGTGACCATTCACCTGCCAAGGCCGTCAAGGCCCGTCGAGGCGAACCCAGGGTTAATCCCGCTTGCGGGAACGTCACAGGTTTCCCCTGTAGTAATCCGGCCCCTTTAGGGCCCTGCG
>JAITRL010000272.1 GCA_031288415.1 Deltaproteobacteria bacterium | reverse complement strand
GGCAAGGCTCCACGATGCCCTGAAGTCATCCGGTTACGTCGGGCATGAGCTCGAGGCCTGTCTCGTGCGCCTGCTGTTCTGCCTGTTCGCCGACGACACCGGCATCTTCCCGCAGGGGTCGTTTTTCCGGTATCTCGAGGATTCCCGGCCTGACGGGTCGGACATGTCAGGCCGCATAGGGCGCCTCTTCGAAATCCTGAACATGCCGGAGGATGAACGCGCGAAGCGCCCTCTTATCCCGGAGGAGCTTCTGAAGTTCCGTTACGTCAATGGCGGGCTCTTTGCGGAAGCCCTGCCGACGGCCGACTTCGACGCGAAAACCAGCCGGCTGCTGCTTGACTGCGCGGATTTCAGGTGGGCCGCCATCTCGCCGGCGGTTTTCGGGGCGATGTTCCAGGGGGTGATGGACAAGGCCCGGAGGCGCGAGCTGGGAGCGCATTACACCGGCGAGGAGAACATCCTGAAGCTGATAAACCCGCTCTTCATGGATGACCTGTGGCGGGAGTTCGACCGGATCAAGACTGACCCTCCGGCGCTCGAGGCGTTCCTCGGGAAAATCAGTTCTTTTTCCTTTCTGGACCCGGCCTGCGGATGCGGGAATTTCCTGATCATCACTTACCGCGAGCTGAGGCTCCTGGAGCTTGAGATCCTCAAGCTGATCGGCGGCAACCGCCTGAAGGCGCTGGGGTTGTCATTCCACCGGAAAGTGAGCCTGGAGCAGTTCCACGGCATGGAAAAGGAGGATTTCCCCTGCCAGATTGCCCGTGTAGGCATGTGGCTAACGGATCACCAGATGAACCAGCGCCTGTCCGAGCAGTTGGGGAAGTACTACGTGCGGCTTCCTCTGACGGAAGGGGCGAAGATCGCATGCGTGAACGCGCTGCGGACGGACTGGGAGACGGTAATGCCGAAGGGCGATTCGGCTTTCATCCTCGGCAACCCGCCGTTCGCCGGCTCAAAGATGCAGAGCGCTGCCCAGCGCAGGGAGGTCGAGGAGGCGTTAGCCCTCGCCTGCGGGGGAGAGCGCGGGGGGACAGGCACGCTCGACTATGTGGCGGGCTGGTATTTCAAGGCGGCGCGGTTCATGGAAGGGACCGCCGCCCGCGCGGCTTTCGTCTCCACCAACTCGATCACCCAGGGCGAGCAGGCCTCCGCCCTCTGGAAGCCGCTGATCCGAGAATCGGGGGTGAAGATCGACTTCGCCAGGCGCTCGTTCAGGTGGGACAACGAGGCGAAAGGCCGGGCGGCCGTGTACTGCGTCATCGTCGGGTTCTCGATGCAGGGCGTCGCAGACAAGGCGATATGCCAGGAAAACAACGAGACGGCGACGCAGGGCGTTGCAGACAAGGCGTTGTACCTGGAAAACGGCGAGATGACAGCAGCAAGGAACATCAACCCGTACCTGGTCGACGCGCCTGACGTGTTCATAGGGGCGAGGCGGCATCCTCTCTGCCAGGCGCCTGAGATGGGGATCGGCAACAAGCCGATCGACGGCGGGAATTACCTGTTCACGGAAAGCGAGAAGGCGGAGTTCCTGGAAATGGAGCCGCAGGCCGAAAAACGGTTCCGGCCGTGGATCGGCTCCGACGAGTTCATCAACGGCTACAGGCGTTACTGCCTGTGGCTAGGGGACTGCCCGCCGGATGAGCTCCGGAGGATGCCTGAGGCGAAAAAGCGGGTCGAGGCGGTGCGCCTGTTCAGGCGGCGCAGCTCCGACGCGCAGACCCGGAAGCTGGCTGACTTCCCGAGGCGGTTTCACGTGGAGAACCTGCCCCGCTGCAGGTACCTCGTGATACCGGAACTTTCTTCGGAACGCCGCAGGTACGTGCCGATCGGCTTCCTCGGCCCGGATGTCATGTGCAGCAGCCTCGTGAGAATCATGCCGGGCGCGGGGCTTTACCATTTCGGCATTCTCGCTTCCTGTGCCCATAACGCCTGGATCAGGGCGGTGGGCGGGCGCTTCAAGATGTCGTACCGGTATTCCATAAGGATCGTGTACAACAATTTCCCCTGGCCGCCGGTAACCAGCGGGCGGAAGGAGGAAATCGAGGCGCTGTCCCGGCGCGTTTTGGACGAGCGCGGGCTGTTCCCCGGGTGCTCTCTCGCGGATCTTTACGATCCCGATTCGATGCCCCCGCGGCTGCTCAAGGCGCATCAGGACCTGGACCGCTCCGTCGCGAAAGCGTACGGTTTTCCCGACAAGGACGCCGATGACGCCGCTTGGGCGGCGATGCTGATGGAGCGCTACCGGCTTCTTGACGGCGCGGTCGGGGGCGGGGCCTGACGGGGGGGGCGTGTTTCTCCCGGAAGCTCCTCCGGGACCGGCAGAGCCTTAGGCGGCGCCACGGCAGGTCATGAAGAAGTTGTTCTTCCCCAGCCTGGACGTCCTGGCCTGGACTTCCAGGCCTGATAAATCACGCCTGGAAGGCGAAGGTGGCGCGTGATCCATCCTGGTAAAAGCCCGCCCGCAAGTCCAATCCGCCTGAAGCGGAACATGGTCGGTTGCGCCTGGCCTGAAGCAGCGGAAAGTCGCATTCTTGCCGCTGAGAGGGGGGGGCGTATAGGCTGGAACGGGCGCGGGTCAAGGCGCGGTTAAGGAGTCTGGGAGGTTGCCATAGCCTTGCCTCCGCCGGATTGTTTCAGCGACAGTCGGTTCGTTTCGGCAACGGCTTCGCGCGGTACGGCGGCGAGGCTCTTGTCGAGCCATATCAGGGGTTTTCTTCCAGTTCAGACGTATCGCGCGGCATGGCAAGGCCGAGCTTCACTGGTTTTCAGGGAACGCCGGCCAGAAAGATCCGCTCTTTCAGGGGTCACGGCTTAGGCCCGGACTTCGGAGAAACCTACTCTCCAGTATCAAGCGGCCGCATCGTTCCATCGGTGAGCCTTGAGAGAAATCGGGGTCAAAAACATAGTATAGATAAAAATATATATTAAGAAATAAATATTAGGATAGATATTATTAAAGATGTTTTAGAATGATTGCTTCAACGTCCACTGGATTATATGAGATGTCGCAACACCACTCACCGAACTCGCCAAGCTCGTTTACCGCGTTTATCCATTCTACGAGGGCTAGGCTTTTTGCCTCGGACTCAGGTGACTTTCGTCCTTTCGTCTCAAGAACAAGCGTTTTCCCGTTGGAAAGCCTGACGAGGAAGTCCGGGTAATATTTCCGTACCACACCGTCAAGGTTATAGAAGATCTCAAAACCTAGATGGTCGTTTTTGGCCCAGGCCTTGACATCGGGATTCTTCTCCAGTTTATAGCTTTCCGTTGCCTCCCAACTGCTGTCGATGACAACGTGACTGATGTGTGAATGGGCCGTAGGAAAACATTGCCTGCCGGTGAACCAGGTCGGCATATCGGCCGTGGACCGGGTTCTCCGCCTTGAGTCGAGAATTGGGACTAAGGCTTCTGTCTGCTCGACCTTTATGAATTCCCACAAATGACGGACAATTTCCTGCATATTTAGCATGTACAGAAGCTTAAGCCGCAGAGGACTAATCTCGGTGATCGGCGGGATAATGGAAATCGCGCCGGAAGCGACAAAATTCATTACCAGGTTGATAACCTGTCCTATGACGGCATGGGCCGTGTAATCTTTCTGCCAGGCGCAGGTGGATCGCATAATGTCGTAAACGTCCGCTGAAGCCTCGAAGACGAGCTTCTGCATGCGCAAACGGGAATCAAGCTTTATCAGGTCGATTTCGGTGCACATGGAGAGAAAAGCTTTACCGTCAACCACGGGCGCGAGTTCAGCGAGAAGCGGGGTGTCTGACACGTATAGCTCAAGAGCTTCGATTTCTGTCTTGTCCAGGGAAAGTTCCGGCTTGAACACGCGATCAACGCTTATCACGTTAGGCCAGGAAATCAGGTATTCCCGCCTGTCTTTCAAAACTTCCACCTGAGTTTTGGGTTTTTGAGGCTTAGGAACGTCTCCATCCTCGGATTCGTGAGGCAGGAAGGCGTACGGAATGCCGAAAACATTTACGTATTCTGGCTCGAAAATGTCGCTGGCCTCATCCAGGTCATACGACTTGCGCCTGAGGCCGCGTCCGATTACCTGCTCGCACAACAGCTGGCTGGTAAACGCGCGCAGTCCCATGATATGGGTAACGGTTTTCGCGTCCCAGCCTTCTGAAAGCATGCCGACGGAGATCACGTTGCGGATTTGTTCGCCGCGCTTTCCCGGTTGCCCGATAGTATTTACCGTGTCGCGAAGTAAAGCGGCATGCTCTGTTTTGCTGAGCTTACGTCTATCGGCGCTGTCGCTGTCTTCGTCATTGTCATCGTCATTGACGGGAAAAGAAACGGACTCGGCCGCTTCAAGGACTTTCGAGTCTATGTGAAGCGTGAGTTCAGGAACGCACAGTTCCTCAATGAAACCGATGGGGGTGGTCCTGTGGTCAAAAGCGCGTTTGATGCGGGCGGCGGTTTCAGTGCGGTTAGCGACCGTTATCATCACCGGCGGCACAAGGCTTCCGGCGGCATTCCAGGCGTTATAGGTTTTCTGCCAGTCTTTTCCAAGCATATAGTAAGCGCTCAGCAGGTTTTTAGGCAAAGGGTCCTCGAGTTTGGCCGCCCGGTTGACGTTTGCTTTGATTTTAACATCATTGTAAAGGTGATAGATCTTCGGCTTCTGATCTTCAGGGCTGGGCAGGGCATCATCGCGGATGACGATGCGTGGCGTCTTCACCAAGCCGCTTTCGATGCCGTCGTTCAGGCCGAAATCGCTGACTATCCAACCGAAGAGGGATTCCTCGCCGGATTTTCCGCCGGCAGGCGCGAATGGCGTGGCGGAAAAGTCATAGCAAGCCGAAATCCTCCGAGCGCTGTGCAAGCGGTCGAGGCCGTTGACCCAAACCGTGGCCTCCGTCTCTTCTTCCTTGGACACGCCTTTGAGCCTGGCGCCTGGATTTTTTCGCCAGGCGTGGTGAGCCTCGTCGTTGATTACGAGAATGTCGCGGGCTCTTGCCAGGGAGCCCAGGACATCGCGGGCGTAGGCTTCATCGGATTTGACCCCGCGCCTGTCAACGCTTTTCCTAGATTTTATCGTCTCAGCGTCGTCCCAGGCGAGGGCGTGCCAATTGCGGATTTCCACCTTTCCCTGATAAAGCTTGTCCGCCAGCGATGCCGGGACGACTGAGAACTGGTCGTAGCAGTTGCCGTTTCCTGAAGGCTGCAGCTCCTGAAGGCGGCTCTTTATGGTGATGTTGGGTGCCACTACAAGGATATTTTTAGAGAAACGGGCATCGTTCGGATACGCTACCTTGTTGCATGTCTGCCATGCGATCAGCATGGCCATGACCGCCGTTTTGCCTCCGCCGGTGCACAGCTTTGTGCAGATGCGCCTGAACGGAGAGCCATCGGACGGGATGTCCACCCCGATGCGGCAGGCGCTCGGCGACTCCGTAAGCCAAAGAAGCGTTTCCATGGCATCGAGCTGGCACCAGAAGAACGGATACTGGCGCCGCTCGCTGTCGTTCCAATGCTCAATGAGCTTGCTAGTGACTCCGGTTATGCCAGGATAGCCTTCTTCCCGCCAACTGTTGACGCGGCCGCGGATGAGGTTAACGAGAGGCAGTTCCACGATATGGCCGACATCGTTGTACACGTTGGAGCCTTGACCGGCGATGAAAAAGCCGGCCGGCCGCCTTCCTTCCGCCATGCGGGTATCCTGGCTGCCTTGATCGCGCTTCCAATGCCTATCCGGCTTGCGGTATGCCGAATTGATGACTAACTTCTTGATGCCAGCCATAATTCATGCCTCCGCCGCGAGCACCTTCAGGCTCTCGATCCCGCGGTCATCGATTATCTTCACCGCCGCTTTCCGCCCTTCTTCCAGCGTGAACGGAAGCGATTCCGTTCCCGAATAGGCCTTGATGAGCTCTTGATTGATTTCAGCTTTCAGGGTTTTGGCGAGTTTTGACCACCCGCCTGTTTTCCCGCCGAGCGGGAAGAACACCTGAACAGGCTCAAAGCACATCCCGTCGTAATCGGAATCAAGCATCCACATCGCGATTCTGTCGTCATTTCCGCTTTCGACGGTTCCTGTCTTCACGTTGTAATAATCGAAGCCGCGCACGCGCACCTGAAACTTGTCCTTGCCGCGTTCTACCCGAATCAATTCCACATCCGGCTGGCCGATGAGCCAGAAGCTCTCGTTGGAAGAGCGCTTTTTCTTCAGGTCATCCGTCATGAGATCGGCGTTCATCTGTGATTTGAGCAACGTGACGCTCCCGTAAATCGCGCTGTCCCATTTGGTGCTTTCTATGATGTCCGCTGCTTCCGGATCAAACTGGAACGCCGCGAACACGAGCAGCTGAGGAAGGGGATGGAGGTGCGTGGCCTCGTCAAGCGCCAGCTGTACTTTTCGGGCGTCAAGCGGCTTGGTCTCGCCGGCGAAACATATGACCGCGCGGCGCGGCGAGGGCTCCTTGGTCTCGGCTTCGGCGTGAAGGTGCCTGTATCCCGGCAAGTGTTCTACGCGTGAGAATTCGAGCCTGGCGCCTCCCCGACCGATGATGCCGGCGGCGAGAAGCTCATCGCGCCAGCCATCGCGTTTCTTGCCTTCGTTGCCGATATCGGCCTCATGAGCGGCGGCATCCAGCGGCTTCACGACAGGCGCAGGCAACGACTCAGCGGTAAAAGGGCCGGAGACGCGGATCTTTGTCTTGTCCGTTTCAGGCTGATCATAAAGCGTCTCAAGCTCCGGCTCTTCGCCGTTGGCGATGGATTTCAGCGTGATATGCTTGACGGTCCTGTACTTGAAGCCTCCGCTGACCCCGAGTTTCTCATCTTTTAGTCTGTAGTAATCGTAGGTCGCGGTCATCAGCCTTTTTTTGGCCAGCGCGATGGCCACCCGGGAGGTGTCGCAGGTTATCCAGCGCCGTCCCCATTGTTCAGCCGCGTAGGCCGTTGTTCCGCTGCCGCAAGTGATGTCAAGCACGAGATCGCCTGGATCCGTCGTCATGAGCAGGCACCGCGATATGACTTTGACGCCTGTCTGCACGACGTACGTCTTCTCTTCCAGGAAGCTGCCGGTAGAGGTGTCGGTCCACAAGTTGGTGATTCTCGAGTAAGGAAAATCAGTCGTAAACCTCCTGTATCTAATGCTGTTGGTTGCCGTGTGGATCCTGTTGTTCTCGGCGAGCCTTTTAAGGCCGGCGTCGGTGGTTTTCCAATGGCTTGCTTTGGCCGGATAATATGTTTTCCCGTTATATTCAAATGGCTGAGCAGCAGAGGACGCCCCTTGCGACTGTAGATCGCCCGCCTTGTACCTTATCGCGTTTTTTGGAATCAGGCTTGTATCCTCTTTTTCCTCTTTATTCAGGCTGCGTTGGGTGCCGTCAGGCAGAACGATCCAGTTGTAAAGGCTGTCGCCCGGCTTCAAGTACTGTTTCACGTACAGCGGATGGTACTTTAGCGAATTTTTGTCCTTCGCGTACCAGCACAGCAGGTCGCCTATGCGTGATATGGTGCTGCCTGAAAAGCCGCCGGTCGTCTGAAACAGTATCTGACTTATGAAATTTTCAGATCCGAACACTTCATCGCATATTTCCCGGACATGATGGATATTCTCGTCGCTGATCTGCACGAAAACGCTGCCGCTTTCGGCCAGCAGGTCTCGCGTCAAAAGCAGCCTGTTCCGCAGGTAAGTCAGATACGAATGTGTGCCGAGCTCCCAGGTGTCGCGGAACGCCTTGATCGTCTCCGGCTCTTGAGTCAGGTCTTCATCCTTGCCGTCCTTCACCTCGCGCTCGCCCACGAACGGCTGGAAGTTCGAGCCGTATTTAATCCCGTAGGGAGGATCGATGTACGCCATTTGGACCTGCCCGGCCATTCCTTCCTTTTCGAGCAGGGAGTTCATGACGACAAGGCTGTCGCCGGCGATGAGGCGGTTCGTCCAGTCCACGCCATGCTGATAGAAGGTTATGGCGTTGTTAAGGATGTCCAGCCGGGCCATAGTCGTTTCAAAAAGGCTCCGCTGGCGGAATTTCGGCTCCTCCTTGTCCGATTTGACGGAGCTGATGATCCTCAGAGGCTTGATGCTTTCGTGGATATGTATGGACAGCGTAGGCACGCTAAAGGACAGTCCTTCGGCTTTGCCGGCCCAATTAAGTTCCGGCGAGATATGCGGATCGAAAGAATATGTCTTCGAGCTGTCTTCCTGCCTGTCTTTGGCGGCGAGTCCGGCAAGCGGGTTGTTCAACCGTGTTTTGTCATCGTGGGTATAGGCCTCGATGTCGCGTTTGCCAACCGCGTGCGGTTTGACGGACTTTAAATCGTCTTTTGACAACTTTAAAACCCTCTTATATTGATTCGGCTAAAATATATTCTTCTGCAAGATTATTATTTTTTACTATTTAAATTATCATATATTTTATAATAATAAATTAACAACATAAATTTTTATAAATATAAATATTAAACAACTAGTATACGTTTAGCCACCGGATTACTTTCTTCCATAGTATCATGAACCTGAAGGCAACTCAATACCTTGATGTTGCATATTCTGCCAGGCGGCCTGTTCCGGCTGGCGGCATACAGGGGTGCTAAGTCTTTTCCCCGTGAGTTTCCCGAGCAACTGGCGCCTGCGGTTTCCGGCTGATCCTCGAGGCATTGGCGCCGCTATATGCGTGGATTCCAACTGGCTTGCCCGATTCGGCCCGACTTATGGCGCAGGCAGGGCAAAGTCCAAGACAGCCTCAGTCAGGCCTTCTCAAGCCTGCGGCCGGGCGCGGCGGGCCTTCGCGTGGCGGCGTGGCTCCTGTCCTTACGGGTCCGGCGGCGCCGCAGGCCCGTTTTCAGGCCCCGGCGGAAGCGGAGGCCTTGGCCATCTCGTGTTCCACGAGTTCGGCGCACTGGCGGGCGAGCGCGGTTATCTCCGCGAGATCCTCCCCCTCCACCATCACGCGCACCACGGGCTCCGTGCCGGAGGGCCGGAGGATGATCCTCCCGCGCCCCGCCAGGCGCTCGCGCGCGGCTTCCAGCATTTTCGCGACCTGGGGGTTGCCTTCGACGGAGGCGGGGCTTTCGGCGCGCACGTTCAGGAGGACCTGGGGGAGCGGGGCCACCTGGGCCGCCAGCTCCTTGAGGGGGCGGCCAGACTCCTTCATGACGGCCAGGGTCTGGAGGGCCGCCAGGGTGCCGTCCCCCGTGGTCGCGTGGTCCACGAAGATGAGGTGCCCGGACTTCTCGCCCCCGAAGTTCAGCCTCTCGCGCCTCAGGCACTCCGCCACGTAGCGGTCGCCCACCTGGGCCCTGAAGAGCCTGACCCCCACCCCCGCCAGAGCCGTCTCCAGGGCCATGTTGCTCATGACCGTGGCGCAGACGGCGTCCCCGGCCAGCTCGCCCTTCTCCTTCATGTGGGAGGCGCACAGGAACATGATCTGGTCCCCGTCCACCACCTGGCCTTCGGCGTCGATGAAGACGGCCCGGTCCGCATCCCCGTCCAGGGCCACGCCCAGGTCCGCGCCCGCGCGGATCACCTCCGCCGCGCAGACCTCCGGGTGGAGGGCGCCGCAGTTCAGGTTGATGTTGAAGCCGTCAGGCTGCGCCGCGAGGACGTGCACGTGCGCCCCCAGCTCCTCGAAGACCGCGGGGGCGCTCCGGTACGCCGCGCCGTTGGCGCAGTCCAGGACGATGGTGATGCCCTCCAGGGTCATGCGCTTGGGAAAGGCGCTCTTGAGGGAGACGACGTAGCGGCCCACGGCGTCGCGTACCGGGAAGGCCCGGCCGACGCCGGCCGAGGCGGGCCGGGCCGCGTCAAGCGTTTTCCTGTCCTCCATCAGGCGCTCGAGGCGCGCCTCGGTCTCGTCCGGAAGCTTCCAGCCCTGCCCGTCGAAGATCTTCAGGCCGTTGTCCTCGAAGGGGTTGTGGGAGGCCGAGATGACGACCCCCGCGTCGGCGCGGGTGCTCGCCGTGAGGTTGGCCAGCCCCGGGGTGGAAAGCGTGTCGGCGATGAAGGCGTCGCCGCCCTGGGCCATGACGCCGGCGGCCGCCGCCGACAGGAGCATGTCCCCGGAAAGCCGGGTGTCCTTGCCGATGACCACCTTGGGCTTCCTGGAGAGGCCGGGGTCGCGCGACAGCAGGTGCGTAAGGGCCCTGCCGAGGGCCATGGCCGTGTCGGCGGTCATGGCTCCGCGGTTGACCACCCCGCGGATGCCGTCGGTCCCGAACAGGAGGCGCCTCGCGCCGCCGGCGGAGTTTTTCGCCTTCATTGGCTGGCCCCCTTCCGAGGGGTTTCGGCCCTCTGTCCCGCAGGCCGCCCGCTGGCGTCGGCGCGCCCTGCGGGGGTCCCGGCGGCGGTCGACGGATCCATGATCTTGCCTTGCTCGCCTTCCGCCACGCGCAGGGGATCTCCGGCGGCGCCGGCCGTATTCCCGGAGCCGGCGGGGCTCCCGGAGGCTCCCGAGCCTGCGGCGGCCCGCCCGCCGGCATTGCCGGGGCTCCCCGGATTTCCTGGGCCTGTACCGGCGGAATTTTTCCCGCCGGCCCCTTTCCCGCCGGTTTCGGCCTTGCCCGAGCCGCCTGTCCCTGCGGCTGCGGCCCCTGCGGCGGGGGCTCCCGCCGCGGCCGGGGCGCCGCGGGCCCTGGTTATGTCGCTGGAGGCGTGCGGGCCTTCGGCGGGGGAGTCGGAGGGCACCTGGTCAGAGGACGGCACCTCCACCGTGCCCGCGCCGCCATCGGGGGCTTCGGAGGCGGGAGAGCCCGTCAGGGCCTGTAACTCGCGGGCGGCGCGGCGCTCGCTGATGGCCCGCCAGGCTTCCTCGTCCAGGCGGAGCGCGTTCACTGCAGGCGGATCAAAAGCCATGGCGACGCCGGGTATCTGGGTCTCGGCCTTCACCTCGACGGAGAGCGGGGTGTCGGGCCTGAGGTCACGGGGGTCCACTTCGGCGAAGAGCGAGACGTCGGCCGGCACCGGCTGGCGGTCGTCAGGGCGGTCCGCGCGGTAGGACAGGGTAACGCGGACATCCGACGGGTCCAGGGCGACGGGATCCTCCGGCCCCAGGGCCCCCGGCTCGGCCGGAGGCACGCGGCGAATGGCCACGTGCCTGTAGAAGCTCTTGGTGGCGGTGCGGATCTCCACCGGCAGGTGCGCCGTGAACCTGTCCGGGGTGACCCTGAACCAGCTTTCGGATCCGGGGGGCGGGAGCGGCAGCACGCCGAGGATGTTGTCGACGTCGGTGATCATCTTGCCGGGCTGCACGAAGCGGGTCTCGAGTTCCGGAATGGCGTCGATGAGGGTCTCGGGCGCCTCGATCTGGGCCATGGGCGGGCTCATCTCCCAGGGGCCCGTGGGCTGGAGGTAAGTCGCGAGCACGTGCGCCTCGTCGGGCGCCCGCACCACGACGTCCCTTTGGCGGAATGGCACCGCGACGAAGGTGATCTCGCCGGGGCTGGCCTTGGGGTTCCGGATGTTGCGGGGAAGCGGCGGGGTGATGTTGCCTTCCAGGACAACCGGTATTATGTTCTCGCCCCGGCGCGCCATCGACAGGTCAACGGTCACGGTGGTCTTGGAGTTCTTGCTCCGCTCGATCAGCTGGAACTGCGCCTGGGTGGCCTCCACAGTGAGGACTATGGAGGCGGGGAGCTCCTCCAGGTCCACGTAGAGCCCCGGCGGCGGGTCCGTGTAGGCGGGGACCGCGATGATGTCCCGGGGCATGACGTTCTGCGCTGTGAAGAACAGCCACAGGGCCCCCGCCATGACGAGGCTCAGGATCATCAGGGGGAGCTGCGTGCGGATGAGGTGTTTCATGGGGGCGCGGGCTTTCAGTACTCAGTCTCAGGCCCCTAAGGGCGCGGAACGCGCTTAGGGGCCCAAAGGGCCTTGCGTCTTAGGGGTCTTCGGGGTCCGGCGCTGTCTTCCGGCCTTGGGGGCTTCAGGCCCTGCGGCCTTGGGGATTTTGGCCTTGTGAGGCCTTGGGGGTTTTGGCCTTGCGGCCTTGTGAGGCCTTGGGGATTTTGGCCTTGCGGCCCGGGCGGCCCCAGGCCGCCGCCGGAAGGGCGGCAAGGGGTCTTTTTGTCGTTGCTCAGCCCTCCGCCCCGGCTGGGATTTTTGACAGGGTCCTTGGGCCGTCGCGGCCTCCGTCAATGGTTCGGGCGGAGGCCTCAGGCCGCGGCGCGTTCAGTCGAGCTTCTTGGGGGCCTTGCCGGCCTTGCCCTTGGACACCGGGTCGGACAGCCCCAGGTTGGACAGGAGCTTGTCCTTGAGGGAGCCGGCGCCCATCATGACCTCCACCTCGCCGTCCTTGACCAGCGAGACGAGGCCCCGCTCCTCGGAGACCACCACTATCAGGGCATCTGTCTCGCGCGACAGGCTGATGGCCGCGCGGTGGCGGGTCCCGAAGAAACGCGAAACGTTGTCCTCGGTGGGGAGAAGCGGCAGGAAGCATCCGGCCGCCTCCAGCTTCCCGTCCTGGAGGATGACCGCCCCGTCGTGTAGCGGGGCGTGGGTATTGAAGATGGCGAGCAGCAGCCGGTCGGAGACGATGGCGGAGATCCTGGCCGCAGTCTCCATGTACTCGCCCAGGCTTACCTGCCGCTCGAACACTATGAGGGCGCCGACGCGCTTTTCGGCCATGAAGAAGGAGGCCCGGACAACCTCGTTGACGGCGTTGAGGGTGGCGGAGGATGACTTGAAGAAGCCGAACCGCCCGGCCCTGGCCAGGCCCCTGCGGATGTCCGTCGAGAACAGCACCACCAGCACCACGAAGATGTTGCTGAAGAAGCTGTTCATGATGTAGTTGAAGGTCAGGAGTTCCAGCTTCCTGGCGAGGAAGTAGGCCGCCGAGATGACGCAGATGCCCACCACCACCTGACCGCTCCGGGTGCCCTTGATGAGCCGGATAACGTTGTAGATGATGAAGGCCACGAGGATGATGTCGAGGCCGTCTTGCCAGCGCGAACTCTCGTAGCTGTCCTTGATGGTTTGGAGGAGCTGGAACATTTTGGCTCGGAGGGTCCGGGAGGGGAGTGGCGAGGCGCCTGCGGGCGGCGCGGCCCTGGCCGCCCGCAGGTGGCGGAAGCCTGTCGAGCGCGGGGGGGGCGCGCCGCGGGGCGGGGATGCGGAGAGCCCGGGCCGCCCGTGCAAGGGGCGGGCGGGCCGGGCGCTGGGGTGGCGGAGGCCGAAAGGTCAGGCCGAGGCTTGCGCCGCCGGTCAGGCGGGCGGCCGAACGGGACAGGGTACTGGACATAGGCCAGGGCCGAAGCCAGGGACAGGACCACGGACAGGGCCGAGGGCAGGGCTGAGATCAAGTTCAGGGCAAAGTGACACGAAGGGAACGGACAGGGCCAAGGGCATAGGCGACAGGGGCAGGCGGCTCTCAGGCCTCGGTCTTTCCCCGCTGGATGGCGGAGACGACCTTGAGGGCATCGCGCGCGGACCGCACATCGTGAACGCGGATGATCTGCGCGCCTTTGAGGATGGAGACGGCGCTCGCCACCGCAGTGGCCAGATCCCGCTCCTCGGGCGGGGCGCCGCCGAGGATTTTGCCCAGGAAGGCTTTCCGGGAGAGGGCCATCATGGCGCGGTATCCGGAGGGGAAGACCTCGGGAAGGCGCGAGAGCAGCGTAAGGTTGTGGTCGGCGGTCTTCCCGAAGCCCAGGCCGGGATCGAGGATGATGTTGCTCTTGGGAACCCCGAGCCGCTCGGCATCCTGGGCCCTTTCCCAGAGGAATTCCCGCACCTCGGAGACGACGTCATTATAGTGAGGCTGGGCCTGCATGGTGCGGGGCTCGCCCTGCATGTGCATGAGCACGATGGGCACCCCGGCGTCGGCGGCGGCCCGGAAGATCCTCTTGTCCTTGCGCCCGGCGTAGATGTCGTTGAGCATGGAGGCCCCGGCGACGAGGCACCGGGCGGCGGTGGAGAAGCGGTAGGTGTCGATGGAGACGGGGGGGCAGCCGGGCACGTGCCGCAGGGCCTCCAGCACCGGCAGGAGCCTGCGCCACTCCTCGCCTTCCTCAGTGGGCTCGGAACCCGGGCGCGTGGTCTCGGCGCCGAGGTCGAGGATGTCCGCGCCATCCTCCATAAGCTCGCGGGCCCTGGCGACCGCCTTTTCCGGGTCGAACCACTTGCCGCCGTCGGAGAAGGAGTCCGGGGTCACGTTGATGATCCCCATGATCAGGGGACGGGAAAAGTCCAGGGTGAAGGATCTGCCATCCATGCAGGTCCACGTGAGGGGACCTCGCGGATCGAAGTCCGGCGAGGGAGGCCGATTCAAGCAACGGGGCCCGCCGCGCCGTCTGGTTTTTTCGGGGTACATAGTCCACCCTTTTAGCCTGTCCCTGAATTTCGCGCTCTGCCCTGTCCGCTCCCTGCCCCTGAATCACGTTTCCGCTAATTCAGCCTAAATTATGAATTTTCGTTTCAGAACCCGAATCCCGCTGCCCGCCGCCGATATCCCAGCCCCGCTTTCAGTCAAGACCTTTTTCCGGCCCTTGGCGGGGCCCCTTCCCGGCTCCGGGGCGGCAGAGTTCCCGGGCAGGGCCGCAGGGCGCGGCCCGCCGCGCTTCAGTCGGAATCCGTGGAGGAGCCCCCCGAGTCACGGGAGACGCCTTGGGGAGGCTCGGAAGAGGGGTCCTGGCCGGGATTCCCGTTCTGGCCGCCCTTGTCGTTCATGCCGGCCTTGCCGTCTTGGCCATCCCTGCCGCTTTTGCCATCCTTGCCGGCCAGGCTCTCGCCCGGCTCGGGGATGGGGAGGCCTTCGGACACTATCGCCTCTTTGGCGGTCTCTATGACCTCCTCGGCGTCCAGGGTCTCCTTTTCGAGCAGGAGCTCGGCCAGGCGCTTGAGCACGTGCATGTGGCGGCTGATGAGTTCCTTGGCCTTCCCGAGGCCGCCGGACACCAAGTCCTTGACCTCCTGGTCGATGCGCTGGGCGGTGTCCTCGGAGTAGTCGCGGTGCTGGGCTATCTCGCGGCCCAGGAAGATCTGGTCCTCCTGCTTGCCGAAGGTGAGCGGGCCCAGGGTCTCGCTCATTCCGTAGCGGCAGACCATGTTGCGGGCCAGCTTGGTGGCCCGCTCGATGTCGTTGGAGGCCCCTGTGGTGAGCTGGTTCAGTGCGAGCTCCTCGGCCGCGCGGCCTCCCATGAGGATGGCCAGGCGCGTTTTGAAAAATTCCCGGCTGTAGGTGTACTTGTCCTCCGTGGGCAGGTACTGGGTGATGCCCAGCGCCCTGCCCCTGGGGATGATGGAGACCTTGTGGAGCGGATCCGAGTGAGGCAGGAGCAGGGCCACCAGGGTGTGCCCGGCCTCGTGCCAGGCGGTGGTCTTCTTCTCCTCCTGGCTCATGATCATGCTCTTGCGCTCGACCCCCATCATGATCTTGTCCCGGGCGGCGTCAAGGTCGCCGCCGTCGACCTTGTCCTTGTTCAGGCGGGCGGCGGCCAGGGCGGCCTCGTTGATGAGGTTCTCGAGGTCCGCCCCGGAGAAGCCGGGGGTCCCGCGGGCCACCACCTCCAGGGACACGTTGTCGGCCAGAGGCACCTTCTTGCTGTGGACCTTGAGGATCTGCTCGCGGCCGCGCACATCCGGGACCGGGACCACCACCTGGCGGTCGAAGCGGCCGGGGCGCAGGAGGGCAGGGTCAAGCACGTCAGGGCGGTTGGTGGCGGCGATGACGATAAGGGCCTCGTTGGGCTCGAAGCCGTCCATTTCCACCAGGAGCTGGTTGAGGGTCTGCTCGCGCTCGTCGTGGCCGCCGCCCAGGCCCGCGCCCCGGTGACGGCCTACGGCGTCTATCTCGTCGATGAAGAGGATGCAGGGGGAGTTTTTTTTCGCCTGGACGAACATGTCGCGCACGCGGGAGGCGCCGACTCCCACGAACATCTCCACGAAGTCGGAACCGGAGATGGAGAAAAAGGGCACCCCCGCCTCGCCCGCGATGGCCCTCGCGAGCAGGGTCTTGCCGGTCCCCGGGGCCCCCATGAGAAGCACCCCCTTGGGGATGCGGCCGCCCAGCCGCACGAACTTGCCCGGCTCGCGCAGGAAGTCGATGATCTCCTCGAGTTCGCTCTTGGCCTCCTCGATGCCGGCCACGTCCTCGAAGGTGACCTTCTTCTGCTCGTCCGAGAGCATCTTGGCCCGGCTCTTGGCGAAGGTCATGGCTTTGCCGCCGCCCTGCATCTGGCGCATGAAGAACAGGAAGACGGCCACCAGCAGGATGATCTGCAGGAAGCCCCCCAGGAGGGTGTACCAGTGGGTGGAGGGGGGCGGGGCCACGTTGATCTTGACGTTCTGCTCGCGGAGCGCGGGGAGCAGGGCTTGGTCGTAGGGCATGTAGGCCGTCCAGCGCACCCGGGAGTCCTTGAACACGACGGTTATCTCGTCCTGGTTGAGGGTGGCCTCCTGGACTTCCCCCTTGGAGACGGCGTCGAATATCTGCGAATAGCTCTGTCGGGAAACCTCCTCGGCGGGCTTCAGGTAGTTGAAGAGCCCCAGGATCACCAGGACCAGGAGGGCCCATATGAGGAGGTTGCGGGAAAACGGGTTCAAGTGGCTTCTCCGGCTGTCGCCTTCCCGCTGGGGGAAGGCCGGGTCGGGGGGGGTGAGGCGCCCGGGCTTGCGCCCGCGGCAGGAGGGGTCCCCGGGAAAAAAAGGGCCCGGATCCGGGCAGGAGAGGACCCCGTGTCAGGGGCCGCCGCACGCCTCTTAGGGCCGTCAGGGCCCGTCAAGGCAAAACCAGGGCTTTTCCCGCTGACGGGAACGTCACGGGCGTCAACCCTGAAACATCGCTCGCAAAAGCCCGCGTGAAGATTTTTTCCTGTTCGGCCCTCGCCTCGGCAGTCAAGGCGATTTCAGGGATTTCCCGCGGGCCGATCCGGAGGGCCGCTCCCGGCAGTGAAAGCCGGCAGGATCCGGGACGGCGGCTCGGCCGGGTCGGCATGGGCGGCCGTCAGGGCTTCCCGGCCCATGAATGCCGGAAGCGGTATTTACAGGGCGCGGAAAAAGCTGATGCCGGGCCTGTAGCGGCCTTGCTCTCCGGGAGTTGAAATCGTTCTTGGGCATGGGCGGCAGCGCGGGAACTCCTGTCGGCCTCATTTTTGCTAGATTGCTATGTCCCCAATTTTTAACGGATTCCTCGGGAGGAGTCCATGCTGGCTCCGCCTTGTTTATACGCCTGTCATGGAGCTTTTTCAACCGACAATGCGGAAGCGCCCGGAAGGTTGCGGCGGCGAACCGTCTTGGAGGCGCCCGCCGTCCTTTTTGCGGAGGCCGTCCGCTCAGTGCCCGCCCGGCGCTCGGGCGCGGCCTCGCTCAGGGCCCGCCGTAACGGTCCCCTGCTCCCGCTCGGGCGAGGGGCCGGCTGCCGAGGAGCTGTTCCTGGCGGAGGGCCGACGGAACGCTTCCGCGCCTGAAGCAGGAAGGGGGCATTCCAGTGCGGGGGTTCCTGGCCCGGAAGGCTTGCGGGGGGGCAGGGGTTCCTGGCCCGGAGGGCTTGCGCCGGGTAGCGGGGCTTCCCTGGCCGGAGGCTTCCGGGAGGGGAGGGGTCAGGCCGGTTGGGCAGTTCAGGCGTCAGGGCTTTCGGGAGAAGCGGCGTTAGGGCCGGGAGGATAGGCTTGCCTCGCCTGATGCGGAAAAGCCCTGCGGAAACTCGGGGCCGGCGGCGCGTCCATTTCGGCCTGCGCCTCGACTCCAAGATTTTCTCGTGGAAAATCCGAAGGGTTCCGCTTCCTTGTCGCTTTCGCGGTCTTCAGGCGGGCAGGGAGACGGAGCGGCGAGCGGGCCTCTCTGACTTCGGCAAGGGCCGCGCAGGAATCGGCGCGTGTTGTGCCGACGCGTTCCGGCGCGGAGCGCAAAGCGGCCCGGGCAGGTCCTGCGAATAGAGCGCGGGCGTTGCCGTACGGGGGGGGCGGCTGGCAAGGCAATGCCGGCCGGAGGTCAGCCGCGCGCTTTGCCTGCCGGCAGCTTATTTCAGGCGGTAGGTGATGAGGCCGTGGGTGGGGTCGTAGGGGGAGACGGCGACCTCCACGCGGTCGCCCAAAAGCACGCGGATCTTGAACTTCTTCAGCCTCCCGGAGAGGATGGCCCTTATCTTCACGCCATCGGAGGTCTCCACCTCCATGCGGCCGTCGCCGTAGGTGTTGGTGACGCGGCCCTCGAGTTTTATCAGATCTTCTCGGCTCAAAAGCTCTCCTTAGCGCGGCTGGTCTGGCGGCCGCGGCGCAGTCGGGCGGGCCCCCCTGCGGGGGGCTGGTTGTGATTTTACCGGGCAAACTTCCCGATCCTTAAATTATACCCTGCGCTTTCCCGTGTTTCAATAGCGGGGCCAGCGGCCCGGTTGGGGGCCGGGCCCCTGGCCGCAGCCTCCCCGAAAACGGGAGAGCCGCTCCCTCCTGGCAGGGCAATGGCTCCCGCATGGCCCCTGTCGAGGCGCCTTGCGGGCCTCCGAAGGCAGGAAGAAGGCTTTGCTGTCCTGAAGCCGCAGGAGGGCAGGGCTTGAAGGCGTTGGAGGGCTTGAAGGCTGCCTTCCCGCCGTCCGGTTTTCGGCTTCCGGCCTTTTTGGTTTCCAGGCTTCAGCTCTTTTGCCGTGTTCCCTTCCGCCCCTCTGCCTGTCGGCCTTTCCTCTCTCCCTGCCTTAGCAGTCTTCCGGACATCAGGGTTTCCGATTTTCCGTCTCTTTCGGATCTCCCGATCACCTGGAACCTTAGACCTTCCGGGTCTAGCGGATCTGGCGGATTTCCGGATCTGTCGAATCCGGCGGATCTTCCGGATCTGCTGAATCCGGCGGATCTTCCGGATCTGTCGAATCTGGCGGATCTTCCGGAGTTTCCGGAGCTTCCGAAGTTTCAAATCAAAAGATCTTCAGGGACTCAGACTTTTCAGGAGCCCGGCGTTCCGGATCGGAAGCTTTTCCGGATTCCCCGCCCTGACAGGGAGTTCCGGGTTCCGCGCGGCCACGGATGTCCCGGCTTTCCGGGGTGTGCCCGGAAGGCCGGGCGGTGGTCACACCTCCAGCGTCACCTCGGTCACGCCGCCCCGTTCGGGAGGCTTCTCGGGGGTCACGAAGCCCCGCACCCGGGGGTGCTTCTTGAGGAAATCCGCTATGCCGGTCTTGAGCCTGCCCGTGCCCCTGCCGTGGATTATGGTGAGGTTCCCCCGGCCCTTGACGATGGCGCGGTCGATCTCGCGGTCTATCTCTTCCAGGGCCTCCTCCACCGAGCGGCCCACAAGCATGAGCGAGCCTGGCACCCCCGTCTCGGGAGGGGGCGCGAGATCCATGTGCACGAAGCCTCCGGCGGCGAAGGGCTTTTTCCCGGAGGAGGGGAGGCGGCCCAGTTCGGCTAAGGTAGCCTTGAGCATGAATTTTCCGGAGTCTACCACCCCCTCGCCTTTGGCGCTGTTCCAGGAGCGCACGGTGCCGGGGCTGCCCAGACGCCTGATCAGGACCCTGTCGCCGGGCTTGAGGTCTTCCGGGGGAAGGATGGTTTCCGGGCGCTCCACGACGGGAGGCCGGACCTTGGCGGCCTCCCGGCCCATCTCGGCCTTGAGCATGCCGGGGCGCGCCGGGTCCACCCGCTCGCCGGCGGTCAGCTTGCGGCGGATCTCCTCTTTGAGCTCGTCGTAGGCCGCCCGGTAACGGGACAGGAACGATCGGAGGGACTGGTCCGATTCCCGGTGGAGCCGGTTGATGCGGGCGATCTCCTTGTCGTGGGCCTTGCGGGCGGCCTCGGCCTCCGCTTTGAGGGACTTGCGCTCGGCGTCCAGGCGGCGGGCGGCCTCCGCCGCCTCGGCCCTGGCCTCGTCGAGCCTGCTCAGAAGCTCCAGGGACCTGCGGTGGGCGTCGTCGAGGTAGCCCCTGGCCTTGTCGATGATGCGGGCGGGGAGCCCCAGCCTCCCGGCCATGGCGAGGCCCCCGGAAAACCCCGGGGCTCCGTAAGAGAGGCCGTAGGAGGGGCTCCCGTCGGCCGAGGAGTTGACGGCGGCGGGGATTACGCCGGGCGTGAGGGTCGCCCAGGTCTTCACCAGGTGGAAGTGCGTGGCCGCGACGATCCAGGCCCCGCTTTTCTGGAGTTCCTCCAGGACCGCCAGGGCCAGGGCCTGCCCCTCGGCAGGGTCTGTCCCCCCGCCGAGCTCGTCCAGGAGCACCAGGGTCCCCGGGCCTGCCAGGCGCAAAACTGGCCTCAGGGCCCGCACGTGCCCAGAGAAGGTGGAGAGATCCGACTCGAGGTCCTGGTTGTCGCCCATGACGGCCATGGCCCTCTCCGGGAAATCCAGCCTGGAGCCGGGAGAGCAGGGCACGAAGAGGCCGGTCCTGGCGAGCAGGACCGCCAGGCCCAGGGTCTTGAGGGCCACGGTCTTGCCGCCGGCGTTGAGACCGGAGATGACCACCGTCGGGGCCTCGGGGCGGATCTCGAAGTCCAGGGGCGTCATTTTCCGGCCGTCCGCGGCCAGCCGGCGCTCCAGGAGGGGGTGACGGAGGCCTTTGAGGCGGAGCCCTTCGCCGGGCCGGTACTCCGGGGCCTGGGCGTTCCAGGCGAGCGACAGCCTTCCCTGGGCGAGGATCAGGTCCAGGCGCGTGAGGACGGCGCCGGAGGCCCTGAGGCCGCCTGCGGCCTCCCGGCTGAGGGCGGAGAGCTTCTTGAGGATCCGCTCGATCTCGGCGGCCTCCTTCTTTTTCAGAAAAGCCAGGCGGTTGTTGTCCTCCACGGCCTCCAGAGGCTCCAGGTACGCCGTCTGCCCGGACTTGCTCCAGTCGTGCACGAGGCCCCGGCTCTTGCCCGCCCCGGAGGCGCGCACCGGGATCACGAAGCGGTCCTGGCGCACGGTCACGATCTCGTCGCGCACCAGGTGCCGGAAGTCCTCGGCGCGCATCAGGGAGACGAGCCTGTCCGTGACGGCTTTCCGCGCGGCCATGGTCTCCGAGCGGATGCGGGAGAGCTCGGGTGAGGCCGTGTCCAGGATCTCGCCTTCAGGGGACAGGCACCTGTCCATGGCCTCGATGAACTCCGGGAAGGTCGCGAGGGCTTCCGCCATCTCCCATAGCCCGGGAGCGGCCTCCTTGAGGCCGCGGAAGTGGCTCTTGGCAGCCCGGCAGCACAGGGCCTCTTCCTTGAGGAGCAAAAGCTCCTCGGGCGCGAGGGCCGAGCCTTCGGGGGCGGCCTTTTCCAGGAGCGGCCCCAAGTCCAGGTGAGCGGAAAGCTCCAGGGAGCCGGCGGACAGGAGGGCCACGCGCGCCTCGTGGATAAGCTTCCAGGAAGTCTCTATGCCTTCAGGGTCCAGGCTGGGGGAAAGGCCGAGGGCCGCCTCGGCCCCCGGGGCCGAGGCGGCCTCGTCAGCGAGAAGCGCGAGCAGTTCCCGGTACTCACGCTCCAGCGGGCTCTCCAGCGGCCCGCAAGGCTCGCCGGATTCTTCTTCGGCCGGGGCCGGGGGGCTCTCCGCCTCAGAGGAATCCTGGGGGTCTTCCGCCTCAGAGTAATCCTGGGACCCTTCCGCCTCAGAGGAATCCTGAGGGCTCTCCGCCTCAGAGGAATCCTGGGGGTCTTCCGCCTCAGAGTAATCCGAGGAGCCCTCCGCCTTAAAGTTATCCTGGGGGCCTTCCGCCACAGAGTAATCCCGGGGGTTCTCCGTCTTAGAGTAATCCTGAGTGCTCTCCGCCTTAGAGTAATCCGGGGGGCCTTCCGCCTCAGAGTAATTCGGGGGGTTTTCCTCTTTTAAGGAATCCTGGGGGTTTTCCTCATTCAAAGAATCCTGGGAGGGCGGCGGGTCAAAACGTTGCCGGAAAACTGTCAACCTCTGGAAAAAGCTGGGCTCCCGGCCTTCCACTGCGGCAATGGCCCCCGGGGGCTCAGCCGGCTCCGAGGCCGCATCGCGGCCTTCAGAGGCAAAGGCTTCAGGGGGTTGGCCGCCGCTGTCCGCCGGGGCTGGCGCATCTTGGGCATTCAGCGTCTTTTGCCCATCGAGCGCTTGCCGTGCCGCTTGGCGGGCTTGGCTTGCCAGGGCGTTCTGGGCGGGTCGGGGTTCCTGGTCAGCCTGGGCGCCGCCGGTTTCCCTGCCTTCCTGGATGCCGTTGGTTTCCCTGACTTCCAGGGAGTGGCGAGTTTCACTGCTCTCCGGGTCGCCGCGAGTTTCCGGGGTTTCGGGGATAGGGCCGGATTCCTTGCCTTCCGCGTGGCCGGGAGTTTTCCGGGCTTCCGGGATGAGGCCGGGTTCCCTGTCTGCCGCGATGCCGCAGGTTTCCAGGGCTTCCGGGTTTCGCCGGTTTTCCTGGGATTCGTTCGGGGTTGTCGGCTCCTGGCAATCCCAGTGCCTGGAGTCATGCTGGTTTCCGGAGTGAAGCGGGCGATCCGGGCGTTCCGGGCTGTCTGGGCTCTTGTTTTCAGTCATCAATTGGTTTTGCCGCTTCGGGCGGCGAGTCGGCCCCTGCCATGGTTCCGGCGGGAGCGGTCGCCTGGCCAGTGGGCGTGAATATATATCGGAAAGCTTCCGCCCGGGGTCAGGCAGAGGGGACTTTTTCAGGATATTGTAGCAGACCTGGCCTGAAATGGCCCCATTACAGCCTGCCAGGCGGGAGGCCGCCATGGCGCCAATGGAATGGCCTCCGAATCAGGGATTTCGGTCATGGCTGGCCGCCATGCCCCAGCTGGGAGGCGCTCCAGGCCTCAGGCGCTCCTCAAGGATTTGGGGACCCCTGGCGGCCTGCAGGCCTCTGGAAGGCGGCTGTGCCCCTGGCCCCTTGGCCGGTTGAGGGAGGCGAGGAGGTTCTTGCCTCTCAGTTGAGGGAGGCGAGGATGTTCCTGCCTTTGGTGAAGTCCAGCGTGCCCGCGTACAGGGCCTTGCCGGTGATTATCCCGTAGAGTTCCGGGGCCTGGGCCTTGACGGCCTTCACGTCGGCCTCTCCGGAGATCCCTCCCGAGACGACGGTGGGGAGCCCGGAGACCTTGGCCACCTCCTTGGCCAGCGCTATGTTGGGCCCGTCCTGGGTGCCGTCCCTGTCCACATCGGTGTGGATAACCAGTGACACTCCCAACTCTTTAAGGGAAGCGGCGGCCTCCAGCAGGCCCCTGCCGGTATCGCGGCGCCAGCCCCAGGTCTTGAGGATCCCGCCCCGGGAGTCCAGGGCAGCGGCGATCCTTCCGGGAAAGCGGGAGGAGGCCTCGCGCACGAGGCCGGGGTTCTCGGAGACCGCCGTGCCCATGACCAGGCAATCAATGCCCCGCTCGATCCAGCGTTCCGCGGCATTCATGTCTTTGATGCCGCCGCCCAGCTGCAGGGGGCAGGAGACGGCATCGCGGATGGCCTCCACCGCCGCCCGGTTGGCATCGGCTCCGGTCGAGGCATCCAGGTCCACCAGATGGATGAGGGCCGCCCCGGACCTCTCCCAGCCCCTGGCAGTCTCAGCGGGATCCAGGCCGTAGACCGTGCTCCTCTCGAAGTCGCCCTGGACCAGGCGAACGCATTTGCCATCTTTCAGATCAATGGCGGGGATCAGGATCATGGGACACCTCGCGCTTCCTGCGGTCGGCAAATCGTCGGCTGCGGGGAGCGGGTTGCCGGTTGCGGGCTGGTGACGACGGGTTGCCGGTTGCGGCCTGGTGAAGGCGGGTTGCCGGTTGCGGGCCGGGGACGGCGGGTAGCCGGTTGCGGGCCGCTGAAAGGGTAGCGCGGAGGCTGGCCTCCGGCGGCTTGCCGTTGGAAGCGCGGCCAGGGGGCCTCAGGCAGCTGGCGGCGAAAGACGGGAAAGGCAGGCGGTAAAGGCCTGAGAACGCATGGCGCCTGGGGAAAAGCGGAGGCGCCGCGCCAGAGCCCGAAGGCGGCGAGCAAGCTTTCCGGGCGGAGAACCAGAGCTACAGCACGCCCTTGGTGGAGAAGGGCCCGGAACCCTCGCGCGGAGCGAGGGCCTGCGCCGCTGCCAGGCCCGTGGCCTTGAAGAGGGCCTCTGCCAGGTGGTGGCTGTTGCGGCCGCGGCGGCCCGTCAAGTGGAGGGTCCAGCCGGCCCGGGCGGTGAGCGCCCGGAAGAACTCTTCGGTCAGGCAGAAGTCGAAGCCGCCCGCCGCAGGTTGCGGGAAGAGGGCCTCGAAGTGCAGGTAAGGCCTTCTGCCGGCGTCCAGAGCCGCCTCGGCCAGGGCATCGTCCATGGGGACCAGAGCCGACGAGAAGCGCCGGTGGCCGGAGAAGTCGCCCAAGGCGGCCGCCAGGGCGTCCCCTAAGACGAGGCCGGTGTCCTCGACCGTATGGTGCAGATCCACGTGGGCATCGCCTTGGGCCTTGAGGGAGATTCCCCAGCCGGCGTAGGTGGAGAGGGCCGTGAGCATGTGGGTGAAGAACCCTGAAGGGGTCTCGATGGCGATGCTCCCCCCGTCCAGGGCGAGGTCCAGGGCGATCGTCGTCTCCTTGGTGGAGCGGGATACGTTGGCTTTTCTGGGGGGCGGGGCTGTCATGCGGGTTTCCTGGGCTTTTCTGGGGTTTGCCGGGCGCTTCCGGGCGTCTTTCGCCCGGAGGCGCCCGCGTGCGGGCGTCTCCGGGCGGTACTGAAAAGCGACTGCGGCGCCCTGTGGCAAGGCGGGCGGGAAAAAGGCCCGCAGGCTCGCCTGGGCAAGGCGGAAGCGCCTCTCCGGGCGGGAAGCCGACGGTCAGGATTTATCCCCAATAGTGGCCCTTCACCTGCCAAGGCCGTAAAGGCTCATCGAGGCGAGCCCAGGGTAAATCCCGCTCGCGGGAACGTCGCGCAAGCTTCCCCGGGAATCTGGCCCCTTCAGGGCCTGAGGAACAGCGCGGGGGGTTTCTTTTCCTTTTCGGCCCCGTGCCTCCGCGGCCAGGGCGGTTTGAGGGCTGTCAGCCCATATCCAGCCTTCCGGGGGGGCGGCCCCCCGCAGCCGTTGCCGGCCGCGAAAGCGGCCGGAATCCGGGACGGCGTCAAATATATAACCAGGCCGGATTTTTTTCCAGCGGTGAGGCGGAACCGACGGGAAGTTCACGCCCCGGCGGAGGAGGGCCAGGGTTAGAGGGAAGGCGGAAGGCCGCCTGTGAAGGCCCAAAACAGCCTTGTCCCTGGGCTGAGCGGCCGGGTTGCCGGTTCCGCGTTAAGCCTGCGGCGCAAACAGGGCGGTCGGCGTCGGACAAGGCAGCCAGGCGCGGCGAAGGCCGCTGGGCGCGGGCCTTCTTCCCCTCCAGGCGCAGGGAAGGCGGCCGGGAGAGAGAAAGGGGGTTGCCTTGGGCCGGTGACGCCACTGGGGCAGGCCCGCGGGCGGCTGTCGGAGCGGACCGCCGGAGCCCTGTCCCCAGGAGGAGTCAGGAGCCGTTGTCGTAAAGGGGCAGCGCCACAAGGCCCGTGCGGGCCATGGCCCTGATGAAGAAGGGCGAGAGCCCGTTGATGGCCGTGTCAACGCTCTGGGCGGAGCCGGCGATCATGACGGTGGCCGAGTCCTTTTCGATATGCTTTATGGTGAGGCCCAGAAGCCCGATGAGGTTCATGATCTCGGACTTCTTCTCCGGAGTGAAGGACACGGTGATCAGGGCGAGCTCGCCGGTCATGGCATCCTCGTGCGGGATCGGGTCCACTCTGATGACATCGATGAGCTTGCGGATCTGCTTGGCCACCTGGTCCAGGTTGTGCTCCTCGCCCCTGACCACCAGGGTGATGCGGGTTATCTCGCGGTTCTCGGTGGGGCCGGCGGCGATGGACTCGACGTTGTAGCCGCGGCGGGTGACGAGGCCCGCCACGTGGGAAAGCACGCCCGGACGGTTGCGGACGAGGATGGACATTATTTTTTTCATGGCATGTGCGTTTTCGGGCGGGTTGCCTGTCGGCCGCCTCAGGCGGAGGGGGGAAGGCCATGCGCGTCTGAACCGCCCGGCCCCTGCCGTGTCGCCTGGGGCGGCGGGCCGGGCCGCCTGGGACGGCGGGCCGTGTGCCCCGGCAGGGCGGGCCGCCGGGGGAGCAGGGAGGCGGGGCGCGCCTGTGAGGGGTCAGGGGAGCGGGGTTCGGGGGGCTTTCACGCCTCTTCCCCGAAGAAGTCGGTCTGGCCCTTGCCGGCGGGGATCATGGGCAGCACGTTCTCCTCCTTTTCGACCTGGATGTCCAGGAGCCCCGGGCCGGGGGCCTCGAGCAGGTCGGAGATCGCCTTGACCAGGAGGTCAGGGTCCTCCACCCTTTTTCCGGGGATGCCGTAGGCCTGGGCAAGGCGGGAGAAGTCCGGGTTGTAGCGGAAGACCGTCTCCGAGTAGCGCTTCCCGCAGAAGAACTGCTGCCATTGGCGGACCATGCCCAGGCAACTGTTGTTGGAGACGATGATCTTCACGGGGATGTCGTTCTCGCGGATCGTGGCGAGCTCCTGGATGTTCATCTGGATGCCGCCGTCCCCGGTGATGAGCACCACGGGGACCCCAGGCCCGGAGAGGGCCGCGCCCATGGCCGCGGGAAGCCCGTAGCCCATGGCGCCCAGGCCGCCGGAGGACAGGAACCTCCGGGGGCGGTTCGACTCGATGAACTGCGCCGCCCACATCTGGTGCTGGCCCACGTCCGTGACGATCACCGCCTTGCCCCGGGTCAGGTCCGAGACGGCCTTGACGGCGGCCTGGGGCTTGATGGCGCCCCTCCCGGACGGCACCGTCAGCGGATGACGGGCCTTGAGCTCCTGGATGCGGCCATGCCACTCGGGGCGCCTGCGGGGCTTGAGCTTTTTTATCAGAAGGTCGAGCGCGAGCTTGAGGTCCCCGTGGACGGCCAGGTCCACCGAGAGGCGCTTGCCTATCTCCGCCTGGTCCACGTCCACGTGGGCCACCCTGGCCAGCGGCGCGAAGCCCCGCACGTCGCCCACCACCCGGTCGTCGAAGCGCACGCCCAGGCCTACTATGAGATCGGACTCGTTGATGGCGAGGTTGGAGTATTTGGAGCCGTGCATCCCGGGAAGCCCCAGGGAGAGCTCGTGCGAGTCCGGGAATATCCCTTTGGCGAGGAGGGTCGTCGCCACCGCCACGTCCGAGCCCTCCGCGAGCTTAATGAGCTCCTTGTCGCAGCCGGCGGCCCCGCCGCCCACGTAGAACACGGGCCGGAGGCTCAAGGCAAGGGCCTCGGCCAGGGCCGCTACATCCTGCGGGTCCGGCGCGGGCCTGGGGTCGTAGCCGGGAATGGCGGGGGGGCGGGGGACCCGGTAATGGATCGCCGCGGTCTGGATGTCCTTGGGCAGATCTATGAGCACGGGCCCCGGCCTTCCTGAAGACGCGAGGTGGAAGGCCTCGGAGAGCACGTCCAGGAGGTCCGCCGGATCCTTGACCAGATAGTTGTATTTGGTGATGGGGATGGTGATCCCGTAGATGTCGGCCTCCTGGAAGCTGTCGGTGCCGATGGAGGTGGTGGCCACCTGGCCCGTGATGGCCACCAGGGGGACGGAGTCCATGTGGGCGTTGGCGAGACCGGTCACCAGGTTGGTGGCGCCGGGGCCGGAGGTGGCGATGACCACCCCGGTTTTGCCGCTCGCCCTGGCGAATCCGTCCGCCGCGAGCGCGGCGCCTTGCTCGTGACGGCAGAGGATGTGGCGGATGCCCGAGCCGTACAGGGCATCGTAGAAGGGGATTATCGCGCCTCCGGGGTAACCGAAGACGAGATCCGCCCCGGAATCCTTGAGGAACTTGACGATGGCCTCGGAGCCGGTGACGGCGGCTTTGGAAGAGGCGGCAGGGGAGGCATGTTTGGAGGTGGTCATGGTCATGGAATAGCTACCGGGAGTGAAGGCGAAAAGCCCCGGCTGCGGCCTTTGCTCCGCAGGCGGCGGGGGGGCGGGTCTTAAGGGAAACCGGCCAGGGGAAGATCATGGGAAGATCAGGGGCCAAGGGGCAAAGGCAACTGGAAATGGCTAAGGCACGGAAAAACGGAAAACGGGGCGGTTCGCGCGGCGAAAACGTTTGAATCAACGGAGACGGTTCCTCTAGGGAGGGCAAGCGCCTCAGGGAGCAGGGAACGCGCCTCAGGGAGCGGAGCGGCGCGCAAGAGACGGTTGGTGCTTCATGGCACGGGAAACGCGCTTTCAGGAACCGGGCAATGCGCTTTCCGTGAACGGGGAAAGCGCTTAGGGGAAGGGGAAAGCTCCTGCAGGGAACCGGGACAGCTTGCGGTGACGGCAAGGACGAAATCGGGAGGCAGAGGCGCCGGGCGCGGCGCGCGCGTTCTGACGGAAATGCCTCAAATCCAATGAGCCCGGGAGATCGCCGGTGAGGACGGCCGGCGCTCCGGCAGCCAGGCGGCCCGATGCCCCGGCGGCCCTGAGAAAGGCGCGCCTGAGGCCCGGAGGTCATATGGGACGGCGGCGCGCGGCGGGCCTAAGGCAGCCTGCGCCGGTTCTCCAGAGCCTCCTTCAGGGTGACCCCGTCCACGAACTCCAGGTCCATGCCGGAGGGAATGCCGCGCGCGAGCTTGGAAACTTCGACTCCCTTGGCCTTCAGGCGGTCGAGAAGATAGGAGCAGGTGGACTCGCCCTCGGGCGAACTGCCGGTCGCGAGCAGCACCTCTTCGACGGGGGAGCCTTCCTCCCTGGCCCTGTCCACGCGGTCGAGCAGGCTCTGGATGTTCAGGTCGTCAGGCCCTATCCCGGCCAGGGGGTTCAGCGCCCCTCCCAGGACATGGTAGACCCCCCGGAAGAGCCCCGAGGACTCGATCGTTATCAGGTCGGCGGAAGTCTCCACCACGCACACCACGGCCCGGTTCCTCTTCGGGTCCCGGCAGCGGGGGCAGGGGTCATCGTCCGTGTAGTCGTGGCAAACGGAGCAGAAGCGGATCTCCTCCTTGACTGCCACCAGCGCCGCGGCCAGCCCCTTCACCTCGTCCTCCGGCCTTTTGAGGATATACAGCGAGAGCCGGGTGGCGCTCTTGCGCCCGAGGCCAGGGAGTTTGGCCAGGCGCTCGATGAGATCTGTTATCTGGGGAGGGTGCTGCAAACCGGTACTTTCGGCCTTCCGGCGGAAGAGATAGGGGAAACAGCCTACCAGAGAACCTGCCCTGATTCAAGGGTTTTCCAAGGCTTGGCGGGGCGGGGGCCCGAGGTCTTTAGCGCTTCGCCGCAGGCTCCTCTTGCAGGCCCTGCGGCAGGCGCGGCCGCAGGCGCGGCAAGCCAGTGCCGCCGCAGGATCCTCTTGCAGGCTCCGCCTCAGGCGCCGCTTGCCTTTGGCGCTGCAGGCTCCTCTTGCCTTTGCCGCCGCAGACGCTTTTTCCGGACCCTCCTCAGACGCCGCCTGACGATGTTGCGCCTTCACCTTTGGGAGCGGTTTGAACGTAACTGCGGTCAAGGACCCTGTCCGGCGTGAAGCCCACAAGTGAGCTTCCGAAGCTTAGAGAGCTTCCAGGCCTTCCGGCCTTCCTGGCTTCCGGGCTATTGAGGCTAAGCCCAAAGCTTGGAGCGGGTGTGGAGCCGGCAGGAAGGCCAGTTCCGCAGGGAAGCGGGGCAGCGGGAATGACACAGAGGCGCTGGGCTGAGGGGCGGAGGGAAGGGACGTGGCGCAGTGCCGGGGGGCGGCGAGAAAGGTCGCTCCGTAGCGCCGAAGGGCTGCAGGAAAGGCCAATCCGCAGTGCCGTGTGGGGAGGAAGGCTTTGTCGCAGAGCCGAAGGGCTGCAGGAAGGGCCAATCCGCAGTGCCGGGGGGGTGAGAGCCTTGTCGCAAGGCAGAAGGGAGACAGGAAAAGCCTTGGCGAAGGGTAGGGGGTGGAAGGCCTTGTCGCTGTGCCGGAGGGCGGCAGGAAGAGCCTGGGCGGGCGGCGGCGGGAAGGGCTTGGAGCAGGGGCGGAGGGCGGCTGGAAGAGCCTTGGCGTTGGGCCGGGAGGCTTGGGGAAGGGCTTGGAGCAAAGTCGTAAGGGGAAGGGAGATGCCGAAGGGAGGCGAACCTGATTGAGAGGCGGTTAGGCAGCTTGCGGGCAGGAAATCCCTGGCGGGCCAGGCCTGCGGCGGGCTTCTTCCCCGTCCCCCGGCGGAGGGAAGGCCAGGGGTCGGGAGAGAAGCCGAAGACCGGCGGCCTTGGAGCGCGCGGAAACGCCCGCAGGCGCCTTTTCGGCGCCGGGCCCCTGGGCGGGCGTGCCCGTTGCCGCCAGCCTCCGGCGGGCTTGCGCGAGGCGCCAGCAGGGTGCCGGGCGAAAGGCCGCTAAAGGCAGGTTCAGGAGGAAAACGAGAGAGCGGCGCGGGGGAGAATCGGGATGCCTTCCCGGGAGTCGCGGGCCGCAGGCTTCTCCGGGGCGGGGGTAAGGATACGTGACGAGTGGAGTTTTCCGTCCGTTCCCAGGAAAAACGAGAAGGTCGCGAGCGACCCCTCCGGGCCGCGGCCGAAGACGAGCGCGGCAAAGCCCTCAGGAAAGGCAAGGCGCCCCTCCTGTCCGGCCAGAAAGCTACCGGCACCCGCAGGGCCCAGGACGCTCATGACAACCGCCGCGGCAGCGGCGTCTGCCGCAGAGCGAGGGTGGAACGCCGCGGCCGCGAAGCCTCCCCTGGCGGGCCGGCCCGTAGCGGGATCTAAGATCCGCGGACGCCTCCCGCAGCCGCCGCAGCACCGGCAGCCGCCGGAGGGTGGCTCCACGCCGGGACGGGAAGGATGGCTATGGCGATCGTCGTGACCATGACGATGCTCATGGAAGCCATGGCGATCGTGCCGGCAATGACGGTGAGCGGGGCGGTCGAGGCGGCCTTCGAGGTCAGGACGGCCGTCAAGGTCTGGACGGCCGCGGCTTCCGTGATGATGATCGCGGGAATCGGGACGGGCGTGGGAAGCGTGGCGGCGGCGGGCGTGATGATCATGGCAGGCATGAGTGTCAGGGGATTGCGGGCCCCCGTGGGCCAGGCTTCCGGATTCGCCCTGGCGGCCGAGTCGCTCGTCGCGGCCGCCACCTGCGGTTAAGGCCTCCGCGCGGCCTGCGGAGTCGCCAGGATACCCGCAGAAGGCTGAGGCCCCCCAGTCGGCCCCGGGCTCCGGCCACGGTCCGGGAGGGGTGACTGCCCTGCCCAGGGGATCGCGGATGCCCTTGTCCCAGGGGTCGGGAGGGCTGGTTTTCGGGTTGAGGCCAATGGTTCTCACTGCCCCGCCGATCCTTACGGAGGCGTTTTCCGTTCCCCTGGCCAGGAGGGCCTCTGCGGCAACGTCAGCCGCGATGCCTTCCGCTATCCCTCCCAGATCGAGGGAGCAGCCCGGGCGGGTCCAGGAGAGCCGGCCGCCGCCGTGATCGACGGCGAGGTGCTCCGCGCGGGCGAGTTCCCTGGCCTTTTCCACCGCCTGATCGTCAGGAAGGCCGCGCGCCTGTGCCGCCTCGGCCCAGAGGGCCTTGAGCGGCCCCACGGCGGGTTCGAAGGCCCCGCCCGAAAGCCGTCTCCAGTTCAGGGCTTTCCTAACGGCTATCAGGGTGAGCGGGTCCGCTTCCACCCACTCGCCGGCGGGGGCGCTGTTGAGGCGGGCTATGTCGCTTCCCTCACCCTCTGGCGAGAGGAGGCGGTCGGCCTTGGTCACGGCCGCCGCGACCAGGTTCGCGGAGAAGCGGGGGGGATCCGCCGACCCTGAAAGCCTCGGGATCCTTATCTCGACTTTAGTGTCATGCCTTCCGAACATGTCTGGCTCCTGGCGCGCCCTCCTCGGCCTGGCCCGCGCGGGAGGCCGGGGCACGGAGGGGGTTCTGGTGGAAAAGTCTTATTATTGAAACTGAGTCTCAATTGCTATTACAGTTTATTCTCTCGCTTCAGGGATTTCAAGAGGCGGACCCGTGAGGAGGCCGGCGAACTGTAAAGGCCGGCCGGGCTGCCGGACCATAGGCCTCAGCGGCGGGAAGGCGCGTAGCCTCGAGGCCGCGCGGCCTTTCCCGGAGGGCGGGGCGACGGTTCGAATTTTGACGGCTGGCTTTCCTCCAGGCCCCGGAAAGCAGTCCCGGGCGGGGGGCGGGCCGCAAGGCGAGAGGAATTTGCGGGGAGAGGTTTTTTGACGTAGCGGGCATGTAATTTTTTTTCTCGCGGATCTGGGCCAGGGGGTCATACAGAGTCTCCGGCCCTGCTTGGTTTTCCGGAAGAGTGGGCCGTAAGAGGATATAGGGTGCCCGGAGGCGTTGGCCGCGAGAGCCGCAAGGCTATCCCGATAAGCAGCCGCCGAGATCCCTCAGGCTGCCCGGAAGTCCATAAGGCTGCCGGGGGAGCCATCAGGTTGCCCGAAAGTCCTGATGAGCCGTCAGAGCTGCCTGCGGAAAGCGTTCTTGCCGCTTGCGTTTTAGGCGCATGCGGGAGGAGATTTGGGTCCAGGCTGGTTGCCTCTCAAGGACCCTTACGGCTAGCGCCTGTGGACATGTCGGGCGGTCAGGCCTGCGAGGGAAGCGTTGTCAAGCCATAAATCAAGTCTGGCGACGTTGTCTGACAGATGAGGCACAGATGCATTTGGCTGCAATTTCTTGATGATGAATTGGGCGTCATAAGGCGATATCTGAGGCTTAAAGACATCATAAGAATGTGATATTTGGTCTTAAGAAAGGAACTAATCGACAATTTGCTACAAAGACATTCGTCAGCTTTGGAGTGTCAGAGAGTCAGACTGTAGTAGCGTCTACGCAAATGCCAACAATTTTTTGATTTTGCCCTAGACTGGGTAATTCGGCAGAATAGGCGTAAAACAACTCATGTAAGCGTTGCATAAGCATTTGTCCACAATGTATTGATTTTCAGGCTATTGGGCGTTTATCGAAAGCTGAGACGAATTGGCGTCTATACAATGCGGATTCGAGACATATGCCCGCAACTTCTTGATTTTGTCACAGACGACGCTATGCCGTTCAGGTGGCGTAATTACACTTGCGAAAGGGATATTCAAGCGTTTATCCGCATCTTATTGATAATATCGTCTTTGGATAACCATCAGTCTCAAAGGCTTGAGGGTGAGTTGCTAACGCGATGTCCAATAGTATGGCCACAACTTCTTGATTTTTGCGCCATGTTGCGTCTGACGGTTTCGAAAGCCCAAGGCCTCCCTGGCATGTCAAGTAAGGCCCTTTGAACTCAGCGCCAGACAGGACAAGACCTAAACAGGCCGGAGAAGCGGTGAGCGCTCAGGACAGGGATAAGCGTTTCGGACAAGGCTGAACGTTCCGTGCGGTCCTAACATTCCGGACAACGATGAACGCTCCGGGCAAGGCCGAGAGTACTGGCCAAGGCCGAACACCCAGGGCAAGGCCGAGAGCTCCGGGCAAAGCCGAACACCCCGGGCAAGATAGGCATTTAGCTGAGGGCAGGGTTGAGAAAGTCAGTTCTTGCGGGGCGAATAAGTCAGGCCCTAGGACATGGGACGTTGTTGCCGGACAGTGGCTCTCGGGGAAAAGTTGCGGCATCGGCTTTGCGGAAGGCATGCCTCGTTGGAGTCTGCCCAGTCTCATGTGGGACCTGTGAGCGTTTAGTTGCGCCGCCTTGTGAGAGCCTGCCCGGAGTTTTGCTGGAGTTTGCCGGGCGATTGGCGGAGGCCGGCCGGAAAAAGACAAGGGTAAGCCCTGTCGGAACGGCGGCTCAGGCCTAGCCGCCCAGACCTGCGCGTTACTAATTGACATTCGGGGGCGGGTAGCCTTATAGTGAGTGCGGATCAGTCCCTCACTCCACTTATCCGCGCGCACAAGCCGCAGGCTTCCGCCTTCGGCTCCATGTTGAAGTTCCCCGGCTTTTGAACGCCTTCCTTGAGGCGTTTCGTTGCCGCGCGGGCCTTCATCTATCCGTGCCGTATTAGAATTTATTCCGTTTCCGGCGGGAGAGGGAGGGATGCCTCTCTGCGCCCTGCGTGTGGAGGGACTCTCTCATGGGCCAGCTTCTACGGCTCGGCCTCTCTTGCGCGGTTACGGCGGGGTTACTCTGCTTAGGGGCGGTCGCTCTTCATGCGGAGGGCGGCGCCGCGGCATCCGGAACCCCTGGCCCCGGATTTTCCCAGTCCGGCGATGCTGAAACCGACACGGCCGGCATGGCTCTTGTAGCCACGGCTACCGGTGAAGCATCCTCTGTAGCCCCGGTTGCCGGTGAAGCAGCCTCGCCTGCGGCCGATGCGATCACGGTCGCCTACGGAGATGCCCCGGGGACTGCCGTCGCCGCTTCCTCGGGAGGCGTACCTGGGCCAGAGGCCGTAACGGTCCCGGCCGACTTTACAGTGCCTCCGACTGCAGCATCCGTTGCCGTCGGCACGGGACTAAAGGGCGCAGAATCCGCAGCCGGCGCTCCCGGGGCCGCTTCCTCGGCGCCCGGTGCACCTGGAGCCGCGGCGTCTGAGACAGATATTTCAAAGCCTGCGGCTTCCGCTTCTCCGGCGGCCGTGCAAGCGCCTGCAGCCGCTTCGTCAGCGGCAGACATTCCAGGGCCTGCGGCTTCCGTTTCTCCGGCAGCCTCTCAAGCTCTTGCTGCCGCTGCATCGACGGCTGACATTCCAGGGCCTGCGGCTTCCGCTTCCCCGGCTGACGTTTCAGGTCCTGCGCCAGCGCCCTCCGCGCCGGGCTTTCACGGCGCTCGCGCCGGGGCGGCGGTGCCCGGCGATGTCGAGGAACTTCCGTATATCAGGTGGGAGTACAGTCACCCGTCCCGGCACAAGAACGGCCCGGCGGTGGTGGAGCTCTACCTGGTCTCCAGCGACGGCTCCCCTCTAGAGGACGCCTCCTGGTTCTATCGGCTGCTTCCTTTGGGGAGCTACCGTGAACTCCTGCAGACCAAGGATGAGCCTGTCAGGCGGGCGGGGACCTTCGACCGGGGCGAAGCCGAGGGCAGGGGGCTGAACGGGGCTGGCATCGGCCGCGCTTCCATCTTCCGGCTTGGGGAGGCGGGCGGCCCCAAAGGCGCCCACAAGCTGGTAGTGGCCTCAGGCACCTACATGATGGTGGATGTCTTAGGTTCAGCCTTGGTTAGGGGCAGGCGCTGCTACGCCCAGGCCGCCATGCTCCTGTTCGGGGATTCCTTGGAGGCAGCCTCCCTGGCCAGCAACACCCCTGAAAACCACTGGCCGTCTTACGGCTTTATGGGTTCTGGGGACCTCTACTGGCCCCAGACCGGGCAGTCTTATACCCTGACCCCCCGCGGCTGGGTCCCGGCCTCCCGGCCCAGCGCGATCAGGGATTCAGGGCCCGTGCCGGGACAGTACTCCTTCACGGGGGAAGTGACGAGCTTCACGCCCGACCACGATCCCGAACTCTCGGCCCAGTCCAGCTCCGCCACCAAGCCGATCTTCATGGTAGGGCGCCTCCCGGACGGGGGGGCGGTCACCTATACGCTGTACGTGCACCGCTCCCGCTACGCGGGGACGGATCTCGGCCTGGGGATAGGGCTGTTTGCCGCGGCGTTGCTGGTCACTTCCCTCGGGATGGCGGCCGTCTACGTCATAAGGAGGATGCCGCGCCATGCTTCTGAGGCGGTATAGGCTCCTGGTACAGCACGTCCTGTTCGTGGTCCTCATGTACGGGGGCCGCTTCGGCGTTAACCTGGGCCCCGCAGTCCCCTGCTTCGCCTGCCCGTACGTGTTCGGCTGCGGAGGCTACTGCTACCTCATGGGCTTCCAGGGCTACATCGGCTTCGGCATCAGCGCCGTCCACTTCTGGGGCTTCGAAGGGCTAAGGGCGGCCGGCTATTTCCTGCTGTTCGTGGGGCTCGTGATGCTTCTGGGCAAGGCCTGGTGCGGGTTCGCGTGCCCCTTCGGGCTAATTTCGGACTGGCTCACGCTCCTGAGAAGGAAGCTCGGCATCCCCGGGGCCAAGATCGCCCCGGGGACCCTCAAGAAGCTCGGGGCCGTCAAATACGCGCTGCTGGCCTTCTGCGCCGTGGGGCCCGTGCTCATCAACCTCGGGGTGCTTCACCGGGACTTCTACATACCATTCTGCCAGATGTTCTGCCCCGGAAAGCCCCTGCTTCCCCTGTTCGCGGGGGACACCAGGCATTTGGCGCTGGATCTCACCAACTGGGCCACTCTCGTCATCACTGCCTGCTCCCTGACCGTGACCGGCGCCTGTCTGGCCGCCATGTTCATCCGGCCGAGGTTCTTCTGCACCTTCTGCCCGATGCTGGCCCTCATCCACCTGCTCAAGCCCATAACGCCCCTGGCGCTCCGCAAGGAGCCCGAGCTGTGCCACGGTTGCGGGACCTGCCAGCGGGTCTGCGCCATGGACGTGGAAAGGGTCTGCACTGAAAAGGCCGCCTCGGACGTCCAGACCGGCGACTGCATCAACTGCGGCGACTGCGTGGCCGGCTGCTGCGCGGAAGGCGCCCTCTCGCTCAAGTACGCCGGCAAGACCATAGTCTCGTCCTCGCCTTCCCTGGCCTTGGGGCTCGCTAAATCCGGCAGGCCGGGCTCCCGGGGCGGAGCCGCAGGGGACTCGCGATGACGCGGGCTGGTTCAGGCAGGGCAGGGACAGGCCTTCAGCTCCGCGGCCGCTGGTCCGCGCGCGGCGGGCGGGCGTTCTCCCGCGCTCCCTCAGGCGGCTGCGGGGGCAGCCTCGACGTTCCTTTGGCCTGTCGCGGGGTCGGTTCAGGCCCGGCTGCGGGCGAAAGCAGGGCCGCCGAAGTCGCGGCGCCCGGCGGGCGGGCCGTCAGCGCCGGAGAAGCGGCTGGCTACGGCATGGCAGGCTCAGTATTGGCGGCCGGCTGGCGGCTTGTCAGTCCCGGAGAAGAGGCTGGCTACGGCATGGCAGGCGCCTGCATTGCGGCCGGCGCTGGGCTTGTCAGCCGCGGAGAAGCGGCTTGTTACCCGGCTGGCTGCCGCATGGCAGGCGCTGGCGCTGCGGCTGGCGACGGCAGGGTCAACGCCGGAGCGGCAAAAGGTTGCGGGCGGGTCAGCGTCGGCAAGGCGGCGGGCAGCAGGCGGACCGCCGCCGGCGCGCAAGCGGGCGGCCGCGTGGCAGACCCCAAAGTTCCGGAGCCGGGGAATGTGACATGCGGCTCACAAGAGGCCTTCCCATGACCGGGGTAGTTGCAAGAGACGCCGCCAAGGGCTCCAGAGTACGCCGGGCTTCTGAAGGCGCCGGGAGTTCTGCGGCTTTAGGGATATCCGAGGCTTCCGGGCCATCCGGGCCTTCCGGAACTTCGGAAGTCTCAGGAGCCACCGGAGGGTTTGGAGCCTCCGGGGCCTCAGAGAGGGCGGGGAGGGTGCTCGCCCGCGCCGCCGACAGGAGGCGCCACGAGCGCCGCTCCGAACTCGATCGGCTCTGCTCCCGTCCGGACTGCATCCCGGAGTTCGAGTACTTCGTCTCACTTTACGCCGACGACCCTACCCTGGAGATCATCGGTAACCGCACCGGCATGCGGCCCTGCGCCATTTTGTGCCTCCAGGCGCCTATAGAGCTCTTCTGGGCCCAGGGCTTTTCGCCGGTCAAGATCCATTCAGGGGCCTTTGCCTCAGCCAACCTCACCGCGCCCCGTCTTCCGGCCCTCATGTGCCCCACGATAAAGGCGGTCTTGGGGGAGATGGAGATCGACAGAGGCCTTGCCGTAGCGCCCTGGGTAGTACCCCTCACCTGCGACTGGGTGGTGAAGTTCAAGGAGGCCAGAGGTCTTTTCGGGGAATTCTCCGGGCCGGTCCATCTTCTCGAGGTCCCGCGGGTCAAGGAGGGGGCGCGCGCCAGGGCCCGCTGGCTCTCGGAGATCCGAGAACTTTCGGCCTTTTTGAAAAGCGCCGGCGGCCGGCCCCTCAAGCGCCAGGATCTCCTTGACTCCATCCGGAAGATGGAGGCCGCCCGCAGGGCGCTTTCTTCCCTCTCCGATCTGCGGCGCCGCAGGCTGGTCCCTGCGGTCTGGTACGCGCTTGTCACTGGAACCTTCTTCCTTGACTCCCCGGAACGCTGGACCTCAGGGCTGGAGAGGGTTGCGGAGGCCATCGGCCGAAGAGCCGCCGCGCCTGGGCGGAAGCCGTCAGCAGCCGTAAAATCCGCAGACGGCGGTTCCGGAATGCCGACTAGCTACGGAGCCGGAAAGAACCCTGACGGCGGTGCCGGGGGGGTTGGAGAAACCGGCTCAGGACGGGCTGCGGGGACTGGCTCCGGGAGGGTTGCGGAGATCGTGTCCGGGAGGGCTATGGATGGCGGCTCCGGAGTGGACTCGGACGGCGGCTCCGGACGGGACCGGGACGGCGGCGGCATTGGAGTTTTTGCTGAAAGCGTTGCTGACAGGACTGCTGACGACGGTGCAGGAAGGCCTGAGGAAAGCAGACTCGGCAAAGACACGACCGATGTCATCGCTGGGCTCGCCGTTGCCTCCGGCGGAACGGGCCCCGGAAGCGGTGCCGGAACCGGGGCAGAAAGCGGACGTGGAGCCGGAGCGGAAAACGAAACAGAAAGCGAAGGCGAAGGCGGCAAAGGAAGCAGAGGCGTCAGCGTTACCGGAACCAGAAGCGGAGACGGAAGCGGCGCGGGCGCGAAGACGCGGAAGAGCCCTGATGGTGTCTACCTCACCGGAGCCCCGGTATTCTTTCCGAATTTCAAGGTCCTTCATCTCCTGGAGGAGGCAGGCCTGAGGTGCCTGGGGGACGACCTGTGCTCCTCGGAGCGGCTGTTCCCCAGGCACGTTGAGCTTTCGGACACCTCCCTGGACGGCATGTGCGCGGCCTTAGCCGAGGCGTACCACAGGGGATGCCTGTGCCCGGTCTTTGCCGAGAGCGAGAGGCGGGCTGCCCTGATCCGCGAGGCGGCGGACGGGGGGGAGATTAGGGGGGTGGTCTTTCACCTCCTCAAGGGCTGCCACCCCTACGAGCTTGACTCCTTCCCGCTGGAGGAGCGGATCACGGGCTGGGGGCTCAAATTCCTGAAGATAGAGACTGACTACTCCACGGAGGACAGCCGCAACCTGCTCACGCGGCTGGAGGCCTTCCGGCCGACCCTGGGGGTTTAGGGATACCCTGGAGGACTAATTTGGTCATGGGATACAGCATAGGACTCGATCTGGGGAGCACGGCCATCAAGGCGGTCATCGTGGAGGGCGCGGAGATCCTCTGGAAAGGCGCGGTGCCCACGGCGCCGGACCAGGAGGCTTTGGCCGACGGCCTAATCGGCCAGGGCCGGGCGGAACTGGGACTCCCCGCCTCCTGGACCTACTCCCTGGCTTCCACCGGCTACGGTAAAAGCCTCTACCGGAAGGCCGACCTCAGGCTAGACGAGCTCTCCGCCAACGCGAGGGGGCTCTTCCGGCTCTCCGGCGGCGAGGCGAGGAGCCTCATCAACATAGGCGGCCAGGACCTTAAGACCATGCGCCTGTCGGAGAGGGGCGAGGTGGTGGACTTCCGCATGAACGACAAGTGCGCCGCAGGGACGGGCAGGTTTTTCGAGCTCGCGGCAAGGCTTCTTAACGTGCAGCTGTCGCGATTCGCGGAACTTTCCAGGGAGCCCGGCGAAGAGGTGGAGCTCAACAGCACCTGCGTGGTATTCGCCGAAAGCGAGATAGTCTCCCTTCTGGCCAGGGGAGTGCCGCCGCAAAGCGTGGTGCGGGCCCTTCACGCCTCCGTCGCCCGGAGAGCCGCAGGGCTCCTCGGGCGGGTGGGCGCCGGGGCCGTCTGGCTTGACGGTGGGCCGGCCCAGAACAGGGGCCTGGTAGAGGCCGTGGAAGACGAGCTCTTGACCGAGGTGAAGGTTACACGGGAGCCTCAGTTCACGGTAGCTTACGGGGCGGCGGTGAGCCTCCAGGCCTGAAAGGTGATGATCCGCCGGTACTGAGGCTTGAGTGCTTGCCCTGCGCCGTTGCGGGGAGCAGTCAGGCAGTAGCGTGCGTGCGTGCGTGCGTGCGGTCGTTCGGGCCGGGGCGAAAGCCCATGCCGCCGCTGGGGATGGGTACGCCTTAAGAACAGGCTGAAAGGCATAGGCTGGCTACGTCCTGTGTCAGGCGGGGCATGGCAGGTCTCGGCGCGGGGCGTTTCCTTGAGTTCAGGCCGGAAAGGCCTGGAAAAAGCTGCCAGGCGGCCATGAGGCTGCCTGAAGGCGAGCCTATTCGAAAAATTACGTTTGCCTGGAAGGCTTGTCGTCATCGCAAGCCTGGAACGTCTGATATGGAAGGCGCGGAGGCGGCTGATAGAGTCAGAGGAAAATTTAGTATAATTTGAACCGAAAGCCTAACATTGTAAGGACATGAATATTATTTCAGTGGCAAAAAAATTTGAATCAGGCGGGAAAGCATGCCGAAAGCTATTCAGCTTGGAGCGCTATAAGGGGGGCCTCGTTAAAAAACCGGCGATCCGGCATAATCCGTAGAAAACGAATTTCAGCCTATTTTTCGGCCCCGCGGTAAACAAAATAACTTGTTCAAATGTCCGGATAATTTATCCGAAAGCCATCGGCAGCCGGTCAAATAGACTCATTAGGCTGTGATTCACCTGTAACGATACGCGGCTCCGGAGGGGCATACATAAGCCGAGCATCGGGACAATTCGCCCGTTGGCTTGCAGCCGCCTGACCCGGCGCCGCCTTACTCAGAAGCGCAAGGAAAATCAAGGCGTCCTGGTTCCAGACACCGAAATTGCGGCACCAGATCGTTTTGAATTACTCGGCTCGTTGCCTGAGGCGCCTCTCGCAAGCCAGGGTGAGTGTTGCGAAGCGGCTGAGGTTTGTCTATGTCTTCCGGCGTTAGCGCGGCGGCGGCCCAGGCATGCGGAGGCTCCGGGGTTGCCGAGGCGTAACTCCGCGCTAAAGCCGGTGCGCTCCCGCTTGACGGAGTGGCTATAATGCCGGCGGCGCATGCGGTGCAGCCGCGTTTGGCAGTTCTGGGATTTCGGGACAGTGACGATGTGCGGCACCGGGCAAGCGCCATCGCCACTGGCGCGGCAGCAAAGGACGGGGGCAGGCGACATGCGCCTCGCGCCAGGCGGCTCCTGAACGCCGTCGCGG
>JAITRL010000248.1 GCA_031288415.1 Deltaproteobacteria bacterium | reverse complement strand
GGGGGGAGGGCAAAGGCAGGGAATTGCGATTGGGAGGGGGCCCGGGCAGAAAAAAAGCGCGCGGAAATACCCCGGGAGGGGTTCGCCCCGCGCGCTGAAGACCGGCCCCGGGAGGCGCTCAGTCGTCGGAGAGGCCTTCGTCGTCGGGGGACCCGAAGGCGTCATCGTCCATGCGGTTGAGGGGCGGGTCGAATTTCTTGATGTTGTCGTAGGTGATAAGCCCGGCCGCTATCTCGCGGAGGGCCAGGACGATGTTCTTGTTCTTGTTGGGGACGAGGGGGCGGGCGCCTCTCTTGAGCTGCCTTGCCCTTTCGGCCGCCAGGTGGATAAGGGAGAACCTGTTGTCGACGTGCCTGAGGCAGTCATCAATGGTAACTCTGGCCATTTTTTCCTCCGGTCGGAATCAGTTTCAGCGGCCTTGACGCGAAGGGCCTGACGTGGAGAGGTTCCCCGCAAGAACCTGGGGGCGCGCGCGGGAAGGCCCCTTCAGTCGTTGAGGGCGTCCTTGAGGGACTTGGAGCACTTGAACCTGACGCTGGTTGAGGCGGGGATCTTGATGGGCTCGCGGGTGCGGGGGTTGAAGCCGCTTCTGGCCGGGCGCTTGGCGACCGTGAAGGTCCCCAGCCCGGTGACGTTGATGGAGCCGGTCGTCTTGACTTCATCGCTGACGGCGCTGACGAAGCTTTTGAGGGCCCTGTTGGCCTGGGCCTGCGTGACATCGGCTTCCGAAGCGATCTTGGCTACAAGTTCGGCTTTGGTCATTGGAAAAAATCCTTCCTTGAGGGCTGTTGGCTTTGTCTTTCAGGGGCGACCGGGCCCCGTGCGGGGCGGCCCGGCAAGGGGGGGAAGGGGGCATTGCCGGAAACCGCAGCGGGTCGCTCGCCTGGGCGGAGGGCGTTCCGGAGCCTGGCCTCCCGCGAAGGAGGCGGCGGCGCCCGGAGCCGGCCGGCCCCGGCCTCCGCAGGGGAGCAACATTTATAGTGGAATGGGCAGGCAAAAGCAAATGTTTTCGTTTGGAAATGGCTTGCCCCCCGCACGGGGGCAGAGGTCCGCCGAAGGCATCGCGCGCCTGGCCCGCCCCCGGGGCAGACTCCGGCCGGTCCGAGGAGGCGCGCGGCCCGGGCCGGGCGCCCGAGGATATGCGCGGACGGGCGCCTGTCGGCCCCGGGCAGGGCGCGGAAGGGCTCCGCGAAGCCATGGGAGCGCGGACGGGGACTCGCCGGTCCGGGGCAGGGCGCTGACCGGCGAGGGCCCGAAGAGGGGCGCAAGCGGGGGGCGGAAACCTCATCGGGGCCGGCCGGGCTTCAGGGGCAGGGCAGGCGGCGCGGCGTTTTATGGCTGGGCGCCCGGAAGGGACCGTGAGGGCCGCGCCGGGCGTGGGGCAGGTCCGGGTCGGGGGCCCCGGCGGCTCGGCCGGGATGCGGCGGGAGCGTAGCGGGGCTGCATGTTGATCTTGCAGGTTTTTGCGCCTCCGGTCAAGGGGCGGGGGGATGCCGCGGCCAGGAGGCGTTCCCGGAGCCTAAAGCGGGAGGGCCCCGGGCCGTTAAGGCCAGCGGCGTCGGCCGTCCTTGAGGCGGCCAGGCGGCGGACGGTCCTGGAGCGGAGACGGCGCCGGCCGTCCTGAGAGGCGGCGCGCGGCCTGCCTTTGGGGAGGCGGGGGCGCTCCGGGGCAGCACCGGGGCAGGGCTGAGGCGGAGCGGGGACCGCGCGGAGGGGGCGGCGCCTTCCGGGCCCGCCTCCGCGAAGGCGCGGGGGTTCCCGGCGGAGGGGCCGCCCCGACAGGCTTATTTTCGGGGGGCCGCCGTGTTAGGATGGCTTGGCAGGCGCCCCTGCCCCGCCTCTCCCTTTTCCCCGCGCCCCGGCGACCGGAACCCCCGGCGCCGTCCGCTTCTGAGGCCGCCGCATGTCCCGCTCCAGTCGTTCACCTTCCTTCGTCCCGGCCGCGGCCAGGGCCCGCCGGGCGGCCCCGCGCCCGTGAGCCGCCGCGCGCGGGGCTGCGCCCTCTGCGGGAGGCGTTGCGGGGCGGCGCGTTCCCGCGGCGAGAAGGGCTTCTGCGGGGCGGGGGACGAGGTCCTCGTGGCCCAGGCGGTCATCCACCCCGGCGAGGAGCCTCCGCTGTCCGGGCCGCCGCCTGGCGGGTCGGGCGCCATATTCTTCGCGGGCTGCTGCCTGGGTTGCGTCTTCTGCCAGAACCACCAGATCTCCCAGTCCGCGGAGGCGGGGCGGCCCATGAGCGAAGGGGAGCTGGTGGACCTCATGTTCGGGCTGCGTGACCGCGGCGCCGTGAACATCAACCTCGTCTCCCCCACGCCCTACGCCCTCAAGCTCGCCCCGGCGCTCTCCAGGGCCAGGAACCGGGGGCTGGGGTTACCCATCGTCTACAACAGCGGCGGCTACGATTCGCCGGAGGCCCTCGCGCTCATGGACGGCCTGGTGGACGTCTACCTGCCGGATGCGAAGATCGCCCCCCCCGAGGGGGCAGGGCCGGGCGACCCCGACGGGCGTTCCCAACGGCTTTTGGGGGCGGGCGACTACCCCTGGGTGAACCGCGCGGCCCTCAGGGAGATGCACAGGCAGGCGGGGACCTTCACGACCGACGGGTACGGGCTCGCCGTCAGGGGCCTGCTCGTGAGGCACCTGGTGCTCCCGGACGATCTCGCCCGCACGACCCTGCTCCTTCCCTGGCTCAAGGAGGCTTTCGGGACCGGGGTGCACCTGTCGGTCATGAACCAGTACTTTCCTTCCCACCTGGTAAGAACCGGGCCCAACGAGCAGTTCCGCGACTGGCCCGGGCTGGGGAGGCCGCTAAGCGACAGGGAGTACGACGAGGTCATCCGGCAGATGACAGGGCTGGGTTTCGAGAACGCCTTCATCCAGGAGCCGGGCGCCTTCGAAGTGTTGCGGCCCGACTTCGGCAAACCAGACGCTTTTAATTAGCTGCCGGGAACTGCCGCAGGCCGGGGCGCCTTCGCGGCCGCAGGTTTCGCCTCCGCGCCTGCGGCTTCGGGCCGCCGGGCGGGGAAAAGGCTTCCGCTGGGGCGGAATCCCCGGCTTTTGTGGCTTGAGGGCGGTTTCTTTGCCCGGGCTTCGCGCGCCGCCGAAAACGTTGGCGGGCGTTCCGCGGAAAGGAGGCTCAGCCTTTGCAGGCGCCGCGCCCCCGGACGACTCCCCGCCGCGGCGCGGAAAGCTCGTAGCGGGGAGCCGCCCCCGAGCGCGGCAAGGGCGTCTCCGGGCCGCCTTCGGGCCGCGGAAGACAACCGGTTTCCGGGCCGCGTTCCGGGCGCCGCGGACATGCCGGCCAAGGCCGGGGGCTCCGCGGGCGGATACGCCTGTCTTATCGCGCGGGTACCCTGGGCGAGGGTTCCGCGGGCGGATACGCCTGCCTTGTCGAGCGGGTACCCTGGGCGAGGCTTTCGCCCGCTTCAGGGACGGGATTTCCCCGAGGCGGCCTGCCCGGGCTTTCGGCGGAACGGGGCCGTGCCAGGCCTTCAGCCGCGCGCAGGGAAGGCCGTCACGGAAAGCGGGCGGCCACAGTCCTGGCCCGGCCGGGCCGGCTGCGGCAACCGATCGCGCGAGGCGAAGGCCGCGACTCGCGGGCATGTCCTGTACAGGCCGCGACCACTTAAACGGCAAGCGGCGGCGAGGGGCTATTCGAGAGCCGATATTTCTTTCTTGGCCAGGCCGGTGATTTCCGCTATGTCAACGGCGGGAATGTTCCTGGACATCAGTTTTTTGGCGAGCTCTGCCCGCATCTCCTTCAGGCCCTCTTCCCGCGCCTCCTGTCGGCCTTCCCTGAAGCCCTCCCTGAAGCCCTCCCTAAAGCCCTCCATAAAGCCCTCCTTCCAAGCCTTTCCCAAAAGATCGTCCATGTACAATCGTGTCAGGATATCCCTGTGATCATCTTCGCCGCGGCCGGTTAGTCACATCTTGAAAGCCTCCGGAAACTTTTGCCAAGCGCGAGTCCGAACATCATGCGAAATCTGACGGGACGAAGCCGAGAGCCGCGCTTTTGCGGGCTTCTCAGGAACTGGGCTCCAAATCGGCTTCAACGGGATTGCGGGCGCGCCGCCGCTCATTGTTCCGCAGCGCCGGCCGCCGGCCTAAGGCCGGTCGTCGCGGCCCGCCGGCATTCATCACGGCAAGCGGGTAACGTTTTCCGCAAGGAGGCGGGATTCCCGCCGCCATGTTGCCGGCCGTCAATGTCGCCTGTTGCGGCCGGCCGACAGCCGCGGGAAATGGGGCGTTTCCGGCGGGCGGGGATGCGCCGCCTTGAAGAGCCCCTCGGGCGTTCAGAAGGTTTTCCCGCGCGGCGGGGCCATACCGGCCGGGCGGGCGAGGTTTCCGGTTATCTTGAGGCTGAGGGAGGCGGCGGTTTTCCTCCCTGGCTTCGGAGGGGGGGCGTACCAGTCTGGGAAGAGGCTGTCCGGCGGGGCAGGCATGCCGCCCTTGAACCACGGCGAAGGAGAGTTAGCGCAAGTCCTCACGGCGGGTGTGGACAAGGCCCAGGGAAGCGGGAAGCCGCAGTCGGCGATCGGCAGAGCCGACTCCGGAAGCGGTCCTGTAAAGGCTAAGGCCGCGCCTTGCGGGCACGCCCTGTCCAGGCCGAGGCAGCCCAGCCCCCGAAACGGCAGGCGGCGGCGGGGGGCTACCTGAGAGCCTCTATCTCATCCCTGGCCAAGCCGGTGAGTTCCGCTATGTCCTCAAGGGGAGTGTTCCTGGAAAGCAGGCTTTTGGCGAACCTTAGGCGCTCTTCCCGCCGGCCCTCCTCCCGGCCTGCGGCGCGGTACTTTCCCAAAAGGTCGTCCGCGTACAACTGCTTCAGGATATCCCCGTGAGCGTTTATATAGCCGATTTCCGGCATCTGGAACACCTCCGGAAACTTTTTTTCCAGCTTTAGCTCCGGACTGTCCAAACGATACCTGATAAGGACATAGGCAAGAGCGGCGGGCCAGGTTTACGGCCGCCTTGAGGCTGCGGGAAGCGGCGGTCTTCTTCCCTGGCTTCGGCGGGGGGCGAACCCGTCTGCATGGTATTGGCCGGCGAGGAAGGCGTGCCGCCCCTTAACCTCGGCGGAAGAGACTTTCGCGAAAATCCAGGGCAGGGTCAGACACGGCCCCCCAGAAAAGGGGGAAGCCACAGTCCTGGCTCGGCCAGGCCGACTCAGGCTGCCGGACCGTTCGGGGGAGGCGAAGGCCGCGCGTTGCTGGCATGTACTGTCCAGGCCGATGCAGGCCCCGCCCCCGAAACGGCAGGCGGCGGCGAGGGGCTATTTTAGAGCCTCTATCTCATCCCTGGCCAAGCCGGTGAGTTCCGCAATGTCCTCAACGGGAGTGTTCCTGGAAAGCAGGCTTTTTGCGAACCTTAGCCGCCTCTAATGCCTGCTTCAGCCTCTGAATTAATGTAAACAAGCAATATGTTACGTTTAGGTGAAAACTGTAGTGTCATTGTTCAATGGTGTAAACCGTGCTTCATACCTTTTTGCACTTTCATCAAAAGTTTACTGAAATCGGCAAAGAGATGATTATATTAGTAATTTATTAATTATAATTAAAAATATTAATAAATAATATAAATATTCAACATCGTTTCGTAAGCCGAATGTCAGCTCCTGGCGGTCAGGGCTTATTGCTTCCAGCCATGTCTATGCCATCGGCCGCGCCTGCCGCGGCAGGATGAGGCCGGCGCGCGCATAAGCTGGCCAGGAGCGCCGCTGTTCTTTTCGGCGGCTTGGCTATGGGGCGCGCCCGTCCGGCGCGCCCCGGCGCCGCGCCTTCCGGCCGCAGAGGAAGGGCAGGCGGCGGGAGGGGAGCCTTCAGCTGAGCCGGGCGGGCTCTCTCCCCGCGCCTTCCATTCTCGCCATGAACCGCCGGACTTCCTCGTGGGTGTAGATGATGGGCCCGTGGGGGAAGGTCTTGAGGACCGAGCGCCCGTAATTCTTGATATTGAGCCTCGGGTCCAAGATGGCCATGAGGCCCCAGTCGTCCTTGGATCTGATAAGCCTCCCCAGGCCCTGCTTAAGCTTTATCTCCATCTCCGGAAGGTAGAATTCCGGGAACCAGGCCTTATTGGCCTCCACAAGCCGGCGTTTCTTGGCCTCGTTGAGGGGGTCCTGAACGGGGAAGGGCAGCTTGTCGATTATCACCGCGGTGAGGCCTTCCCCCGGCACGTCCACCCCTTGCCAGAAGCTGGCGGTCGCCATCAGTACCGACCCCACGTCATGCCTGAAGTCGTCGAGCAGCTTGGTGCGCGAGGCGTCGCCCTGCTTCAGTACCCTGAAAGGAAGCCTGCCTTCCACGGCTTCGTGGACCTTGTCCAGGAGGAAGTTGGAGGTGAAGAGGACCAGGGCCCTGCCCCTGGTCAGCCCCAGGAGGACCGGAAGCTCCCGGACAAGGGCCTGGCTGAAGTCGTCGTAGCCGGTCTCGTATTTCGGCTCCGGCATGTGCTTGGGCAGGTAGAGGGTCGTGCGGTTCCAGAAGTCGAAGGGGGAGTCGAGTATCAGGCCCTTGACCTGTTCCGGGATGCCCAGGCTCCTGTTGAAGTACGTGAGGGAGCCTTCCGCCGACATGGTGGCCGAGGTCAGGACAACGGTCTTCCGGAAGCTGAAGAGGCTTTCGCGCAGGTAGTCCGACACCTGAAGCGGCACCGCCGCCAGGGTCACGTCCTCGTTTTTCCGGGGCTTGACCGTGTAAACGTATTTGGGGTTGTCGTTTCTGGCTATGAAGGCGGCGCTTTGGGCCAGGGAGAGGATAGTCCTCAGGGCGGGCGTGAACTCGTCGTCTTCCGGCCCCTTCTGGGACTCGGCCGACTTGACCAGTCTCCCGAGATCCGCGGCGAGCCTCGCGAGGGTGTCCCTGAGCCCGCGGTCCCTTTCCGGCCATTTTTCAGGCGGGCCGGGGGGCCAGAGTTCCCTCTCCCGGCCCGTCCCCTGCAGGTTCGTGGTGATGCGGGCCGCGGTCTCCTGGTGGTTCTCCGCGGCCTCCCTGAGTTCCAGGATGCCTTTGGCCCACTCCGAGCCGGGACCCTCCTGCCGGCCGCGCCCTTCCATGAGCCTGTCTAAGAGGCGGGAGAAGTCGTAACAGGCGTTCGTGAGCTCAGCGGTGGAGAATTCCTTGGAGAAGTACCTCACCGCCGTGCCCTCCAGGAGATGGGCCTCGTCGAAGACCACCGCCTCCCATTCAGGGAGCACGGCGGAGGAGGCTTCCCTGAGGGTGAGGTCGGCCATGAAGAGATGGTGGTTCACGAGTATCAGGTTCGCCTGGGCGGCCAGCTCCCGGGCCTTCATGAGGAAGCACCGGCCGTGGTGGCCGCATTTCTTTCCGAGGCAGTACTCGGAGGAGGAGCCGAGGCGGTCGAAGGGCGGGTCTTTGCCGAGCGCGTAGCTTATCTCGGCCACCTCGCCGCTTCGGGTTTCCGTGACCCAGCCGCCGAGCAGGCGGAACTTCCGCTTGAGTTCCCTGTCCGCCATGGCCATGAGCGATCTCCGCTTGCCCATGACGTCGGTGAAGCGCCTGAGGCACAGGTAGTTGTCGCGGCCCTTGAGGATGGCGGCGGTGAAGCCGGAGTCGAAGTGCTCCCTGATGAAGCCGAGGTCCTTGTTGAAGATCTGCTCCTGGAGGTTCCTGAGGCCGGTCGAGACGAGTGTGGTCTTCCCGGATATGATGGCGGGGAGCAGGTAGGCCAGGGTCTTCCCGGTCCCCGTGCCTGCCTCGATGATCGAGATGTCCCCGTCCCGGAAGGCCCGGGCCGTCTCCCTGAACATCCGCAGCTGGGAGCCCCTGGGCTGGAAGTCAGGCCAGCGCAGGGCCAGGGCGCCGTCCTTTTTGAGGATGTAGTCCAGGTCCCCTATGTCGGAGGGAAAAGATCCGGGAAGGGGGATGCGCCCGGAGGGGGACTGCCGTTCGGAAGGGTTCATGGCGCGGCTCTCTAGGGCGGGGTAACTCCGGGGCCTGAGGCCGGCCTCAGGCTGGTCTGAGGCGGGTCTGAGGCTGGTCTGAGGCGGGGTAGGGCGATCTGACAATTCCTGTTGATTATACCACATGTGTCAGGCGTCAGAAAAAAAGACTACCCTATAATCTTCTTAAAAGCCGCAGGCGGATTTTTCCGTTCCGGATTCCGGCGACGCTTTCCTGAAAGCCCGGCAGGGGGAAGGCGCGGCGGCGCCAGGCCGGGTTCAGCCTCAGGGCGGGACCGGCCCGGCCCTCGTCGGAGGAAAGCGCGCCGGGGGGGGCCCCGTCGGCCTGGCCGACGGGGCCTGGAAAATTCCATGGGCAAACCAGTTACCTTGGCTTCAGGTCCGGCCGCGGGAGACGAAGGGCGCCGCGCCGCGCGCCTATGTGGCTCGGGAAATAATTTCGCTGAAATTTTCGCCTCGGTTCGGCTTAAGCCCGTCCGGCGGCGGGATCATGAAAACGAAATTTCCGGCCTGCCGTTCCCGGCTCAAGCGGAAGCCTTCCGCCCGGTGTTCAGGGTGAAGCCGCGCCGGTCCCCTCAGCGGCTCGCGCATGACGTTGAGGCCTCTCCCGTGAGCTGCCTGCGGAGGATTTGAGGCCTTAGGCTGAAGCGGGGTAAGCTGGAAGCGTGAAAGGGCAGGGCGGAGGGAGCCGGGAAAAGCCGGGCGGAGGGGGAGACGGGATTGCAGGTAGGGCGGTGTGAAGAGGAAAAAGGAAAAAGGAAAGAGGAAAAAGGATAGAGGAAAAGGGAACGGGGAAAAGGGGAAGAGACGCGGGAGCCTGAACAGGCCGGCGGCGGCTCGGCTCTTCCTCTATCCCGGGGCCTTGCGGCCCCGGGAGGGAAGAAAAAAGCCGGCGAGTCTCCTTATGTGTGGGGATAGAAGCGGAAATCTGAGGGTATGTGATCGTCGGAGGGCTTGACCAGAAC
>JAITRL010000016.1 GCA_031288415.1 Deltaproteobacteria bacterium | reverse complement strand
CTGATGCCGTATACGACATCGGTTACCTGTGGCCGGTGAAGCCGTTGCACGAGGATCCCGCTCGCCGGGATATCCCCCGCGCTCTATGCAGCGGCAGGCTTACAACCCGCATGAAATTGCGCAAAACCATCTTCGATATTTCCGACCTGGAAACCTGTGTTGATCAGGCGATCAGTAATTTCGACGGAAACAAAAAGCAGAGCCTGCTCTACGAGGCTCATGAAGCGCTTAAAGGCGCTTTCCTCACAGTCATTCACGATGAACTTGACGCGAACAGGTTCGAAAATCTCGTCAAATGGTATTTGGATAAATGCGGAGCTTACACAGCTGTCATATCCCCAGCATTCGACAAGAAGACATCAGAGGCAGATGTAGACGTTGTTGCCTGTTTTGAGCAGTTAAAAGTCAATATTCATGTTCAGTGTAAATTCCATAAATACAATTATACCGATGAGTGGGCCGTAAAGCAGATACTCGCATACGCTAAAGACATAGGGGAGAATAATCTTGGAGAGCCAGACGGAAGCTCTAACGTTTTCTGGGTAGTGTCAACTGCCAAATTCTCGCAAAACGCGATCGATTTTGCGCAACAGTCTGATATTCCCGTTAGCCTGATAGACGGTGAAGCATTTATCAATATGCTTTTAGACGTCGGCTTTAGGGGAATCGATGACGTTTTACTATAGCAATTTCCTGCGATGGCGCTCGATTCTAATGAGCTTCGGCAACAGTCTTCGCGCCGCGGCTTTCCGTTGCCGTTCCGCCGCCTGTCCAGGGGTTCGACCGCACAGGCACAGGTCGGGCGGCGCCAGGCTGCTTGTCCGACCCGGCGTTTTGCGCGGCGAGACACTTCGGCATGTTGGTGCCGTCTTTCGGTCGGCCCTGCCTGCCTCTCAGGATGGCCACTTGCCTGAGCGCAGGGCGAGCCGAGCGCCTGTCACGGCTTCAGGGGCTCCGGCGTAAAGCCAGACCGGAAGGACCCTTCCGGCGGAGCGGGCGGGGTACAGCAGCCGGCGGTACGCTCCACGGACGCCGGGGCAGTAGCCCTCGAGACGGTCCATGCTGGGTAGGCGCAGCAGGGGGTCGTTGAAGTGCAGGATCTCCCCCTTGACCGCTCCCCAGCCGTATTCCGGCATGTGCAGCGGCCCTTCGGGATCCGCGAGATCGTCCTCCGAGATGTTGCGCGCCTCCTCCCGCTGGAGCAGGGCGTCCCCTCTGGGATCGAGGGTGCCTTCCGCCAGAACCAGGCTGGGAGGCACGTCCAGCAGCGGCTCCCCGCCGGCAAGCGCGAAAAGCCGTCCCAGCACCTCGGCCTCTTCTATGAGGACCACCCCCTTGCAGTAGCGGTCGTGGTTCCAGAAGCCTAGTTTCAGAGTCCCGTAAACGAAAAGCTGCAGCATGGCGGGCGTCTTCACCTTATGTGGCTAAGCGGGCTGTCCGGTCGAGGCGGCATGTCCGCCGCCCTCGCGGGCCGGCGGCGGTTTCCGGGAGGGGCGGCGCCGGGATTTCCGTGCTGCCGGCCGGGCCTGCGGGACGTCGCGTTCCGGCGGGGTCCCGCGAATCCCGGCTTGTCCCTGCTGATCAGGAGGAGCCTGCCCGGCCGGGGGATCGGGGCCTCTTTGCATCTCGGCGGCCTTGCGATCCCGCCGATCCGCATTACGGCGTTTCCGCGGGCCGGTTGCTTCCCCGTTCCCGCGATTTCGTTATGCCGCGTTCCCGCAGGCCGTGAGGCCCGCGCCGGGACCGTCGCGGCCTGAAGGCGAGCTCCGCGGGTTGCGGCGGGAAATCCCTGCGGGCCCTGGCGGGTAATCGTCAGGGTCCGCAGTTCATGGCCCGGTGCGCGTGGGCGAGGGAATTTAGAGGGGTGGAGCGAGGTTAAGGCAACCGGAAGGGAGGGCCGCAGGCCAAGGACGGCGCGCAGGAAGGCGGGTAAAGAGGTCTTGAGGCGCGCCTGCGCCTGGGTGGCGCCGCCCCGGAGACCTGGGAGGCCCTGGCGGGGCGGGGCCCAGTTGACCGGAGAGGCGTTGAGGGCGGGGAGGGCGATGCCCGAAACCGGGGATCAGGAACGGCTTTCGGCGGGTTAAGGGCGGGCGGGGCTCCCTGCGTTCCGGAGGCGCGCCGCAGGCGCGGGCGGAGGTCAACGGGGCCGGCAGGCCTCTGCTATTAAGGCGGCTGCCGGGCCGACTGACCTCATACGACTACTTAACTACTTTTTAACACCATAAAATATCAATTGCAATGGATTTTTCCCCACTTTTACATTTTCAGTTTTGCGGGCTCTCCCTCTTCAGGTGCGGCAGGGCGCCCGCGCTTGCACAGGCCGCAAGGCCCGCCGGCGTTACTTTTACCTGATCGCCGCAGGGCGGAAGGGCCGCCCGGGTTCCGTGCCGCCGTCCAGGCCTGAGGGAACCCCCCGCGCCCCGCTTCCCGCTTCGGAGGGACCGCCTTCCGCCATTCCATGCCGCGTCTCAGGCCGGCCGCCTGCCTTAGGGCCGCCCGGCGGCCCGCGGCTTCAGGAAGCCTCCTGCGGCGCCGGGCGTTCAGGCTGTTTCCGGCGGCGCCATGCCTTCCGGCGCCCCGGGCCTCTTTTGCCGCCGGGCGTTCAGGTGCCGGCGAGGCGTCAGAGGCGCTTCAGGGGGCCTGCGCCTTGCCCCTGTAAAGACTCTTGAAATGTCTCAGGGATCCTGCTATAAAACATATTCGCCCTTTTTCAGGGAAAGGGCCCCTTACCGACGCCTCCGCCCGCGCCGCGGCCGGAAGCCGTAATCCCGCCCCCGGGGCTTCCGGCGGCCCGCCTTCGGATGCCGCGCGAGGCCGCCCTCCCCCAAGCCTTCCTGAGGAAAACGCAGGCCACGACCCATGATCAGCACCCCGTTCGGCTTAAGCCCCACCGAGATTGGCGACACCTTCAAGCAGCACGGCAGGATCCTCGCCGCGCTGGACATGGAGCAGAGGCGCATCGACCTGCCCGCCTTCCGCCCCGGCGACACCGTGGCGGTCCACGTGAGGATCAAGGAGGGCGACAAGGAGCGCGTGCAGGTGTTCAAGGGCGTGGTCATCCGCATCCGCCGCGGGTCCATGGGCGCCACCTTCACCGTGCGCAAGGTCTCCTACTCGGTGGGCGTGGAGCGCATCTTCCCCTTCAACTCCCCCGCCATCGACAAGATAGAGATAGTCACCCTCGGCCGCGTGCGCAGGGCCAAGCTCTACTACCTGCGGGACCTCAAGGGCAAGGCCGCCAAGATCAAGACCAGGAACATCTACGCCAAGTAGCCCTCAGGGCCCGGGACGGAAGGATCCGTGCCCCCGAGAGGCAAAAAAGACGGGCCGCCCGCGGCGAGGGGAAGAAGCGCCCCTCCCGCCGGCGGCCTTTTCGCGGGCCTCGGCCGGGAAAAGGCCGCGGCCGCCCCGGTTTCCGGCGCTCCGCCCGCCCCGGTCGCCGGGGATTCCGGGTCCGGCCGCGCCTCCGGGCCTTCCCGGGCCGACGGCGTCTCCGGGCCTGCCGCGGACCCCGGAGCGGCCGGTAAGCGCCTCTCGGGGCTTCTTTCCTTCGACCTGGCCTACGGCGAGCCTCTTGCAGGCCTTGACGAGGCAGGCAGAGGGCCGCTGGCCGGGCCGCTGGTGGCGGCGGCGGTGGTCCTGGATCCCGCCGTTGCCTACCCCGGCGTAGACGACTCCAAAAGGCTTTCCCCCAAGGAGCGCGAGAGGGCGGCCGCCATGATCAGGGAAAGGGCCCTGTGCTGGGCCCTGGCCGAACGCTCCCCCGCCGAGGTGGATGCCCTCAATCCGCTCCGGGCCTCCATGGAGGCTATGGCGGAGGCTTTCTCGGCCCTCCGCTTCCGGCCCCTTCTGGCCCTGGCCGACGGGAACGTCCGGCCGCCCATAACCTCCGCCAGGGTGGAGGCCGTGGTCCGGGGAGACTCCAGGTCGCTGGCCGTAGCCGCGGCCTCCATCCTCGCCAAGACCGCCAGGGACGCCGAGATGGAGCGCCTCCACGCCCTTTACCCCAGGTACGGCTTTGACCGCAACAAGGGCTACGGCACCCGGGAGCACCTGGAGGCCCTTGCCCGCCACGGCCCCTCGCCGGTCCACCGCCTCAGCTACAAAGGGGTGGCGGGGCCGCCCGGCCGGCCGGGCGGCCTGTTTTAGCTTGGCTTCCCGCCGCGGGCCCGCCCGCGGCCTTGCCTGCGGGAGGGCTTACTCCGTGGCGCGCAAGGACAGCCCGCAACCCCCCCCGCCGGGCCCGGCGCCCGGC
>JAITRL010000144.1 GCA_031288415.1 Deltaproteobacteria bacterium | reverse complement strand
CTCGGCCTCGGGGCCGCGGCTGAGGCCGATGAGGATGCCGGCGAGGATGTTGCCGGCGCTCACGGTCTCGGGGTTGCCGGGGCCCAGGCGGTCGAGCCGCGACCTGTAGGGCGCCTCCGCGTGCCGGAGGGCCTCATCGTATTCGACAAGGTTAAAAAGGGCGAGGGCGAGCCCGAGGCTCACCGATTCCGCCAGATCCTGGTCATTGAAGGGCGGGGAGACGATCTGCAGGTAATGCTCCCTGGCCAGCGAGAAGTTGGATTCCCGGAGGTTCGCGGCGGCCAGGAGGGCCGTCGCCTCGCGGCTTGGCTTGAGGGCCGCCAGGCCCGCGAAGCTTTCCCGGGCCGCGGGGTAGTCCCCCCGGGCGAAGGCGGCCGCGCCCTCCTTGAGGAGCCGCGTCTCTTCCGGGTCGGAGCCGAAGGCCGCCGTCAGGGACCCGGGCGGGGAGGGCGCGGCGTTCTCCTCGGCCCGCACGTGAAAGAGCAGCCTTGACATGAGGGTCCCGAACTCCTGAGCCTTTGCGGCCTTGGGCCGGGCGTAGAACTGCTGGTACGCCAGGAAGGCGAGCGGGAACAAAAGGAGGGCCAGGGCGGGGAGAAGGAGCCTGCGGCGGCTTTTGGCCGGCGGGAGACGGCCGGCCCCGTCTTGCGGGGTTCCCTCCGGCGGAGGCGCGCCGCCGCCGTTGCCGCCGTCGGCGGCAGGCGGGCCTGTTTCCGGAAAGCTGCCTTCATGGTTTTCGCTGTCCGGTCCGGAGCCGTTTGAGTCTGCGGGCCGGTCGGGACTTTCCGGCCTTTGCGGCCTTCCCGCCTCCTCCGGATTATCCTGCCCTTTCAGCCCTGCCGGCCTTTCCTGCGCTTCCTGCCTTTCCTGCCCTTTCCGCCCTGCCGGCCTTTCCTGCCTTTCCTGCCCTTTCCGCCCCTCCTGACTTTCCTGCTCTTCCTGAAGTTCCTGACCTGCCTGTCCTTCCGGATTTTCCTCGCCCGCCAGCTTTTCCTGTTCCGCCAGCTCTTCCTGAAAGCTCCGTCTGCCGCGGGCTGCGCCCGCCTCCCCGGAGGGGGTTTCGCGGCCGTCTGTCGGGCCTTGCGGTTCCGGAGGGGCTTGCCGGTCTTGCGGGGGGCCTGCGGCGCCTGCCTGGCCTTGCGGGCTTTCAGGCCTCTTGGCAACCCCGGCTCTGCGGGGGGCTCCCGCCCCGGCGGGGGGGGCAGCCTCGCCTGCGGCGTCACGCGCCTCCCCGGCCCCGCCCGGGGCGGGGCGCGGGCGGCCGGAGTCCGGGCCGGTCCTGGGGGAGTCGCCTTCGGCCATCGGCGTCTCAGGACCTTTCCGCCTGGGAGAGGAGCACCGACGGGAGCGGGTTCACGAGCACGGTGTCTTTCCTGAAATGCTCGTCGTCGCGGTCCGGCCAGTCGAGGCTGTAGTGGAGGCCGCGGCTCTCGCGGCGCTCCATGGCTGAGCGGATGATGAGATCCGCCACTGCCGCGATGTTGCGGACCTCCACCAGGTCAGCGTCCACTTCGAAGTTCCGGAAGAACTCCTCGATCTCGGCCTTGACGAGCCGCAGGCGCGCCTGGGCCATCCTGAGCCGGTGATCGGAGCGCACCAGGCCCACGTAGTTCCACATGAAGCGGCGGATCTCCTCCCAGCTGTGGGTGATGAGCACGGCCTCCGAGGGCGCGCGGCCCAGCGTCGCCGCAGGCCAGTGAGCGGACTCCGGCCCGGCGTGCTCCGGCACGCCCGCGATTTCCTCGCGCGCGGCCCTCGCCGCCCGGTCGGCCATCACCAGGGCCTCCAAAAGGGAGTTGGAGGCCAGGCGGTTGGCCCCGTGGAGGCCGGTGCAGGCCACCTCGCCCACGGCGTAGAGGCCGGGAAGGCTCGTGCGGCTCCACGTGTCCACCAGGAGCCCGCCGCACTGGTAGTGGGCGGCGGGCACCACCGGGATAGGCTCGCGGGTGATGTCCAGGCCCAGGGAGAGGCAGGTGTCGTAAATCTTGGGGAAACGGTTGCGGATGAACTCCGGGTCCTTGGAGGTTATGTCCAGGAACACGCAGGGGGCCCCGGTGCGCTTCATCTCGGCGTCTATGGCCAGGGCCACCACGTCCCGGCAGGCCAGGTCGCCGTCTGGGTGGTTGCGCATGATCGAGAGCCCCTCGCGGCTGACGAGCTTTCCCCCCTCGCCGCGCACCGCCTCCGAGATGAGGAAGTTGGTGCGCTTGGGGTGGAAGAGGCAGGTGGGGTGGAACTGCACGAACTCCATGTTGGCGGCCTCGGCCCCGGCCCGCCAGCCCATGGCCAGCCCGTCCCCCGTGGCCCCGTCAGGGTTGGTGGTGTAGAGGTAGACCTTGCCGGAGCCGCCGGTGGCGAGGACCACGGTCTTGGCGAAGAAGGCGTTCACCTCCCCCGTCACGCGGTCCAGGCCCCAGGCCCCCACTGCCCGCATGGCCCCGTCTTTCCCAGGCTCGGTGATGAGGTCGAGGGCCAGGCAGAACTCGTAGACCCTGATCGAAGGGTGTTCCAGGGCCTTTTCGGCCAGGACCTTCTGCACGGCCTGGCCCGTCATGTCCTTGGCGTGGACTATCCTGCGGCGGCTGTGGCCGCCCTCGCGCCCCATCTCAGGGCGGTCGGGGCGGTCCTGGCGCATGGTGAAGGACACCCCCATCTCCTCGAGCTCCTCGATCATGCGGGGGCCCTCGTCCACCACTATCCTGACGGCATCCTCGTGGCAGAGCCCGCAGCCGGACTTGAGGGTGTCTTCCACGTGGAGTTCCAGGCGGTCGTCCTCGCCCATGGCGGCGGCGATGCCCCCCTGGGCCAGGTTGGTGTTGGTGTCGCAGGCGAGGTTCTTGGCGATGATGTGCACCTGCCCGAACCGCGCCGCCTTCAGGGCGAAGCTCAGGCCGGCGATGCCGGTCCCCATGACGAGGCAGTCGGAGTGAAATGAGGCCACGGATGCCCCCTTTCGGGAGGGCGGGACAGCCTGCCGGGGGCGGTCTTCCGGGGGCAGCGCCGGAGAACTCGCCCGCTCTGGCGTCAGAGGTATCCTGCCGAGGGTGTTTTTCGGGCTACGCGCCCTGAGGCTCTAGGGAGGGGGAGGAAGGGCGCTGGGCTGCGGGGAGGGGTCCCGGAAGCGCTCTCAAGGGCCTAGCCCGGCCCCGGGTCCCGCGAGCCCGGGCCACGGGCCCCGCGAGCCCGGCCCCGGGGAGGGCGCCGCGCGGGCCGGGAGGGGCCCGGACGGGCCAGGCGGAAGCGTTTCCCTACAGGGCGGGGATAAGGTATTCCAGGAGGGCCTTTTGCACGTGGAGGCGGTTTTCGGCCTCGTCCCAGACCGCCGAGGCGGGGCTCTCTATCACCTCTTCGGTCACCTCCTCGCCGGGATGGGCGGGGAGGCAGTGGAGGAAGACCGCCCCGGGGGCCGCCTTGGCCATGATCCCGGCGTTCACCTGATAGCCCCGGAAGTCCTTCAGGCGCTTGTCGCGCTCGGCCTCGAAGCCCATGGAGGCGAACACGTCGGTGGTGACCACCCGGGCGCCTTCGGCGGCCTCGGCGGGGGCGGAGCAGACCTTGACGCGGGGGTTGTCGGCCTGGGCGCGCCGGAGGATCTCCGCATCGGGCAGGTAACCCTCCGGGCAGGCCAGCCGCAGCGGGAACCCGAAGACCGCGGCCGCTTCCAGCCAGGTGGCCGCCATGTTGCAGCCGTCCCCTATCCAGCATACTGGGGCCTCGCGCAGGGCCTCCGGCCCCAGGCGCTCGGACACGGTGAGCAGGTCCCCCAGCACCTGGCAGGGGTGTCGCTCGTCGGTGAGGGCGTTGATCACCGGGACCGAGGACCACCGGGCGAGCTCCACCAGCTCCGCCTCTTTGGTGTGGCGGATGACCACGCCCGAGACGTAGCGCGACATGACCCGCGAGGTGTGGGACAGCGGCTCGCCCCTGGTCCACTGCGAGTCGCCCAGGTTGATGACTATGGCGTGGCCGCCCAGCTCGTTTATGGCGCACTCGAAGCTTACGCGCGTGCGGGTGGAGTTCTTGCTGAAGAGCATGGCGACCGGGCGCCCCGCCAGATGGTCGCGGCGGAAGTTCCCCGCGGCCCTCTCGGCCTTAAGGGCGGCCGCCCTGGCGATGAGGGAGCCCAGCTCCTGGAGGCTCAGGTCCCGGAAGGTTATGAAGTGTTTGGGCTCTGGCATGAGGCCCTCCTGACATGAGGCATGTGGCCCGGCGGTCCTCCGGGAAGGTTCCGGGCGGCTTGCGGCAAGGCTTCTGAAGATCGCCGGAAGGCTCCGGCAAGCGGGGCCGCGGCAAGGGTTCTGAAGATCGCGGGGCGGCGCAGGCAAGCGTGGCAGCGGCCGCAGGAAAGGGCCCGGAAGACGCGGCCGGAGACCCGGGGGAGGATTACGGAAGGCCGCCTCGGCGTTCCGGAAAAACCGCGGAGGCAGTCCCGGCGGAGTTCCGCGGCCGCAGGCCTGTGTCCGCGGCGGGGAAGCCGCTTCGCGGCTCCGGGCGAGTCGCGGCTTCAGTTCCGGCATGGACCGGCGCAAGCCTGAGGACTTCGGCCGAAAGGCCCGGCGGCTTCTGCCGGAGGCGGGAAGCCCTGAGGCTGCATAAGGCCCAAGGCCCCTTGCAGGGGGGCGGGAAGCATTGAGGATGCAACACGCCTGAGGCCCCCTGCGCGGGCGGGGGGCCAACCTGGCAAAGGTTGGGAGGAGGGGAGGTCTTGCCGGGAACAAGGCCTGGCGGGGGGGAAGGGCGGCCTGGAGGCCGGGCCGGGAACTTCCGGGGAAAGGACGCCGTTCAGGTCCGAGAGCCGTTCACGGGGAATCACGGGGAACAGGATAACCCAACTGGGCCCCGGAATGAAGGGCTTGAGGCGCCTGAGGGCTTCCGGGCGAGGGCCTGCCGAAGATAACGGGAGTCTTGCGGCCGGAGGCCGCGGAGCTTCGGGCGGCGACGGGGTTTTGCCTGGCGTGGCGGGGCTTTGCGTGATTCAGGCCGGCCTGGAGAGGTTAAGGCCCCGCCGGAGCCCTTCAGGCCGAGGCCCTAAGACGGGCGGCGTTCCCCGGGCGAGGGAAGGAACGGCGCGCCCTGCGCCCGGCCGCGAGCCAGGGCCCTTCAGCCTTCCGGCTTTTCCTCCGCCAGGACCTCGGAGAGGGCCCGGACAAGAAGGCCTATCTCCTCGCGGGTGACGGTGAGGGGCGGCACGAAGCGCAACACTGTGTCCGCAGTGGCGTTCACGATGAAGCCCCTTTCCAGGAGCTTTTTCGCCGCGGGGGCCGCAGGGACCTTGAGCTTGAGGCCCAGCATGAGCCCCAGGCCCCGCGGCTCCTCGACCGCCTGCGGGAACTTTTCCGCCAGGGCCGCGAGCTCGGAGAAAAAGTGGCGGCCGGTCTCGGCTACGGAGGCGAGGAAAGCCTTGTCCAGGAGCCTGGTCGCCAGGGCGAGGGAGACCGCCATGGCCAGCGGCGCCCCGCCCACGGTGGTGGAATGGGTTCCCGGAGTGAGGGCGGCCCCCGCCTCCTCCGTGGAGAGCGTGGCCCCGACGGGATAGCCGCAGCCCAGCGCCTTTCCCAGCGTGAGGATGTCGGGCTTTACGCCGAAGTGCCGGAACGCGAAGTCCTCCCCGGTGCGCCCCAGGCCCGTCTGCACCTCGTCCAGAACGAGAAGCGCCCCCCGGGAGCGGGCGATCTCCGCGGCCTTCTGGAGGTACCCCGGAGGGGCGGGGAGGACCCCGCCCTCGCCCTGAACGGGCTCCAGGAACACGCAGCAGGCCGTGTCGTCCACGGCCTTGTCCAGGGCGTCCAAATCACCGAACGGCACGAATGTCACCCCCGGCAACAGGGGCTGGAAGCCCTCGTGGAGGCCGGGCTGGCCTGTGACGGAGATGGCGCCCATGGTCCTGCCGTGGAAGGAGCCGATCGCGCTGACGATGCGGAAGCGCTTGCCGCCGGACCTGTCCCTCCCGTGTTTCCTGGCCATCTTGAGGGCGGCCTCGTTGGCCTCGGCCCCGGAGTTGGAGAAGAAGGCCCTGTCGAGCCCTGAGGCGCGGGTGAGCAGCTCAGCGAGCCTGGCCATGGGCTCGTTGTAAAAGAGGTTGGAGACGTGGATCAGCGCGCGGGCCTGGCGCTCGAGCTCCTCGGCCATGAAGTCCGGCGAGTGCCCGAAGGCGCAGACGGCGATGCCGGCTATGAAGTCAAGGTACTCCTTGCCTTCCGCGTCCCAGACCTTGAGGCCCTTGCCTCTGGTCAGGGCGAGCGGAAGCCGGCCCACGTTTTTGAGCAGGTGCCTGTCGCACAGGGAGATTATCTCGGCCGTGGACAGGGGTCCGGGTCCCGGGGCGCCTGCGGGGCTCATCTTGGCCTCCTGCGGCGGCAAGGGGCCGCCGGAAACTGTCGGGAACGGGTTGCGGGCCGACGCCGGGCCGCTGGCGGCGGGGCCGCGGGGGGAAGCGGACGGCGGCGCCGGGCGGCGCGCCGGAGGGCCGGCGCCGCCGGAAGGGAGAGGGCCGGGGGCATTTTCCGGGAGAGGGGCGGCGAAGCCTGGCTCCGGGGCGGGGGGCGGCCGGCCGCCGCACGCCTGAGATCGGCCCGCGCTCCTGCGCGGGAAGGAAAAATGTTACCAGAGGGCCGCACGGCTGTCGAGGGCGCCTGCCTGCAAGCCGCGCCGGCCGCGGCTTCCCTACAGGCGCACTTCGGTTCCGCAGCCCCGGTGGGTGAAGATCTCCAGGAGCAGCGAGTGCGGCACGCGCCCGTCGATGATGGAGGCCGCGGCGCAGCCGTTTTCCAGGGCGCTGACGCAGCAGTCCAGCTTGGGTATCATGCCGCCGGTGACGAGGCCTTCCCGCCTGAGTTCCGCGATGCGCGCGCGGTCCAGGGAGACGATGAGCTTTCCTTCCCGGTCAAGCACCCCCTCGACGTCCGTGAGCAGGATAAGGCGCCTGGCTTTGAGCCCCACGGCCACGGCGGCGGCGGCGGTGTCGGCGTTGATGTTCCAGGAGCCGCCGCCGCGGTCTGTCCCCACGGGGGCTATGACCGGTATGAAGCCCCCGTCCCCCAGGTGATCGACCAGGGCCCTGTTCACTGAGACGGGCTCGCCCACTAGGCCGATGTCCAGCTCCTGCCCGTCAGGGCCGACGGGGCCTTTGGCCCTCCTGGCCTCTATGAGGAGGGCATCCTTGCCGGAGAGCCCCACGGCGCTGCCTCCGGCCTGGGAGACGCGGCTGACGATGTCCTTGCCGATGTTTCCGGAGAGGACCATCTCCACCACCTCGAGGGTATCGGGGTCGGTGTACCTGAGGCCTTCCACGAACCTGGAGCCGATGCTCAGGCGGTCGAGCATACGGTTGATGCCTGGCCCGCCCCCGTGGACCACCACGGGCTTGAAGCCCAAAAGGCGCAGGAGGGTCACGTCCTTGGCGAAGCCGTCCTTGAGCGGCTCGGAAAGCATGGCGTGCCCCCCGAACTTAATCACGATCGTCGCGCCCTGGTAGGCGAGGATGTAGGGGAGCGCCTCGATGAGGTGTTCGGCCCTTACGGAGTCCTGGTTGTCTTCTGGCACGGTGCCTGTCTCCGGGCGATGGCGGGGGCGCGGCGCGAGGGGCGGGGCGCCGCGGCGGCGGGGGGCTTAAGGCCGCCGGGGCGGGAGGCTGGAAAAGGACAGGCCGGGGGGCAGGCGAAAGCGGCGGCCGTCCTGAGCGGGGGGAGCCGGGCGGCGGGGGGGCGGTCCCTTTGAGATGAGCGAGGATTCTAGAGGATGTACCGGGTAAGGTCCACGTTCCCCACCACGCCGGCCAGCTTCTCGCGGACGTAGCCCGCGGAGACGATGATCTTGGTGGGGGAGATCTCGGGCGCGTCGAAGGAGATCTCGTCCAGGAGCTTCTCCATGATGGTCGAGAGCCTCCTGGCCCCGATGTTCTCCTGCTTCTCGTTGACCTCGCAGGCCATGGAGGCGAGCTCCTCGACCGACTCGGGCGTGAACTCCAGCTCGACCTTCTCGGTCGAAAGGAGCGTCTGGTACTGCAGGATAAGGGCGTTCTGGGGCTCGGTGAGGATCTTCACGAAGTCGTCCTTGGTGAGGCTCGTGAGCTCTACCCGGATGGGGAAGCGGCCCTGGAGCTCCGGGATCAGGTCGCTGGGCTTGGCCACGTGGAAGGCCCCTGCGGCGATGAAAAGGATGTGGTCGGTCTTGACCGGGCCGTGCTTGGTGGGCACGGTGGATCCCTCCACCAGGGGGAGCAGGTCGCGCTGGACCCCCTCGCGGCTGATGTCCGGGCCGGTCTTGGACTCGCGGCCGGCCACCTTGTCGATCTCGTCGATGAAGACTATGCCGTGCTGCTCGACCCTGGTCTTGGCCTCAGAGACCACCTTGTCCATCTCGACGAGCCTCCCGGCCTCCTCATGGGTGAGGATTTCCCGCGCTTCGCTCACCTTCACCATGCGCTTGTGGCTCTTTTTGGGGAAGAGCTGGCTCATGGCCTCGTTGAGGTTCTTCTCCATCTCGTCCAGGCCGATGTTGGTGAAGATCCGCGTCATGGGCTGGGGCGTGGACTGCTCCACCTCCAGCGGGATGTCGCGCTCGTCCAGGCGCCGCTCCTTGAGCAGCCGCCGGAGCTTGGCGCGGGTGGTGGGGGGCTGGCCCTCGGATCCGGCCTTGGACCTCTCGGCCTTGTTGAAGGCAGGCAGCAGCAGGTCCAGGATGCGCTCCTCGGCCAGCTCCGCGGCCTTGGAGGCCATCTTCTCGCGCTCCTCGGAAAGCACCATGGAGACCGCCAAGTCCATGAGCTCGCGGATCATGGACTCCACGTCCCGTCCCACGTAGCCAACCTCGGTGTACTTGGAGGCCTCCACCTTGATGAAGGGCGAGCGCGTGAGCCTGGCGAGCCTGCGGGCGATCTCGGTCTTGCCGACGCCTGTGGGGCCGATCATGATGATGTTCTTGGGGGCGATCTCATCGCGCATCTCCGGAGGGGTCATGAGCCGCCTCCAGCGGTTCCGGAGGGCGATGGCGACCGCCCTCTTGGCCTCCTTCTGGCCGATGATGAAACGGTCGAGCTCGGTGACTATCTCCCTGGGGGTTAGGTTAAGCTCGGGCTGGGGGCGGTGTTTTTCGCTGAGGCTGGTGCTGGTGTTCATGGCATTCAGGATGTCGGGGGGCGGAGGCGTGATCGGCCTTGGTTCCCGTTCCTCCAAGGCCGGGGAGGCAGGCGCGGGAGCCCCGGGCCGGGAGGCCGCGGGGAGCGCATGAGGCCCGCCTTGGCACAGGCGGGCGGGCGGAAGGCGCCCCTCGCGCATGGCGCAGGCCCGCGCGAGGGGCGCTTCAGGCCGGCGGGCGGAGGGCGCCCGTAAAAGCGGGCGGAAGGCGCCTTAGAGGGCGGCCGGAGGCTTGCGCGAGGGTTCCCGCAGGGCGGGCGAGGGTTCTCGCGTAATCCGCTCGGCTGCGGCGCGATTCAGCATGATAACCGAAAGCGGGCGGATATACACGGCCTAAGCCCTCTTAGGGGCCTTCCGGCAGGCGGGGGGGCCTCCGGGGGGGGCGCCCGCAAGGGAGGCCGGGGGAAGAGCGGAGGCGCCCCCGCTACGCCTCGCCGGGCGGGAGGGGTTGTTCGGGTTCCGGGGCGGCCTCCCCCGCAGGGGCTACGGACTCGAGGGTCTCCATTGACAGGCAGTCGTTGGTGTACACGCAGATTTCCGAGGCGATCTTCAGCGCCTGGCGGCAGACGTAGGGGGCGTCCAATTGCGGCGCCTCGCGGATCATGGCGCGGGCGGCCGCCAGGGCGTAGTTTCCTCCGGAGCCGGTGGCGAGGATGTTGTCGTCTGGCTCGAGCACGTCTCCCACGCCGGAGATCAGCAGGCTCTTCTCGCGGTCGGCCGCCAGAAGCACCGCCTCGAGGTGCCTGAGGCCCCTGTCGGTGCGCCATTTCTTGGACAGCTCCACCGCCGCCCGGGTGAAATTTCCGGAGTACTGGCTCAGATGGTCCTCGAAGCGCTCGAGGATAGTGAGCGCGTCGGCGGTTGAGCCGGCGAAGCCGCAGATGATCTTGTCATGGTAAAGCCTGCGGATCTTGCGGGCGGTGTGCTTGATGGCGGTCCCTCCCATGGAGACCTGGCCGTCCCCGGCCACGGCCACGGTGCCTTTGTGGCGTACCAGGATGATGGTGGTGCCGCGGTGGACGCGGCGGCTTGCGCCTTGGGGCATACGGGAACCTCGGAAACGGGCGTCACTGCGGACAGGGGGGTCACGGAGGAAGGCAGGCAAGGCCTTGGCGAGGCTAAGGCGAAGGCGAAGGAGTCCAGGGGCCGCCGACGCGGGCGGAATCCGACGGGCGGCGCGGCCGCCTGCGACAGGCGGCGGGCCAGAGCAGGGGGAAGCCTGCGGGCGGAGGGGAGGACCTGGTCCGGGCGGGCGGCGGCGGCTTCCCTCAGGCCTGAAAGGCTTTTTGGGTCCCGGCATGGAGCTTCCGGCCTCAAAGGTAAAAAATAAGCATTCCCCGCGCGGGAATCAAGGGCCGGGCCAAGGAAGAAACGGGATTTTTCCGGGGTTTTCCGGCGCCTCGCCGCGGGATTTTCCCGTCTTAAGGCCGGGGGCGGCCGGAGCGGGGCAGGCCGGAAAGCCTGAACTGACGGCCTGCCCTTGCGGGCTTGCCGAAAGCGCCCCGGAAAGCTTGAAGCCGCCTTGGGCTAAGGCCTGGAGGGCGGATCCTGCGTCTTTTCCTGAAGGTCCTGAAGGTCCTGCAGGTCCTGAAGGTCCCCAAGGCCTTCAAGCCTCTGAAAGTCCTCAAGGCCCTCAGGAGCCTGAGGCCCCGCTTCGCTAGGCGCGCCCTTGCCCTTGGCGCGGCGGCCCGCGCCTCCGGCGGCGGGCAGGGCACGGGGATGGGCCTGATAGGCGCGGCGCAGGGAACTCATGTCCAGGTGGGTGTAGCGTTCGGTAGTGGACAGGGAGCTGTGCCCCAGCATGTCCTGGATAGCCTTGAGGTCGGCCCCGGCCTCGAGCAGGTGGGTCGCGAAGCTGTGTCTCAGGCTGTGGGGGGAGTAGGCGGTGTCAAGGCCGGCGGCCGTCAGGCGCCTCAGAAGTATCCTGCGGATCTCCCGGTCCTGCAGGCGCGCTCCGCGCGCGCCCAGGAAAAGCGCGCTTGTCCGGCCTTTCTCCTGGAGCGGGAGGGAGGAGACGAGGAGTTCTCGCTCCCGGAGCCAGGCCTTGGCGGCCCGGATCGCGGGAAGACCCGTCGGCACGAGGCGGCTCTTGCCTCCCTTTCCGGAGCGCACGTGGACCCAGCCTTCGGAGAGCCTGAAATCCTCCACGTCCAGGGAGGCCAGCTCCCCCGCGCGGAGCCCCGAGGAGTAGGCCAGCTCCAGGACCGCCTGGTCCCTGGCCCGGTGAGAGTCCTGGGTCAGGGGCGGGCGGCCGCGCCTGCGGCCTGGGGACGAGGAAGCCGCGCTTCCTGAATCTTTCGCGGCCTCAATGTCCCCGGCCCCTGGCGCGCCTGCCGCTTTGTGCTTGGCCGGCCTTACGCCGGCGTCCAAGAGGGTCTCGGCCTCAGTCAGGGACAGGAACCGCGGCTGGCGTCTGGGAAGCTTGGGCCCCTTGACCGAGGAGGCGGGGCTGAAGTCGGAGTATCCCTCGCGCACCAGCCAGGCCCCGAAGGCCCTGACGGCGGAAAGGGCCCTGGCGATGGAGGAGTTGTCCAGGCGGGCGCGCAGCGAGAGGATATAGGCCCTGAGCTGGGTTTTGCCTGCCGATTCCGGGGTCAGGCCCAATGGCTTCAGGAAAGCGGCGTAGGCCCTGAGATCGCGGGAGTAGGCGGAAATGGTGTTGGGGCGGCGGTTCCTGACGGCCCGCAGGTTGTCAAGGAACTTGCCGATGAGGGGGGAAGGCCCGTCAGTCCCGGCGGGCTCAGGGGCCGGCCGGAGGGCATCGGCGGGCTCAGGGGCCGGCCGGAGGGGCGCGCCCGCGCCGTGGCGGGGTTTTCCAGTGCCTGCTCTCTTCATGCGGTTGCCGGGATGATGGGGTGCCGGTGCGTATAGAGCCTGTCGTCCAGGACGAGCTGGCGGGCCTTGCGGGTAGCGGGGTTCATGGCCAGGGGCCCCAGCAGGTTGGCGGTCATGTCCTGGGGGCGGCCCTGGGGGATAGTGACAATCGCGAAGAGCGTGATCTCGCCGTCCCCCGCGCCGAGCTCCTCCAGAATCCCGCGGGGGAGTTCCGGGGCGTAGTCCGACTTGAAGAGCACCGGGTTGACCAGGACGAGGGCCAGGGTGGGGTCGTCCAGGCACTGCAGCCAGTAAAACGGCGCGTCGTGGGGCCTTTGGATCAGGACGTAACGGGTAAGTTCCGGGAACCCGATGATTCCGCCCAGGACGGTGACGACGGAGATCTCGGGTATGTCCATCACCCCGAATCTCTGGGTGTTGATTTTAAGCATGTGAGCCTTGCCGTCCGGTCGGCGCCCCTCTGGATCACTCACGGGGTCCTCCCGGCTTGTTGGCGGTCCACAGCTGGGCCGCCGACTCCAGATCGGAGGTGGCCGTCCGCAGGGACTGAAGGTTCTGCTCCTGGATCTTGACGAAGATCTCCTCGCGGTGGACCGCCCATTCGGCGGGCGCGGTGATGCCCAGGCGGACTTGGCGGCCTTTGACCTCCACCACCTGGACTTTGATGTCGTCGCCGATGGTGACGGTCTCCCCGATTTTCCTGGTTAAGATGAGCAAAGGAAGCCCCCGGCGGCCCGCGGCCCTCCCCCCGCGCGCCGGGAGGCAGGGCAGAAGCGGCTTCATGAGACGCGCCAGCGATTTTACACCTGTTGCCGCATGGAGACAAGGCGGGGCGAAGGTCGGGCGAAGGTCCGGCGAAGGTCCCGAAAGACGGCGGAAGTCGAGGCCCGGTCAATCAGCCTTCGGCCGGGGCAAGGGGCGCTGATGATGCCGGGCCCTCGCGCAGGGCGGAAGGCCAGTCCCGCATGAGGCGGCGGGAGGGCAGGTTGCGAAAGCCCCTGCGGGAGGCTAAAATGAAGGAAAGGGAAAGCGCGGCAAGGCGCTTCCCCCCAAGTCCCGTCGGCCTGCCCCGGAACCTCTGCCGGTTCAGGGCGCCGGAGGGCAAAAGGTTTCGCGCCCTTGACCGTCTCCTCTGCCATGTACGCCTCGTCCACTGCCCTCAACGCCTTCGGGATAGGCACCCAGGTCACCGCCCATAACCTGGCCAATGTCCTTACCGACGGCTTCAAGGCCGGGCGCACCACCTACCAGGACCTCCCCCGCTACTCCGGGACGGCGGCCCAGACCCAGGTGGGCCTGGGGCCAGGCGGGCCGCTTCTCCCGTGGGAGGGGCTGCCCAGGGATCCCTCCACCCCGGCCTGGGTGCCCAAGGGCTTCGTGGAGGGCTCCAATACCAACGTCGCCACTGAGATGGTGAACCTCATCGTGACCGAGCGGGGCTACCAGGCCAACGCCAAGGTCATACCCACTGCGGATCACATGCTGGGGACCGTGATCAACATGAAGGTCTGATGCGCCCGTCGGCGCCGATGGCCTTGAGACGGCCGGGTCCCGTCTACCTTGCCCGCCCGCCTTTTCAGCCCGCTTCCCCGCTTCCCCGCTTCCCCGGCTTTCCCCGTTCTCCGGCTCCGCTGCAGGCTGTCGTTCACGTTAAGCTTCAGGCAGGCGGTTTCATTCCTGCCTGAACCCGGTCAGCCTGCGCTTTGTCAAGCGCAGGCTGCGGCAACGCCTTACGGCGGCGGCGCAGCCGCGCGGCTAAGCCGGCCAAGGCCGGCCGGCGGAGCGCGCTCTGGCGGCCTGCGGCATCCCGGCAGGAACCCCTCAAGGCCGGCCCTGCGCGGACAGGGCGGGGAGGCGAACGGTTGTGCCCGTCTTTTCGGGATTTCCGCCCTTTCCCGGGCCTGCCCGCCTGTCCGGGTCATTCCCGGCCCCTCACGCCGTTCCGGTCTTTCCCGATTCCTCCCGCAATTCCTCGCCTTGTCTTTCCGTTCCGGGTTTATGCCCGCGCCCGCCCGTCTGCCGGGTTCTGCCGGTCCGCGCTCGTTTTGACTTGTCGCCGCCGTTCGCGGCTTTGCCGTGAACGTCACGGAACCGTTCGCGGCGCGCTTCTCACGGGCCGGTCCCTCGTCCCTTGGGCGCGGCCGCCCGCGCGCGCTGGCCGAAGTTCCGCCGCCGCCGCCCGCGAGGGAGGCAGGATGAGCTTCCGTCCTGGCCCCGGCGGGACGGCGGAAGCAGGGCAGGTTTTCCGCCTTGCCCTTGCGGACTACGGCTTTTAGCGGTTCTCGCCGCTCTGCCCGGCGGCAAAGGCGCGCATCGGGGAAATCGTACTGCGGCGGGCTCGTCTCCGCGCCCCCGCGAACGGGAGGGAAGGCGCCGGCCCGGAGCCGCGGCGGCAAAGGAGTGCGCGAACAGGCCCGGCCAGGGCAGCCGCCGTCAGCGGTCCTTCTGGAAGAGACCCAGCTTGAGCTGAAGGGTGTCCAGGTATTCGCGGTGCGGGTTCTTCACGAGCCTGACCGCGGAGTCCGAGCGGACGGCGATGACGCTGTCGCCGGCGGCCAGCTGGAAGGTCATCTGCCCGTCCACGGTAAGGAAGATCGAGGGCGCGGACTCGTCTATGGCCACCTCGATCCGGGAGTCCAGCGGGAGCACCAGGGAACGGCTCGAAAGAGTGAAGGGGCAGATGGGCGTGACCACTAAGGCGGGGAGCGACGGATGCACCACCGGGCCGCCGGCGGAGAGGTTGTAGGCGGTGGAGCCGGTGGTGGTGGAGAGGATGACCCCGTCCGCGCGGTAGCTCCAGGCCTTGGAGCCGTCCACGCTCAGGCGCAGGTTGAGGATCCGCGAGGGAGCCCCCTTGTCCACCACGGCATCGTTAAGCACGGGGGCGGAAAAGACCGTCTCCCCGTCCCTGGACACCGTGATGTCCAGAAGCCGCCGCTCTTCGAGGGCGGCCTCGCCCTTGAGGGCGGGTATGAGCAGATCCCTGTACCGGGCGCATTCGACCTCGGCCAGGAAGCCGAGGGTGCCCATGTTGACGCCCAGTATTGGCGTGCCTGAAAGCCCCCAACGGCGGGCGGCCTGCAGGAGGGTGCCGTCGCCTCCCAAAGAGATCACGAGGTACGGGAAGACGTCCTCGGGGCGGGAGGCAGGGGGGACCGTAAGAGGGCTCCGGTCCACCAGGACCTTTCTGGGCCCGGGGGTAAAGCCTTGGAGGAACTCCACGGTCCACTCGGCCAGCTTGAGGGGTTCCGGGGTGTCCCGGACGGCTATCACGATGTCGCGCATAAGGTGCCTGGCTAAAGAAGCGGGGCTGGCCCCCGCCGGAACGGGTCGGGTTAAGGTGGAGAGGCGCCGGGAGGGCCGGGCGGGGGGCGGAAGACGGCCGGGCCCGGCGCAGGCGGCGCGAGGGCGCGGGGCCTCCGCGCCGGGACACGCGGAAGCCGCCCTCAGGGCTTGGCGGGGGCCGGCGGCTCAAGCGCAGGATAACCCAAAACCGAGCCCGGGAAAAAGCCCTGCGAGGCCTCGCCAAGGCCGGCCATGGGAGGCTTGCCGCGGGAAGGGCTGAACAGGCGGCCCGGAAGCCTTGCGAAGGCCTGCGGGAAAAGCCTGCCTGCGGCAGGGAGGCGATCCTCAGGCAGGCGGGCCGGCCGGGAAAGCCGGGGGGAGCGGGAGGGAGGCAAGGGAGAGGGGGCCGGGGCCGGAAAGCGGCGCCTGAAACGCCGAAGCCCCGCCGCTGGGGATGCGGCGGGGCTTGGCAGGGGGAAGCGCTCCGAGAAGAGCGGGGAAATTCGGGAAAGACGAGGCTTAGGCCTTGACCAGCCCGGCGCGGAAGGCCTTGAGGTATCCGCGGCAGCCCTTGTCCTTGCCAATCAGGGCGACCGCGCCGGCGATGGTGCCCATCATCGCGTTGTCAAGGGGATCGATGATGGCGCCGTCAAGGCCCGCCATGATGGCCTGGCCCATGAAGATGCGGTTGAGGAACTTGCGCTCGGGCAGGCCGAAGCTGATGTTGGACAGGCCGCACATGATGTGGACGCCCGCGAACTTTTCCTTGATCTGGGTGACCGCCTTCAGGAACTCGATGCCGAAGGTGTAATCCGTGCCGACGGGCTGGACCAGCGGGTCGATGTAGATGTTTTCGAGGGGGATGTTGATCTTGGTGAGGCCATCGACCAGGTCGCCCGCTATCTTGACGCGGTCAACGGCGGTGGTGGGCATGCCGGCGTCGCTCATGCACAGGGAGACGACCTTGATGTCGGTGTTGGCGATGACGGGGGAGAGCTTGGCCCAGCGGTCCTTCTCCATCGAGATGGAGTTGAGCATCGGGGTGCCCTTGTGGACCTTCATCGCCGCCTCGATGGCCTTGGGGTCGGGGCTGTCCAGCGCGAGGGGCTTGTCGACCACCGACTGCACGGTCTCGACGAGCCAGACCAGGTACTCGGGCTCCTGGCCCACGAACACGCCGGCGTTGACGTCGACGTAGCTCGCGCCCGCCTTGTCCTGGTTGATCGCGATTTCCTTGATGTAGTCGGCGTCTTTCTTTTCGATCGCTTCCTTGATTTTCTTGCGACTGGCGTTAATCAACTCGCCTACGATTATCATCTATGTCACCTTGAATGCGCCTCGGAAGGCGGATATGGGTTGGCCTGGATTCCGGCCCCGCCGCAGGGGCGGCTTCTCTGGAACCCCCGGCGGCCCGCTGCCGTCCGGGGAGGGTGGCTCTGCTGGGCCCCGCCGCCGGGGCGGGGCTTCCGCCAGGCCCGAAGGGCCTGAAAAACAAAAAAAAACCGGTCTGAAATCTGGATCAAGGCCGGCTTCCGGATGCAACGGGGCTTTCGCCGCCGCAGGGAACGGCAGGCGGAGGCTGATTTGGGAATCTTCACATCCGGGGGGGAGCCGACTATGGGATTTCTTCAGTTGTCAGGGAGTATAAGGCAAAACGGGAGGAAAAGCAAAGGGCATGTCCGGAAAACTTGTCCGCTGCGGCGGCTCCGGCGCGCTCCGATGCGCCCGGCTTCCCGTAAGACCCGGCCACTTAGGCCTTGCGGGGGGGCAACCGGGGCCTTAGGTGGCGCGCGGCGGCCCTGCGGGTCCGGGGTTACGGGGAAAATCGAATGTAGGCCCATGAAATAAGTACATCGCCGTTATGTCATAGGCCTACACGGTAAAACAGGATGTTTTGGAGTGTAGTCGGTCAGGGCGGGCGGAAAGAACGCCGGGCGGCGACAGCCCGGATTACGGGGTTTCAGGCGGCCGGACGGGGGGAGCGTCTCTGGCCGCCCTGGAAAACCCCTGGAGGTTCTTAAAGGAGACTACTTCAGCAGGCTGCGGGCGAGCTCCACGGCGCCGGGGGCGTCATCGGAGTAGCCGGCGGCCCCGATCTTCTCCGCGTAGGCCGCGGTGACGGGGGCTCCGCCGATGATCACCTTGGAGGTCAGGCCGGCCTCCTTCAGCGCGTTGACGGTCTCCTCCATGTAGGGCATCGTGGTGGTCAGGAGGGCGGAGAGGCCGACGATCTGGGCCTTCTTCTCCTTGGCGGCCGCGACGAACTTGGCGGGCTCGACGTCGGAGCCGAGGTCGTAGACCTCGAAGCCGCCGCCCTCGAGCATCATGCCGACGAGGTTCTTGCCGATGTCGTGCAGGTCGCCCTTCACGGTGCCGATGACGCAGGTGCCGATCGTTGAGGACCCGGCCTTGGCCAGCACGGGCTTCAGGACGGTAAGGCCGGCCTTCATGGCGGTGGCGGCCATGAGCATCTCGGGGACGAACAGCTCGCCCTCGGAGAACAGCTTGCCGACGTAGTCCATGGCGGCGATGAGGCCCTCGTCGAGGATCTTCTGCGCGGGGGTCCCGGCCTTGACCTCTTTGTCAACGAGTCCGGCGATCGCGTCGTCGTCGAAATCTACTACTGCCTGATACACGTCTTTGATGGACATTAGTGGCTCTCCTTTTTCAGTGGACTGAAAAACTGGAAATGCGGCCGCCTGGGATCTGGAGTCGTCTAGATGCGCCGGCGGCGGCTTGCTGGCCGGACAGGGGCTGTCCGGCGGAAGGTTCTGTGGTTGCGGGCATAAGGCCTGAGTTCGGCGGGTCCGGGCGCCCCGGCCTGGACGGCTGTGGAGTTCAGCCTTCCTGCGCGGCGTCTCCCCGCGAGGCCCGTCGGACGGTTAGGGACCTTCCGGAGCCTGTGGTTTGTGCGGGGCCTGTCACGCCTGAAGAGGCCTTAGGTTAGGTACCCAAGGTTTCCGGCGGCGCGTGAGGCTGCTCGCCGGAAAACCTCGGGTAAGGTCTTGGCAGGGCCAAGCGGAGGGGGCTGGGCCTACAGGCCGTACTCCTCGAGTTTCAGCTTGGTCTTGTCGATCTTCTTGAGGATCTTCTCGATGAACTCGCCCTCGTCCTTGGGCAGGGCGTCGACGGTGGAGATGATCTTCTGGATGTACTTGGTCTCGGGCTTGCTGACCCTGGTCTCGCCCCTCTTGCCGGCCTCGAGGATCGTCGTGGCGACGACCTTGGAGACGTTCTTGGCCGCGTCGTAGCGGTTGGCGCTCTCGACGATGGTCTTAGCGAAGAGGATGACGTTCTGGGGGGCGAAGACGAAGGCACGGCTGTCCAGGGGCGCGTCGCTGCGGATCATCGCGTCGCGGAGGGCCTTGCCGTGGCCGTACTGCTTCAGGCCGTTGTAGAGGCGGCAGTCGTAGATGAGGGACTCCATGTAGGAGGTGGGGGCCATGGCGCCGAGCAGCATGATGTTCTGCACGGACTCGTTGCTCCAGAGGTCGGTGTAGGCGCTGGCGATGTTGCCCACCGGGGAGAGGTGCGCGCAGGCGGCGGTCTTGCCCTCGCCCGAGGACGGGTTGCCGGTGATGGCCTTCAGGAACGGGTTCTCGTAGGCGCAGTCCTTGCCGGGGCCCTTCGCGCCGCTCTCGATGGCGACGATCGCGCGGACGGTGGCGAGCACGCGGACGACGGCGGAGAAGGAGTTCGGGATGAGCTTCTGCTCGGCCAGCACCATGGCGGTGTTGGCGAAGCCGCAGGAGCTGTCGCCGGCCGGGGTGGAGCCGTTCTTGTTGCAGATGTCGACGATCTTGTCCCAGAGGAACTTCATGTCGCGGGCCGCGAGGACGGCCAGGGCGAAGATGACCTCGGCGATGTCACACTTGATCAGGGACTCGTCGTGGGTCTCCTTGCCGCCGATGGACTCGATGCTGATGAGGTCGGCGCCGGCCTTGGTCACGCGCTCGAAGGTGTCGAGCATCCTCTCCAGGTGGTATCCGCTCCTCATGAGGGGCGGGCGGATCATGTCGCGGTTGTCGTTGGGGGTGAAGCGCAGGGCGCTCTTGAGCCCGCTCCTGGCGTTCTCCTTCGCCATGGCCTCGAGGAGGATCTTGGCGATGGTCTCGGACCACTCGGGGAACTCGGTCTGCTGGGGGAGGGTCTCGCACTCGAGGACCACGCCCGGGGACTCGAGCTCGCCGGCGCGCTTGAGGGCCTCGCGGGAGATCTGCTCGTAGTGCCCGTACATCTCCTTGACGGTGGACTGCTCGAGCTTCATGGCCGGAACCGTGAAGTTGAGCTCGGGGTACAGGGTACCCCCGCCGATGACCAGGCCGTAGTTGCGGGTGGTCACGGGCTTGGGTGCGGTTCCGAAGATAAGGTCATCAGGATTGCTGATGGCCAGGGTCTTGTACAACATAAAGGCTACCTCCGATGTACAAAGTGTATAGAAAGAGCGTTGGTCCGCCGGAAAGCCGACGGGCCGGGGGACACAGCTGGAGACCGGACGGCGAAGCTGGGTCGCCGCTGGTATGCTGGAAGCTTACGCCGCCCCGGAAGACGGCGGTAGCGGTCGGGACTGCCGGGTCAGGCCATGGCGGGAGGAACGGAAGCGCGCTCATCAGCCGTTCCGCGCGCCGCCTGACAGGCAGGCCCGGCCCCAATCTCGGGTCCGGCCTCTAAGAAGTTTCTGAACGCGTCGGCCGGGTCAAGGTCCGGGGCGCGGGCCGCCTTTACGGGACAGGCGGGGTTAACCCTGGAGACTTGAGCCTCGATCGCGGAAATGGTGTCGGGGGACAAATGATCGAATATGTTGACCAGAACAAGGTCGGCCCCGGCCGCGAGGCCGTCCGCGAGGAGCGGGGCCTCCTGATGCAATTCAGCCCAGCCCCCGGCCTCGATCATGAGGACGGTGAAAGGCTGGGCTTCGTTGGCGAGGGACTGGATTACCGTGTCTTTAATGGTTTGAAAGCCGAGGCTGGAAGCTTCGATGAGGAGCCAGGAGGGAGGCGGGCAGGAGTGAAGAAGATTTTCGAGCGTGTTACAGAGGCCGGAGGTCAGCGAGGTACAGCCGATACAGCCGCGGGTGAGGTCCGTAGTCAGGTAGCCCTTGTCGGCGGCGAGCTCGCTCGCGACGGCCTTCTCTCCCGATTCGGTCTCTACAGCGGCCACGGACTTGGGCCCGCCCTTACGCTTGAGAAAGAACGCCAGGCTTAACAGGGCGGTGGATTTCCCGGACCCCAGCAAACCTGTGAAGAGAACGGTCCGCATCTAATGCTCCTGGCGTGAGAAGGGCGGAAGGACCTGCGAGAGCCACGCTGTCACTGCTCGTCCTGAGGTTATAGCGAAATTCGCGCCCGAAATCAAGGGAAAAATCTAGATGTCTAGATTTTTTTGCCGACCCCCGGCGCTTGACGAGCTGGGGTCAAATGGCCGACAAGATTGAATTTTTTTGTCGGCAGGGGGAACCTTCCTTGGCGAGGCGAGCGGTTTTGGCCATTTCCGTGGAAAAAAAATCACTTCGCTGAAGGAACAGGTCCGTCGGTTTCGTTGGCCGCAGGCATAAATGCAGTTCGCCCGGGACAAGGCCTGGGGTCACGGGGTTCCAACCGCCTGCAGGCCCTGAAAAAATTCGGTCGGGGAAGGCCGCCTTGGCGTAAAGCGGACAGTCCGCAAGCGCAGTCAGGCGGCGCGCCATGCTCTGGAAGCCTCTTGAGCGGAGGAGGGCGCGGGAGCCTTCATCGGCTGACGGCCGCTTGCGGCCGGAAGCGCCCAGAGCAGGGTGGTCGGCCTGCCGGGGGGGAGGCGTTCCAACCTTTTCTTATGTCACGCATATTAGCAGAAGGAACTGGGGTTTTCAATAGCCCGGGGCTTTTTTTTGCGACAAGAATTTGCGGGAGGGCTGATGTTAATTTGATTGCTAATTAATGGATAAAGTCCTATTCCCTAACTCGTTGTTTCGGGTAGAATATCTCAGTTTAAAAATTATTTGCTTCAGCACCTAAAATTTATTTTATTATTTAAAATATCATTTATATATTATTATATACAACAATATCATTTTAATAGTTGAACATTAACACTTAGAATTCTCGTTTGCCTGCGCCTGATTTAACCCAGCCTCGCGACGGGCCGGGCCATGACCGCCCCAAGACATTCTCCGGTTATCCGCTGGCCCCTGAGCGCGCCGAAAACAGGGTCAGCTAAAAAATTAGGGGCCGCGCGGCGCCTGGCTGAACGGGAGACGCGAAGCAGGCAACGCCATGTTAGGGGCGCGGCCGGGCTTTGTCATAGGTAAATGCCGAAAATTTCAAGAAAAATAGCCTCAATTTGCCCGGCGGGCACTGAACCTGTACCGCGTGAAGTAACCTTAAGGAAACGAATATGTACCATAAAGGAACAATTTTTTCTGTCGCCGTTAGTCCAGGCCGGGACCCGGCAGGATTCCGCCTGCCGGTGACATCAGGCGGAAGGAATATCCGCCCCTATGGCCTGCGGCCGGCGTATCAGTGCGACGACGGGCCCTGCAGGCGGAAGGCTCCGGCGGCGCGAGGGAAATCGCGGCCGACGCCTCCAATAGAATTAAGGATGGAACCCGGCCGGCCGCAGGCGGCCGCGGCCGCCCCTCCAGCCCTGCGGTCCCAGCCGGGGCATTGCTGGACCCGGCGGCGCGCGGCGCTCAAACGGGCCCGCCTCTCGTCTCCGGGAGGCGGCCCGCAGTGACCTGCGGGCTTAATCCTTCGGCCGTTCCTGATTCAGGCGACGCCTGGAACGCGGCGGGCCGCATATCAAGCGTATTGCGGCTGCCAAGAGCAAGCCTCGGAGGCTCCGGGCCGCCTCCTCCAGGATTTTGTCCCGGCGCCCGGAGCCGGCGGATCGCCGTCAGCCTGCCTGCGCAACCGCAGGCCCGGGCGCCCCGGCAAGGGTCGCTTTGGACCTGAGCGGGCCTCTCCGGCACGTTGTCTTCGGCCTGCTCCGGGCCCGGCCAGGGACCCCCGCCCCCTTGAGAGCGCGGCGCCCTTGAAGGCCGCGGCCTCGCCGGTCACCGGGGCCCGGAATCCAGGCCGGCCAGCAAGGAGGGCGAGGGCCGCCTGCGGGGCAAGGGGACGGCAGCCTGGAAAAGCCCGGGGCCCGCCTGAACGGGGCCTCTGGATTTTTCCCCGTGCGGGGTATATCATTTCGCGAAGATCTGAGCCGGGCATAAGGCTTAGCTCCGCCATGAGACGCCCGCGCGGCGCCGGCCCTCTGAGGCGGTTGCCTGCAGCCGGGAACCGCGCCGCCTCTCCCGCAGGCCCTTTGCCGCCTGCCTCACGGCGACCGGGCATTTCAGCCCCTGTCCGGGCGCCCTTCGCGGCTTGCCCGGGCCCCGCCCCGGACTCATGGCACGGCATGGGCCAGGCGGCCTCAAGGGCCCTTCCCTGTCCGGCTTCCCGCTTGCCCGCCCGCAGGGGCTTTCAGCGACGACCCAAAGGCTCTTCCTCCATGACCAGCCAAGAAGACAGAAGGCCTCTCCCGGCCGTGAACATAAAAAGCTCCTTCAAGGGGCCCGCCTACGTTCAGCTTGCCACCCTCATCAAGGAGAAGATCTGCAACGGGGAGTTCCCTCAGGGGACCCGTATCCCGGCGGAGGCAGCCATCAGCAAGACTTACGGGGTGGCGGTCATGACCGTGCGGCAGGCCATACACGTGCTGGCCGAGAAGGGCATCCTGCGCAGGGTGCACGGGAGCGGGACCTTCGTGTGCGGTCCGGACTGGACCAGGGCGGCCTTCAACATGGAGGGGCTCATCGAGCGGCTCGAGGACCGCGGGAGCGTGGAGATCCAGATCCTCCACGCGGGCATGGCCGAGGCCTCCGAGCGGGCCGCGGAAAGCCTGGAGATAGAGCCCGGGGAGATGACCGTGGTCCTGGAACGGCTGGTCTCCCACAAGGGCCAGCCCTTCCTGCTCAACAAGGCCTACCTCAAATACGATCCCAAGAGCCCCATCGTGGAGTCGGAAATGGAGGCCAGCTCGCTTTCCTCGCTTTTCACGGGTCAGGACAACGGCTTCGTCAAGAAGTCCAGCCTGAGGCTCGAGCCCTGCGTTCTCTCCGGGCGGGAGGCCGGTCTGCTCAAGGCCTCCGCGGCCGCGGCCGCCTTCAAGATCCGCTACACCTTCTACGGCTACGCCGACGAGCCCCTGGGCTCTGGCTGGTTCATGACGCCCAAGGAGAACATCTCCTTCACTACCAGGATAGGTGTCTGGGATGATTAAGTACAGCCCCGAAAAGACCTGCCTCGTGAACCTTATCCAGTCCCTCATCGCCCTGGAGGTGGGGTCTTCGGTGGACATAGCGCGGAGGCTCAACGAGAAGGAGATGCCCCCCAAGTGCATCCTGGCCGCCTGCGAGGCGGCCATGATGGAGATAAACGAGCTCTACGACTCGGGGCAGTACTATATCGCCAGCCTCATCATGGCGGGCGAGATAATCAACCGGGTCATCAGCCTGGTCTCCCCCCGCATCAAGCCAGGGGGCAAGGGCAGCTACAAGGGCAGGGTCCTCATAGGCACCGTCCGCGGCGAGATCCACAGCCTCGGCAAGAACATAGCAGGGGCGCTTCTGAACGCCTACGGCTTCGAGGTCAGCGACCTGGGCGTGGACGTGAGCGCGGGCCGCTTCGTCGAGAGCGCCAGGGACTGGAAGCCTGACGTCGTCTGGCTCTCTGTGCACCTCTCCAGCTGCCTGAGAAGCCTGGAGGACACCATCGGGGCCCTGAGGGAGTTCCGCGGCCTGGCCTCCTCTCCCGCCATCTTCATCAGCGGCGTCAAGGTGACCCCCGCCCAGAAGGACCACAGCCGCGCCGACAACTATGCCGCCACCGTCTTCGACACGGTAAGGCTCTGCGAGATCCTCGCCCAGAGCCGCAGGCGGGTCGCCTGAAGGTCAAGGACGCGCCATTCCCCGTGCCGGAGCCCCCGGGCAGGCCGCGCGCCGACGCCGCCCCGTTGCCCCGCAGGGCCCGGCCCCTATGCTTTGCCGCGGTTTTGCCCTCCGCGCCTGAAGCCGGCCGCAAGCTTCCGACCGGCTTGCGGCCGGCGCGAGCCCCCTGCCGTTGCCTTCCCGCCTTTGCCCGCCCTAAGCCTCTTCAGTCGCCTCTTTTCTTCCCGCTCTCCGCCGCCTTCGCTCCGCGTTTGCCTCATTCCCTCCATGCCGTACCCGCCTTCAGCGGCCTTCCGCTCAGGCGGCGTTTTTCCTGACGAGGGCGCAACCCGCGCGTTCCCTCTTCTTGACGGCAGTCAGGAGGCGCTCTGCCTGTTCGGGCCAGGGTTTTCAGGAGGCCGGCCGCCCGGGCGCCGTTCCTGCTTCGCTTTTGGGGACAAGGGAGCGGACGGATCTTTTAAGATGTTCCTCTGAAATATCTTGCGCCGCGCGGGCGTCCCCTCGGGCCGCGGGCGTTCTTGAAGGACTTTGGCCGGCCATGGGGAAATGGGCTTTCGGAGGGCTGCCTTGCGGGGCCGCAAAGGAACAGGCTCATGTCGGCCGTTATCGCCCTCTTGGCTCATCGGCAGGCAGGCGCAAGGCGGCTCAGGCGGGGGGCCTGGCATGTTTGCGGCCGGCCTGCCCGGGCAGGTCAGGGCAGGAGGGGCCAGGGCTTGATTCGCTCAGGCGGGCCGGGGTGAGCGGAGGCAATGGACAGGGAAAGCCCCGAGGCGCGGGGACTGGCGGAAAGCAGTGAGGGAAAAGGCATGAAGGCGAGGGGAAGGGCTCAAGAGAGGGGAGGGAAGCGGGAAGCGGGAAGCGGCTGATGGCTGAAGGGAGAACAAGCAAAGGATTGAAGGGGACAGGCGAAGTCGCGCGGCGGAGGCTCCGAGCGGCGGACATGCGGCGCAAGCGGTCCCGGAAGCCAGGGCTCAGGCCTTGCGGCAAACGCGCCTGAAAAGACCGGACCCCGGCGCGCGGCCGTGAAGGAGGCCCTGCGGCGGGGTCCGGGGTTCAGCTGGAATGTCAGAGGGAGGGGGGCAGAAGCCTAGGCGAAGCTCTGCTTGACGGTCTTGGAGGGCTTGAAGGTGAGGGCGTTGTGGGCTTTCACCTTGACGGGCTCGCCGGTCTGGGGGTTGCGGCAGGTCCGCTTGGCCCTCTTGACGAGGTGGAAGACGCCGAGGCCGGAGATGGCGAAGCGCTTCTCCTTCTTCACGGTTTTCAGGATGGTGGAGACTAGGCCGTCGATGATGGTCTTGGTTGCGGCTTGGCTGACGCCGCTTTCCTCGGAAAGCTTTGCGACCAGTTCGGTCTTCTTCACAGAGTCCTCCTTGTCTTTTGTTTGGCGGCGGGGGGCTAGGCCCGCCTGCGTTTCTGGTCTTGCGGTGGTGTCCCTCCCGCTTAGGAGGGGCGCGGGGGAAGGCATCGGCGAGGCAGGCCCCGTCCTGACAGGCGCACGGGCGTCCCGCGTTTTTCGGGTCCGCCGGATAATTCCGGGGCTTTCGCCGCAAGGTCAGGGTGAAGCCGCCCTTGGGCCATGCGGGGGAATGCGCTTGTTTTAGGGCTGCGGGCCCGGCAACGGGCCCCTGGCGGATCGTGGAGGATCGCAAGTCCTGCGGGGCCCTGTCGCCCCGCGCGTTTCCATCTGCAATCTATGCTAAACAATAATCGGAGGAGTGTCAATAGCCGGGAGCGGGAATTATTCGGCACTCCGGGCCTTGATCGGGCTTAGGAAGAGGAGGCGCCCGGCAGCGGAGGGAAGAGCCGTCACGCGGCATCGTGGCCTGAAACCCTTGTAAACGCTGGATTTCCCAAAACGACGGCACGGGCCTCCGCGCGCCCCGGCGCTTGAGGTTTGCCTGCCGCCGGCCGCGCCCCGCCGCAGGCGGGCAATTCGCGACGGATAATTTTTCTTGCGGGCCGTTCCGGGCAAGGGCGCGAGCCTCCCCCTTGAAAGAGGCGGCCGGCCGGGGGCCGGAGTATTTTTCGGGGGACTTTCGCGCCGTGAGGGCTCAAGCTTCCGGGAGGATACCCTTCAGAGGCCGCAGGGACTAAGCCATGCCAGCCGGGAGGCGACCCGCGCAACAGCTTGAGGCGCACGAGCCGCCGCTACGGGCCCTGTGCCGCAAGGTCCGGCGTCGGCTTGCCATGCAGAGGCGAGCCTTCCGGCCCGCAGGGGCGGAAGGCGGGCGCCGGCGCCCCGGTCAGGCTTTGGCTTAACGCGGGCGGTTTGGGGCAGGCGCATCGGATCCGCTCAAGGGAAGAGCCTTCCGGCGCGGAGAAGCCGCGCGCCGGAAGGCGGCATCCGGCCGCCCGCAGTGAGGCCGGCGCGAACGGGCGGTAGCCTGCGCGCCTTTCCGCGAACCCGCTTGGCGGCTCAAGGACGAAGGGATTTGATTTTGGCGATACTGGCGGAACCGGCGCGTTCCGCAAGGGAATTTTGTCGTGATTTCCCTCGTTCCGGTCTGCGCGTCGAGGGCCGCGGCTTTTCCTTGCAAGTCACGGGGCTTTCCCGGAAGGCCACTGGCACGTGGCTTTCCGGGCATGGCAAGGGCCTGGGGCTTTCCGGGCCTGCTTGCCGGCCGGCAGCCTTCGTCAGGCAGTCCCCTGGCAAGAGGCCGCCGGCCATTCGCCCGCTTAGGGAAAGCCCCCTAGTCTCTCCCGCGAAGGCGGAGCCGGCAAGGACTCCTGCGAAACTTGCCTTCATTGCTTTTGATTTCCCTTATGAGGCAATAACTTTTTCCCGCATCAATCTGATATCCTTTATAAATAATTAACAATCATAGTATAAATAATGAATATCCTTATGAATCATCAGTTTTCCACCATACATTTCAGTCCTTCCTTGTGCCTCATTATTTTTCGATAATTCAATGGCGGTTATCCTTATATTTCATCCGTTTTGACGGTGACAATTGAAATCTCACTTGTGAGGTAAGTATTTTCCTTATGAATCACCTATTCCAGCTTTAAAATCAGCCACTTCAATTTGTGGCTTGTCAATCATGGCTAAGTGACATGCCTTTGCGTATTTAATCGCTTGGCTTGCCGTACCGATTTCGGGACATGAACATTGAATGTCAGGCAATCGCCGACATTCCAGGACTTGTAAAAGGAGCGCCCACTCCGGGCCGGGCGCCTACGGACTCCCCGGAAGGCCGGCCGCCGGGGCGGCACGGCACGGGCGCGGCGCCCGCTTGCGGAAGCCGCCTTCGTTTTCGGCCCTTGCCGGGGGCAGGATCCGCCGGCAAGCCGGTTCAGGCGTCAGGGCCTTTGGAGCAAGCCGTCCGGAACTTGCCCCTTTTCCGCGCTTCAGCAAGCCGCGGCAAGTTCCGGTTTTGACGGCGCGCCCGGCCTTCATGGCCTCATGGCAAGCCCGGCGTTCAGGCCTGCCCGTCAAGGCAAGGCTTTGCCGGTCCGCCAAGACAGGCGTTTCAGGAGAGCAAGGCGGCCCAGGCCGGCAAGGCATGTCAGGAATGACCGCCGCTCTCCAGGCCAGGGCCTCCGGAATTCCCTCCGCGGCTTTTTTTCCCGAGGCCGGTCCCGGAAAGAGCCCTTGTCCGCGGCTTGAGGGCAAGCCGCGGAACGCCGGTCCCGCGCGGCGCCGGCCGGGAGGCAGGGCCTTAAGGCGGCGGAAGAGCATGAGCCGATGCGGAAAGCCGGAAAAGGCGCCTTGCTCCCTGCGGGGAAGGCCGCGTTCCGCGGAAAGCCTGCCCCTTGGCAAGGCGGGCCCGCCTCAGGGCTGCGGGCGAGCAGGTCCCTGACGAGGGCAAGGAAGGCCTTTGATTCCGCAGCCCCTCTCCATGGCTGTGAACTGAAAGAAATTAACTGCGTCACCTGCGGGAGGGGCGGGGGCCTGTCCGGCTGTCAGGGCAGCGGCCTTCAGAGGCTCCCTGCCGCCCTGTTTCCGGCTCCCTGCGGGGGCTTCTCGCCCTCACGGAGGGGGGCGCTGCCGGATAGCCTTGAGGCGGGCGGGATTTCCCGGGCGCCCTTGACCGGCCCTTCAGGGGTATCTAGAATGGACTGATTTAACCAAGCCCCAGGCCATTGAAAGGAGCCTACCAATGAGCCCAAACCAGTTCCTTTTCACCTCGGAGTCGGTAACCGAGGGCCATCCCGACAAGATGGCGGATCAGATATCGGACGCTATCCTGGACGCCGTGCTCGCCAACGATCCCAACGGCAGGGTGGCCTGCGAGACCCTCCTGTGCACCGGGCTGGCCCTCATCGCGGGAGAGCTCACCACCGACTGCTGGGTCGACATGACCGACGTGGTAAGGCGGACAATCAGGAAGATAGGCTACGCGAGTTCTGAGATGGGCTACGACTGGCAGACCTGCGCGGTCGTCAACGCCCTGGGCAAGCAGTCCCCTGACATCGCCATGGGGGTGGACTCGAGCAGGGATCACGAGCAGGGCGCGGGCGACCAGGGCCTCATGTTCGGGTTCGCGACCAGCGAGACCTCCGTCTTCATGCCGCTCCCCATACGGCTGGCCCACATGCTGGTCAGGAGGCTCGCCGACGTCCGCAAGAACGGGGTCCTCAACTTCCTGAGGCCGGATGGCAAAAGCCAGGTGACCGTCGAGTACGACGGCGGCAAGCCGAAGCGGGTCGAGGCCGTGGTCATCGCGGCCCAGCACTCCCCTGAGGTCTCCACCGAGAAGCTCCGCGAGGCCGTCATCGACGAGGTCATCAAGAAGACCGTGCCGGAGCGTCTTCTGGACGCCGACACCAAGATCCACGTGAACTCCACGGGGCGTTTCGTGATAGGCGGGCCCATGGGCGACTCGGGCCTCACCGGCCGCAAGATCATAGTCGACACCTACGGCGGCTGGGGCCGCCACGGTGGCGGGTGCTTCTCCGGCAAGGACCCCTCCAAGGTGGACCGCTCGGCCAGCTACGCCGCCCGCTACGCCGCCAAGAACATAGTGGCGGCCGGCCTCGCCGATCAGGCGGAGGTCCAGCTGGCATACTCCATAGGGGTCGCAGAGCCGGTCGCGCTCCAGATCAACACCTTCGGGACCGGCAAGCTGCCCGAGGACGAGATCTCCAAGGCCCTCAGGAGGGTCGTCTCCTTCAAGCCGGCCTCCATGATCGAGACGCTGCGCCTCAAGCGGCCCATCTACGAGGCCACCGCCGCCTACGGCCACTTCGGCCGCGCCGAGGAGGACTTCACCTGGGAGGCCACGGGGACCTTGGCCCCGAAGCTCCGTGAAGCCGCAGGGCTCGCCGGCCCGCCCCCCGAGATCGTTCCCGCCGTGGCGCTGGAGGGCTGAAGGGCCCCCTGCCCCCTCCCGATTCCGCTTTCGGGCGGCAGCGGAGCGGCATTCCGGCGGAAAGCCCCGCCGGCCTTGAACGCACGGCCGGCGGGGCTTTCCGCGTTGAGGCCCCTGAACGGGCCATCCGCCGGGCCCAGAGGGCGGGAAGGCTCGGTCGGATTGCAGGCCCGCCGCGAGGGACTAAAAAAAACCCCGGCGCCGCGACGGGCCCCGGGGAGGAAGATCAGTCAAGTGATGGCGGAAAGGGAGGGATTCGAACCCTCGGTGGAGCTTTGTACCCCACACTCGCTTAGCAGGCGAGCACCTTAGGCCACTCGGTCACCTTTCCGCTGGTGCCGCCGGGCCTGTCGCGGAAGGCCTGAGAAAGGTCCGGCGGGGCAGATAGGTTATTTAGCACAATCAGGCGGAAACCGCAATACGCCAGTTTTGCCTTTGTCCGTGCCGCCGCCGGCCGCCCGGGCGGCCCCCGGCAGGGCGGCAGCGACATGCCGGAAGTCCCCCCTGCGGCCGGGCTTTCTCCCTGCCGGCTGCCCGGCGCAGGCGGCTTGCCCGGCGCGCGGGCCCCTCGGCGGCGCGGAACTCCAGCGCCGCTCGGGGGAGGCCATGTCGCCGCAAATGCCCGGTATCCAAGACCGGCTCGCCTCGGTTTCCGGGCCCGGCCCCATTCATGAAAGAGGGCCGCGTCTCCTGGCCGTCTCCGAAGCTGCCCGGCGGCCAGGCAGGGAGGCTCCGAGCCTTCCTGGCCCTGCGGCCGGCCAGTCGGGAGGGCCGGATCAGCCTGAGGGGAGGGAGCCTTGACTGCCGCAGTCCCGGAATCCTTGCCCGCCTCCGGGCGGATAAGCGCCTTTGCCGACGGCAGTGACGTCAGGGGACGGGCCGCAAGGCCGCCGCGGCTGCCGCGCCGCCCTTCCCTTGACAAGGACTCGGCCGTAAATATATTTTATAGCCGTTCAAGTCGGGCCTTAGCGGCCGTCCCGTCGCCCGCGGCGAGCCGAACGGCGGCCTGGACGGCGCCGCCGCCAGGGACCGCGGCCGCCTCTTTTCGGGGTTCCGCCCGAACGGCTCCCGCCCGGTTCCTGGAAAGCCCCCTTCATGCGGGCCCCTCTTTCCGCTTTCCCGGACATGACTTGCTCGGTCACAGCCCGGCAGGCCCCCGGGAGAGCCTGGGCAGGCCCTCTGAAGCCCCCGGCAAGGGCCGCAGGGCCGAGCCGGAGGGCGCGGCGGCCTTCCGGGGCCCGACGGCCCCTTTTCCCCGAGGCGGCCTGAGCCTTTGCGTGGACCGCCTGCCGAGCCTGCAGGCGGCGGCCCTGGCGAAGTACCTGTCAGGCGGTTTCCGCTTCTAGCGCCGATGCCCCGGGCGAGGGGGAATGGGCGGGGCCGGCTCCGAAAACCCGTCGCCGGATAAACGGGCCGCGAAAGCGGACCTAGCGGAGCTCCGGAAAAGCGAGAGGCCCGGGGCTGATGACTCGGGTCCCGTAAACCGGACAGGCTTCGGCTCTTTCTTCCGGCCCGTAGCCGTTCGCGGAGGTGAAGGTCACGATCTAAAGGCGCTGTAAGCAGCAAAGTGTTTTTTCCGCCCGCCTTCCCCCTGCGGCGCCCGCGCGCCGCAGGGGGAAGGCGGGCGGGCGGCCGGAGGGTTGGCCGAGTGGCTTAAGGCGGCGGTCTTGAAAACCGCTGGATGAAAGTCCCGTGGGTTCGAATCCTACACCCTCCGCCAATAATTTAACGGCCCCGCGCGATCCGGCGGATCCCCCCCTCCCGAGAGCCGCAGCCGAAGCGCCGCCCCGAGCGGCGGCGCCGCCACGGCCTTAACGCAGGCCCGGAAGGTCCCCCCCCTTGCGCAGTCTCACGGTTAATCTTGATCTCACGGGCTCCAAAGCCCTCGTGCTCGGCTGCGGGAAAGTCGGCCTGCGCAAACTCTCCCGCCTCCTGGGCACCGGGGCGGAGATCACCGCGGTGGAGCCGCGCCCCTCCCCGGAGCTTCTGCGGCTGGAGCGGGCGGGAGCCATAACCCTCCTGGAGAGCTTCTCGCCCGAGCTTCTGGAGGGCGCGCGGCTCGTCTTCGCGGCCTCGGGCGAGGGGGTTCCGCGGGAAGTCCTGGAGGCCGCCCGCGCCGGGCGGATCCTCCTGAACTCCGCGGACGAGCCCGGGCTGGGGACCTTCGCGCTCCCTGCCGTGGCCGAGGACGGGGCCCTCACGGTCTCTGTCTCCACGGGCGGGGCCTTCCCCGCGCTTTCGGCGGTCCTGGCGGCGCGCCTCCGCGAGAGTTTCCGGGGCTGGGGCGGCTACGTCGAGCTTCTGGGCAGCCTCAGGTCACGCGTGCTGGCCTCCCCCCTCCCCGCCAGGGAGCGATCCGGCATCCTCAGGCGCCTTGCCGAGGACCCCGAGCTCCCGGAACTCGTGCGTTCGGGGAGGCGCCCGGAGGCCATGCGCCTCGCCGCCGGGCTTCTTTCACCGGTGGATCTCCCCCCTGACACGGCCCTGCCCGGGTTCCCGAAAGACGCCTCCTGATGGCCGAGGCTTCCATATTCGTGCTGGGGGTGGCCCACCGAGAGGCCGGCGTGGAGATCCGCGAGCGGCTCCAGGGCTCCGGGGCCTTCACATCCGAGGCCCTCTTCCGGTTCCAGACCATGGGGATACTGGACGAGGCCCTGCTCATCTCCACCTGCAACCGCCTGGAGGTGGCCGGGACCGCCAAGGATCCGGAGGCCGCCAGGGAGAAGATCACCGAGAGGCTGTGCTTCTTCTCCGGCCTCGAGCCGGAGGAGCTGGAGCCCTGCCTCCACTTTCACCTGGACTCCAAGGCCGTGGAGTACCTCTTTCGGGTTGCGGCGGGCCTGGACTCGCGGGTGGTGGGCGAGACCCAGATCCTGGGACAGGTCAAGGAGGCCTTCCGGGAGGCCATGATCTACCGCACCGTGGGCCCCATGGTGAGCCGCCTCTTCCACAAGAGCTTCCAGACCGCGAAGCGTATCCGAAGCGAAACGCAGGTGGCCTCCGGCCGCGTGTCCGTGGCCTCGGCCGCCATCGCCTCCTGCCAGGAGTCGCTGGGGGAGGAGGGCTTCCGGGACCAGGCCGCCCTCATCGTGGGCGCGGGGGAGATGGCGTCCCTTCTGGCCTCCCACCTCAAGGCCCGCGGGATAAGGGCCCTCACGGTGCTCTCGCGGTCCCTGGGCCGCGCCCAGGCCCTCGCCGCCAGGGTCGGGGCCGAGGTGAGGACCCTGCCGCAGCTCGGGGAAGCCCTCCTGGAGAACGACCTGATCTTCACCGCCGCAGGCGGCGGGGCCCAGGTGCTCCTCCGGGACGAGATAGCCCCCATCCACGCCAGGCGCCTCGGCAGGCCCTGGCGGATCTTCGATCTGGGAGTGCCCCGCAACGTGGAGCCTTCGGCGGGCGAGCTGCCGGGGGTGCTCCTCCGCAACGTCGACGCCTTCACGGGGGAGGTGGAGGAGAGCCTGGACAGGCGCCGCTCCGAGGCCCTCCGGGCTGAAGACATAATCGACGAGGAGGTCGCGAAGTTCAAGGAGTGGTGCTCCTCCCTGGACACCCGCCCCACCATCAAGGATCTCACCTCCAAGGCGGAACAGGCCAGGCTGACCGAGCTCCAGCGCACCGTCGCCCGCAACGACTTCTCGGAAAAGGAGATCCTCGCCCTGGACGCCATGACCCGCGCCCTGGTGCGGCGGCTCCTCCACAACCCCCTCCTGTTCACCAAGTCCTGCCACCGCCACCAGCGGGCGGATTTCAACCTGGGCATGGTGCGCAGGATCTTCGGCCTGGATTAGGGGCTCCCCGGGCCGCCGGGAGGAACTCCAGGACAAGTTCGGGCCTCGCGCCCAAGGCCATTTCCAGGCCTCGCGCCGGGAGCTTCCGGCATGGACGGGGGCTTCCGGCATGGACGTGGGCTTCCCTCCGGCTCCAGGGCCTGAGGCCAGCCTCCGGATATCCAGGCCCGCCGCTGGGATCGCGGGCCTGTCAGGGGGCTTCCGGCCTCCCTTCGGGCCCTGGCCCCGGCCCCTGAGGGAGGCCGGCAGCAAATGTGATCTTTTACAAAACCTCCTTTAGTGCTATAAAGGGGCGGGCCGGCCAGCCCCGCACAGGCCGCGCCCCTTCCGGGCGGGGCCTTGCGTTCCCGCCTTTCCTTGCGCTTTTCATCGGGAATCCCAAATCAGAAAAATATGCCTTGCCAAGGTCCATGTGCCTCTGGAGGTGGCGAAGTGGCTTTAGATATAGACCGTGAACAGCTTCTCGAGAACTTCATGGGCGACGAGGAGCTCCTTTTCGAGAGCATAGAGCTGTTCCTCGAGCGCGTCCCCTCGCGTTGCGACACGCTGGTGGAGGCCGTGAAGGCCAAGGATGCCCAGAAAGTCATGGAGGAGGGGCATACCATCAAGGGCATGGTCGGGTACTTCTCCACCGGCGAGCCTTTCGAGGCCGCCAAGAAGCTGGAGTTCATGGGCCGCAACAGCCAGCTTGACGGGGTGGACGAGGCCCTGGCGGACTTCCAGGCCAAGCTGGGGGAACTCACGGACTACCTCACCGCCTGGATGAACGAGGGCTAACGGCCTGAGCGCCTGCGGCAAGGCTTCTTCAGGCGCCTCCTCCGGGCTCGCCCGGATTCCCCGCGCGCCGTTCCCGCCTGAGGCTGGGAAGGCCTTTTTCCGCAGGCTTCCGGCTTCCCGCCCTAACTCATCCTGATTACTTGCCAGGCTTTCCTGGTCGGCTCCCCGGCCGGAAGGCCGGAAGCGGGCCGTCTCCGCCGGGAAGCTTCGGGCCAGGCGCCTCTTTGGGCCGCGGCGCCTCAAAGCCTCCCCGCCCTGGCAGGCCTCTGAGGATATTCCTCCCCCAAGCCCGCCCCTTTTCCCTGAAGCTTCTGCGGTCAAGGCATGACATTGCCCCCCGCGCGTGAACGCTCAGGCTCCCGGCGGGAAAGCGCCCGCGCCCCGCGTGAACGTTCCGGCGCCCTGCGGGAAAGCGACCGCGCACCGCGTTAACGCGCCGGCGCCCTGCAGGAAAGCGCCCGCGCCGTCCTGGAGCCCTCCTGCCCCTGAAGAGCCCCCTGGCTCCGGCCCCGCAGCTCACCCGGGCCCCTCTGCCCTCCCGCTTCCCCGGGCCCGCATGGCGCTGGCCGCCCCGGCTTCCCGCAGGCGCGCAGCCTCTCCTGAGGCGGCGCGCTGTCCTTGTTTGTCATGAGAGCGCCGCATACGCCGTGAGGGAGCCGAATTTTCCATAAGGGCGGCGGGTTCCCTTCCAGGGAGCGCGGCGTAAGGCGGCAATCGTCCGCAGGAGACGTCAAGAGCGAAGTGACCAGCAGCATGAGCAATGAAGACCAGGAAGGCCGCGCCCCCGGCGCGGAGGCGCAGGGGGAGGCGGCCGCGGCGCGCCCTGAAGACGCTGCCCCCGGCAAGGCCAAGGGCGGGAAAGCCCAGGCCGGGAAAGCCCGGGGGGACAAACCTGCGGATGCCGAGCCGCAGGGCGGCGGGCCCAAGGGCCCGGAAAACGGATCTGAGGGCGGGGATACCGAAAGCCCGGCCGCGTCGCCGGAACTCCCTGCCTTCGTGCGGGAACTCGCGCCGCTTATCCAGTCCCAGGTAGCCAAGGCCCTGAAGCTGAAGGAGGGGGGGCAGAAGCTTTACCCCAACGGCTTCCGGCCGGAGCATTCCTCAGGCGGCATCCGCTCGGAGCTGGGGGACAAGAGCCGAGAAGAGCTTGAGGCGCTGGGGGCAGAGCGGAAGATAGCCGGGAGGATCATGTCCCGCCGCGCCCACGGCAAGACCGTGTTCTTCACCCTCCAGGACCACGAGGGCAGGCTCCAGCTTTACCTGCGGCGCGACGAAGTCCCCCCGGAGGCCTGGGATCTCGCCCAGAGCCTTGATCTGGGGGACATCGCGGGCGCGGCCGGCACGGTCTTCAAGACCAAGACCGGGGAACTCACCCTTCACGTGAAGCGCATCGAGCTGGTCACCAAGGCTCTTTGGCCTCTGCCTGAGAAGTTCCACGACATGGACGTGGAGATGCGTTACCGGAGGCGCTACGTGGATCTGATCATGAACCCCGCCTCCATGCGGGTGTTCAGGATCCGCTCCCAGACGGTGGACTGGCTTCGGCGCTTCATGAGTTCCCGCGGCTTCCTGGAGGTGGAGACCCCCATGATGCACCCCATCCCGGGGGGGGCCAACGCCCTGCCTTTCGTGACCCGCCACAACGCACTGAAGCTCGACCTCTACCTGCGGGTGGCACCTGAGCTGTACCTCAAGCGCCTCCTGGTGGCGGGCATGGGCCGCGTCTTCGAGCTCAACCGCAACTTCCGCAACGAGGGCATCTCAGTCAAGCACAACCCTGAGTTCACCATGATGGAGTTCTACCAGAGCTTCGCCGACTACGAGGATCTCATGGACCTCACCGAGGAGATGCTCTCCGGGCTCGCCCTGGAGGTTCTGGGGACCTCGGAGCTGATCTACCAGGGGGAGAAGACCTCGTTTGCGCCGCCTTTCCGCAGGATCACCTGGAACGAGGCCCTCACCGGCATCGGCGGGGCGCCGCGGGAGGCCCTCCGGTCCCCCGAGGCCGCCGCAGCTTACGTGAAGACCCTTGATCCCGAAGCCGATGCCGGACCAGGCCTGGGCCTGGGGACCCTCCAGGACCTCATCTTCGATCTCGCGGTGGAGAAAAAGCTGGTCCTGCCGACCTTCGTCACGCGTTACCCCGTGGCTCTCAGCCCGCTGGCCCGCCGCAGCGAGTCGGACCCGGACTTCGCCGACCGCTTCGAGCTTTACGTCTGCGGCCGCGAGATCGCCAACGCCTTTTCCGAGCTCAACGACCCCCTGGACCAGTACGCCCGCTTCGCGGAGCAGGCCGCCAGGCGCGAGGCCGGCGACCAGGAGGGCATGTACCTCGACCGCGATTACGTGCGCGCGCTCATGTACGGCATGCCTCCCGCGGCGGGCGAGGGCTTGGGCATCGACCGGCTGGTCATGCTCCTCACCGACTCTGCCAGCATCAGGGACGTGATCCTCTTCCCGCAGATGCGCCCGGAGGCCCAGTGAAGGAAAGCCGGAAAGCCGGGGCAGGGGAAGGCGCAGGGGAGGCCGAACTGGCCGCCGCAGGTCCTCAGGCCCCGCCGGATCGGGAAAACGGCCAGGCTCCCGGCCCGGAGGAAGCCGCCGCCGGCCCCGATTCCGGCTGGCGAAAGGAAACCGTCGCCGGCGCTCCTGAACGGGAGCGCGCCTCCGGAGCGGCCGCGGGCATATCCTCCCCCGGCTCCGGGGGCAGGCAGGCAGGGGGCGGCTTCGGCCTCAGGGCCGAGGCCTTCATCGCGGTAAGGTACCTGCGCAGCAAGCGCCGGAGCAGGCTCGTCTCCCTCATCTCTGTCCTGGCCGTGGGCGGCGTGGGACTCGGGGTGGCGGCCCTCATCGTGGTGCTCGCGGTGCTCTCGGGCTTCGAGACCAACCTCAAGGAAAAGCTGCTGGGCCTTCAGGCCCACGTGACTGTCTACAAGCCCTCCACGAACATAGACGGCTGGCGCGAGGCCGTGCGCCTCATAGAGCGCGTGCCGGGCGTGGCCTCGGTCCAGCCCGTGGCGATGGGCCAGGTGATGGCCGCCTCCGCCGAGGGGGCGACCGGTGTCATACTCATGGGCATCGACCCTGAGCTGGCCCGCAAGGCCGATTACTTCGGACCCATGAACCTCACCCCCCACGGCCTGGAAAACCTGACCCTGCGACCGATGGTGAGCCCTTACCCGCTTCCGTCGCCGGGCTTCCTTTTCGGGGACTCTCCTTCCGACGAGGGGGAGCGGCCCTACGAGCCCCCGGAGTACCTGGAGCCGGCCGAGCCGGAATACCTCGACCTCTCTGTGGAGGGGGATCCGGAAAGCCCTGATCATTCAGGGCCCGGCGAGGCGGCCTCGCCAGGGCCGCCTCAGTCCGGGGGGCCTGAAGAGGCGGAAGCCCCCACTGCGGCCGGCGGGGCGGAATCCCCTGCGGCCGGCGGGGCGGAAGCCCCTGCGGCCGACGAGGCTAACTCGGCCGCCGCCGGGGCGGAAGGAACAGCTCCGGGGGTTTCCGGGGAGGGAAGGCTGAACGTCGCCTCGGACGGCCCCGGGCCTGCGGCGGCTCCAGAGGCGGACCAGGAACAGGCCGATCATGAGAGGGGGGAGGCTCCCGCCGCCGACGCCGGGAGCCCTGAGAGGACCTCGCCGGGTTATCCCGCCGCAGGCGCCGCCGACCTGGGCGCGGCCTCAGGCATGGCTCCCCTGCGGCCAGCGCCTCCGGTGCCGCTCCCGGACGATGCCGGGCCCCCGCCGCCCCCGGAGCGCGCGATCATCCTGGGGACCGAGCTTTCCATGCTGGTGGGGCAGGGGGCCCTTGGCGAGGTGAACATCATCTCGCCCTTCGGGAGGGTCACCCCCATCGGCAAGAGGATGCCCCTGTCCGCGATCTTCCGGGTGGCGGGGGTGTTCCGCACGAACCTTTTCGACTACGACTCCAGGGTGGCCTTCACCACCATCAGGGACGCCCAGGAGATCCTGGGCATGGATGACACGGTCTCGGCCATAGAGATCATGGCGGATGACATCTACGCCGCGGACGAGGTGCGCAGGCTGGCGACGGCGGCGCTGGGGCCTGAGTACTGGGGCCGCGACTGGATGCAGATGAACATGAGCCTGTTTTCCGCCCTGAAGCTCGAGCAGACGGCCATGTTCGTGATCCTCACGCTCATCATTCTGGTGGCCGCCTTCAACATCGCCTCCACGCTGGTCATGATGGTGACGGAGAAGACCCGTGACATAGCCATCCTCAAAGCCATGGGAGCCACCGCCGGCCAGATCCGCAGGATCTTCACCATCCAGGGACTGGCGGTCGGCGGGGCGGGCACCCTGGGCGGGCTGGCCGTGGGCGTGACCCTGTGCCTCCTGCTCTCCCGCTACGAGTTCATCTCCCTGCCGCCTGAGGTCTACCTCATGAGCACGCTCCCGGTGGAGATAAGGCCTCTCCAGATAGCCGCCATCACCGCGGTGTCGCTGCTCATCAGCTACCTGGCCACCCTGTACCCCGCCTCCCAGGCGGCCAGGCTGGACCCTGTGGAAGCCATCCGTTATGAGTAAGGCCTCCCGACCTCCCGCCCGGGCCCAGGCGCCGCAGGGGCCCGGCGAGCGGCTGCCTCCCTCCGCCGCGGCGGCCTCTGGTCCCGCCGGCTCTTCAGGCCCGCCCGGGGCCGCCGGCCAGGGGCCGCTGAAGGCCCCTGTCCTGGAGGCCACAGGCCTCGTCAAGACCTTCCGCAGCGGCCAGGAGGAGATAGTGGTCCTTGACGGGCTGGAACTCTCGGTCCGCCCCGGCGAGTCACTGGCCGTGCTGGGGGCCTCCGGCAGCGGAAAGTCCACGCTCCTGTACATCCTTGGAGGGCTCGAGCGCCCCAGTTCCGGGACAGTGGCGGCGGGGGGGCGCGTGATCTACGACCTGCCGGATGCCCAGCTGGCCCGCTGGCGGGCGCGCTCCGTGGGCTTCGTGTTCCAGTTCCACCACCTCCTGTCGGAGTTCGACGCCCTCGAGAACGTGGCCATGCCCCTCAGGCTCGCGGGGGCTTCCCGCGACGAGGCCTTCGCCAGGGCCCGGCCGCTCCTGGAGCGCGTGGGGCTTGCCAAAAGGCTCTCCCACCGCCCCGGGCTCATGTCGGGCGGCGAACAGCAGAGGGTGGCCCTGGCGCGCGCCCTGGCCATGGGACCCAGGATCCTTTTGGCCGACGAGCCCACCGGCAACCTCGACGGCCGCAACGCCGCCATGGTGAACTCCCTGATCCTGGAACTGGCCAGGGGAGGCGGCATGGCCGCGGTGGTGGTCACCCACAACGCCAAGCTCGCGGCCATGCTGGACCGGAGGCTGGTCCTGGAGGGGGGCTCGCTCAAGGAGGGTTAGGCGGCCTCGTCTTGCCAAGGCTCATGAGGCCTGCCTGCCGAAATCCGTACGGACAGCGGCGAACAGGGCCGGGCCGCCTGGGGAGGCAGGCCGGCCGGGCTTTTTTTTCCAAGGCCCTCCGAAATGATCACGGAAGCCAGCGATCCGGCCTGCGGGGCGCGTTTCCGGGCGGAGGAAAGCCCGGCCGACTGTACAAAATTCGATTTTGTTGTTTCCAGATGCGGTTTTCCGCTGGAAAGATTCAACAAGATCATGTAAAATGTCCCCTTCATAAGACCCGTTTGGGCACAAGCCGCCGAATGACGGCGTCGGCAGCCTCCGGCAGGCCCTTAAGAAGACAGCCTGAAAAATACACTGACGCGGCCAGGCGTCGACGGCGGCCTTCCCCAGACCGCGCCGGCCTCGCCCCTGCGGCGCAAGGCCGGCGGACCCCGCCTTGCGCCTGCGGCCGCCGCAAGCCACGTCCGTTTTCGCGGCCTTAAGCACACCGTAACCGAGTCCCCGCCCAGACTGAAGAAACCCGCGCCCCCTGAGCCCCTGTTCGGGCCCCCGGGGCCCCCGCCACGGGAGAGTTTCATGTTTCCAGCACAGCCCCAGCATACCGCTTCCCGCAAGACCCTCCGCCCGGCAGCCCCGGCCCTGATCGCGGGGCTCCTCGCCCTAGCCGTCGCCTGGGGGGCGCTTCCGGGGCCCGCCGCGGCCCAGGAGGGCCTGAAGGTGGCAGTGACCCCATACAACATCGTGGGCGTCACCGGCACCCAGCTAGAGCAGCTGGCCAACGTGAGCCGCGGGCTCATGGAGCTTACGGTGCAGTCCTTCCAGTCACAGGGCTTCGTGGCCCTGTCCATGGGAGGCCAGACCCTGTCCGCCGTCTCCACGGCAGTCCAGGCGCAGGCGCGGGAGCTCGGGGCGGATTTCCTGTTCGCCCCCACCCTCACCCGCTCCGGCGACACGTACACCATGTCCGGCCAGCTCCAGTCCCTCAGCGGCGCGGGCGCGAGCTCCTCCCGCATGGACGTCTTCTCCTCCGGGACCGAGGCCCTTCCCCAGACCGCCGAGCGGCTGGTCTACATGGTGACGGACCACCTGTTCGGAACCGGCCCCAGGGTGGTCTCGGTCACCATCTCCGGGTCCCGGATGCTGGAGAACCAGGCCATCCTGAACTCCCTCCGGATCCGCCAGGGCGGCACCTACAACGAGGCCAAGGCGGCCTCGGACATCCGGAGGCTTTACTCGCTGGGCTACTTTGAGACGGTCAACGTCGAGACCACGGACGTCTCGGGCGGGAAGGCCGTGCACTTCATAGTCACCGAGCGGCCCCAGATCGCGCTCGTCCAGTTCGACGGCAACGAGAAGTACGACGACGAGGACCTCCAGGAGGCGGCCGCCCTCAAGCTCATGGACGTGGCCTCGGACGAGCGGCTGATGCAGGCCGTGGCCAACCTCCAGCGGTTCTACGCCGAGAAGGGCTACTCCCAGGCCAGCATCACCTACGAGCTGGAGCCGGTCGGCGAGGGGCGCGCCAAGGTCGTCTTCAAGATCAACGAGGGCGGCAAGATCTACATCGACGACATCGAGTTCGAGGGCAACGAGTTCTACTCCGACTGGAAGCTCTCCCGGGTCATCGAGAGCAAGACCAAGGGCATAGTCTCCTTCGTCACCGGCTCTGGCAAGCTGGACCGCGAGAAGCTCTCCAACGACGTGCAGCTCCTGACCGTCTTCTACAACAACAACGGTTTCCTCCAGGCCCGGGTGGGCGAGCCGGAGATCCTGCCGGTCGACGGCAAGGAGGGCGCGTTCAACGTCATCTTCCCCATAGTGGAGGGGAGGCGCTACAAGGTGGGCCAGGTGACCCTCGGAGGCGAGCTGCGGCCCGAGGACGACGTCGAGAAGCTGCTCAAGAAGCTTGACACGCCCGGCGACACCTGGTTCAGCCGCGAGACCCTCATGGAGGACCAGAACCTTCTCTTGGCCTACTACAAGGACATGGGCTACTTCCATGCCGAGGTGGAGCCCAGGTTCGGCCAGCCCACCGAGGACGATGTCCTCGACGTGCAGTTCGAGGTCAACCCGCGCAACCTCGTCCGTTACGACAGGATAACGATAGTCGGCAACGAGAAGACCCGCGACAAGGTGATCCGCCGCCATCTGGAGGTGGCCGAGGGGGACCTCACTTCCCAGGCCAAGCTGCAGGACAGCCAGAGCAACCTCATGCGTTCGGCCTTCTTCGAGGACGTCGTGATAACCCCCAGCCCCTCCAGCGAGAACCCCGAGGATCTGCTGAACCTCCGGGTCGAGGTCAAGGAGAGGCCGACGGGCTCCTTCCAGATAGGCGCGGGCTACAGCAACTACGCGAGCGTCTTCGGCACCGTGAGGCTCACCCAGGACAACCTGTTCGGCTACGGCCGCCGCATCGCCCTGGACGCCAACGTGGGCGGGTCCTACAACTACTTCGACCTGTCCTTCACCGATCCCTGGGTGGGGGACATCCCCCTCATGATGGGCTTCGACCTCTTCAAGTCCTACAACGAGTACGACTACTACCGCAAGGAGACCGTGGGCTTCTCGCTCAGGGCGGGCTACCCGGTCTTCGAGAAGTTCTACCTGTCCGGGAGCTACACCTGGGAGGACGTCGACATCACGGACGTCGCCACCAACTCCTCCCAGTACCTGCGGAGCATGATGGGGACCTCCGTCAACAGCGTGTTCTCCGTGAGCCTGAGGCGCGACACCCGCAACCACTTCTTCCAGCCTTCCGCCGGCTCCACGGCCCGCCTGACCTACGCCATAGCGACGAGCCTCCTGGGCGGCGAGACCGCCTACTCCCGCTATGAGCTGGAGCTCGCCAAGTGGGTGCCCTTCCCCTTCTGGAAGGGCGCGGCCCTCATGGGGCACGTGCAGGTGGGGTACCTGTCGGAGAACAGGGAGGGGGGCCTTCCGGTCTACGAGAAGTACATGCTGGGCGGCATCAACTCCGTCCGCGGCTACGACTGGTACGAGATCTCCCCGCGCGACCCGAGGACCGACGAGTCCATCGGCGGCGAGAAGATGGGCCTCGTCAACGTCGAGCTGTCCTTCCCCATCATCGCCGACAGCGGGCTCTTCGGGGTCCTCTTCTACGACATGGGCAACGTCTGGACCAAGGACGAGAACTGGGGCACCAAAGGCCTCAAGAAGAGCTACGGCGCCGGGCTCAGGTACCTCTCCCCCATGGGGCCCCTGAGGATCGAGTACGGCAAGGCCCTGGATCCCTACCCCGGCGAGCCGGCAGGCCGCTGGGAGTTCTCCATGGGGGCCATGTTCTAGCCCTGGCCCCGCCCCCGGGCTGAGCTTCGGCCCGAGTTCAGGCGAGCCTGCACGCGTTGTCCGTGCCCGCGCCTTCCGCCGGAAGGCTGCGGCCTGCAATACGAACGGCGGCGGGCAAGGCGCCTTCCGCCGGAAGGCCGCAGTCTGCATTACGAACGGCGGCGGGCAAGGCCCCCTTGCGCCTGAGGCCGGGCGGCCAGGCCGCCTTGGCTTGGCTTAGCCCTGGCCGGCGGCCGCCTGCGGCCTCGGGCGGCAGAGTCCAAAAGGGACGGGCCGGCCGGGAGCCAACGGGCGCCGGGCCCTCAAGCCGGCGGGCGGCCGGAACTTCACGGAATGCCGGGATTGCCGGGCCGGCCCGCGTGACTGTCCGCCGCCCCGCTATCGGGGAAGCGAGGCAAGCCTTGGGGAGTTTCCGCCTTGAGGCGGCAGGCTCAAGGCCCAGGGCCAGGCCTGCCTCCGGGACAGGCCGCAAAAGCCTGTCCGCGCGGCTTGGGCTCTTCGCGCGGGCGGAGGTTTTTTTTCAGCATGGCATCCGACAGGCTCACTTTCATAGATCTGTTCGCCGGCGCGGGGGGCCTGTCTGAAGGGCTGCGGGAGTCAGGATTTCATTGCCTTTTCTCCAATGAACTTGTGCCTGATTATGCGGATACTTATCGCCTCAATCATCCGGGGACTATGGCGCTGACCGAGGATATTCGGGAGATCGATCCGCGCTCGGTCAGAAAACGGCTCAGGCTGGACAAAGAGGAGCTGGATCTGGTCGCGGGAGGCCCCCCGTGCCAGGGCTTTTCGATAAACGCCCCCGTCAGGTCCCTGCTTGACGAAAGAAACCACCTGTTCAAGGAATTCCTGCGCTTCGTGAAGGCTTTCTCTCCGAAGGCGGTGCTCATAGAGAACGTGCCGGGCCTGGTTTCCTTCGGGAACGGCCTCGCGCTCCGCTCCGTCATCGACGCCCTTGGCGAATTCGGGTACGGGGCCGACGTGCGCATACTCGGGGCCGCGCATTACGGCGTGCCGCAGACGCGGTGGCGGACTTTCGTCATGGGCCTGAAAGGAAGAGACGTCCCGGCGGCCGTATTCCCGGAACCGCTTTTCAACGCGCCGATCAGGGCTAATTTCACGGCGACGTTCAACGGGCGCCCGCTCCTGAAGACGCCGGCCCCGGAGACGAAATCCGGCTTCGTCACGGTTTCCGACGCCATCGGAGATCTGCCTGTTCTGCGGAACGGCGAGCGGGGCGAGCCGGTAAAGCCGTACATGAAAAAGCCCTCATGCGGTTTCCAGGAGCGCTCCCGCGCCGGCTCCGGAGGCGTCCTCAACCATGAGGCCACCCGCCTTTCGGAAATTAACGTGCAACGCATGAGGCATATCAGGCCGGGAGGCAACTGGACCGATATGCCTGACAGCCTGCTTCCGAAAGGCATGTTAAGGGCCAGGAAATCGGATCACACGAAACGGTACGGAAGGGTAGATCCGAACGGCCTGGCTTCCACGATTCTGACGAAATGCGACCCGCATTGGGGAGCGTATTTCCATTACAGCCAGGACAGGGCGTTCACCGTGAGGGAAGCCGCGCGCATCCAGTCGTTTCCGGACAGGTTCGTGTTCGCCGGCATCCAGGCGCGGCAGTTCGCGCAGGTGGGAAACGCCGTGCCCCCGCTCCTGGCAAGCGCGGTCGGCGCTTCCCTGAAATCAGTATTGCTGAATGGGGCCTGATTTTCAGTGCGCATATCCCAATCTGTTTTCGAAATCTAACTATTGTAGGATTCAAGCCATTGAGGCGCCCCTTGGCTCGTACTGTCACATGCACCCAAGAGCAAGCGGGCGGGCGCTCAACCTGAATCCCTAATTTTTTTTCTATAACATTTTTTACCCAGCCTTAGGGCGACATTGGCCACAAGTCAGGGCTTGTTAACCAGTAGGTTCGGCTGTTGGCTTGTTCTTGCTGCCTTTTGGGCGTCCTCTCCTTCTCTTTTCAATAAGGGAGGTTTCTAGAGCGGCATGAGGATCGATAGTTTTAGGAATGTTCTTGCTTTCTTTGTTGGTTTAAGAATTTTGTAATCCTGAATTCCCAATTTTTTTTCTATAACAAATTTTTTTGAACCGGCCTTTGGGCAACATTGGGGAAGCCAGGGCAGTTAACCAGTGGGTTCGGCTTTTGGCTTGTTCTTGCCGCCTTTTGGGCGTCCTCTCCTTCCTTTTTCAATACGGGAGGTTTCCAGGGTGGCCTGAAGATCGATGGGTTCAGGAATGTTCTTGCTTCCTTTGGGGCGCCGTCGCCACAATATTAAAATGTCATCCTAATACTGCAAGATTAAAATGTCCTGTCTTCTG
>JAITRL010000126.1 GCA_031288415.1 Deltaproteobacteria bacterium | reverse complement strand
GTGGAGCTGGCCGTGGAGGAGCTTTTCATCAACATCTGCAGCCACGCCTATCCCGGAGCCGCAGGCCCGGTGGAGATAACCCGCGCCGTGGTCCTGGACGAGGACGGCGTGGAGAGCCTGGTCATCACCTTTTCCGACTGCGGCTCCCCCTTCAACCCCTTCGAGGATGCCCCTCCTCCGGATCTGGACTCCGGCCTGGAAGAAAGGCGGCCCGGAGGCCTCGGCATTCTTCTGGTGAAAAGCGTGGCGGACCGCTTCGCCCACCGCGGCACCGGTAATGGTAACGAGACTGAGATCCGCTTTCGCGCCCGTCCCTGAAAAGCCCGGACTGCCCGCGCCCCTTGCAGGCGCCGGCCGGAAAAGGTATCGCTGGGCGGGAGCCCGCCGCCGGCCCTTTGGGCGGGCCCTTCCGACCGCTTCCTGTGCCAAACCTGAGCTTGTTTTAATCCGGCAGCCTTGGCACTGCCGGTTGTGCCCGCCGCCGGGAAGCTCCGCCTGTCCGACCTGACCGAAATGGTCTGCCGTCTCCAATACCATCATATAATCCGTCCGATCCTCCGTTCGCCCTGAATCAGCCGGCGGGTCCAAGCCTGCCGATATCATCTTGAGCCTCCCGATCAGCCCGAGCCTTCCGATCATTCAGAGCCTTCCGATCATTTAGAACCTCCCGATCAACCAGAGCCTTCCGATCATACCGAGCCTCCTGATCAACCAGAGCCTTCCGAATTAACCAGAGGCTTCCGATCAACCAGAGGCTTCCGATCAGCCAGAGCCTTCTGAACATCCAGAACCTTACGATCATCCTGAGCCTTACGATTAGCCCGAACCCTCCGATTCATACCGAGCCTGCACTCGGGTTTGATTTTAGCTGCCGATCAGCCTGCCCCTGCTCCAGGTTTGACCTGCCGTGCGCCCCGCTCCGGGGTTTCTTGCGATCTTTTCTTCCTTCCGTCGCTTCAGAAGTTTTTAATGCTTATCGCCGTCTTGTCCCGGAGGCGCGCGAGCTCCTGCTGTCCCCCGTTGCCGCCGGCTTGGGAGAGCAGTCCGAAGGGCGCGGCAATCTGCCTGTATCGGGCGGCCCCAGCCTCCCGGGCATTGCCCGCCGTTACGCCCCAGACCGTCAGAACGGCCTGCGGTTTTACGCGGTCAGGCCGGGCGAGGCCTCCTGGCCGCTCAAAGTCACCGGGCAGCTCAATGCCCCCAAGCGCCCGCGAGACCCTTAAGTTCCTCGTTTCGCGGCCTTCCGAAGGCAAGCGATCCTCAAGTTCCTCCAGACCCAGGCCTGCCCGTCATAACCCATGACTCCCGAACCTTGCGCCAGCGAAGCTCCCCCCAATCCCTTCCAAGGGCCCTGCCGGAGCCCGGACATTTCCGCCACGGTTTTGACCGTAGCCCTGGCACTCGCCTTGTGCCTGGCCGGGCCCTGGATCGCGCGGTCTGAGGGGGAAGGATCGGGGCTTGCGGCCGGGGCGGGAAGCGGGCAGGCGGCCGGGAAAGAGGACGGGGGCCCCGCAGGGCGTTCTTCCGCCGCGGACCGGACGGGCCGCGCCTTCGCCGCGCCCCCGCCTGGGCCGGGCTGGGGCCAAGGCCTGCCCATGAAAAGGCCTGTCCGGGTGATCTACGTGGAAGGGGGAGGGTACCGCGACTACTTCAGCGCCCTTTACGGCCTGATCAACGGGCTCCACGGCCTGGGCCTCGTCCGGGAGGCCGCCCCGCCCGCCGCGCCCGACTCCTCCGACTCCCTGGCCCTGTGGCGGTGGCTCTCCCGCTCTCAGGGGAAGGGGGGCGAACTGGAGTTCCCGGAAGACGGTTTCTACTCGGCGGACTGGTCCGAGTCCGCCATGCAGGCGGCGGGGCGGGCGGTCGCGGAGCGCGTCTCCGCAGGCAAGGGGGCGGATCTGGTTTTGGCCTTGGGGACCCGGGCCGGGCTGGAGTTGGCGGTGGCTGGGCTCCCCGTGCCGGTCATGAGCCTGTCCACCGTGGACCCGGAGGGGGCCGGCATCGCCCCCCGCCAGGGCGCTGAAGGCCCCGCCAACCTCCATGTCTTCGTGCGGCGGGACCGCATCCCGGCCCAGCTCAGGTTTTTCAGCTCCGTCTTCGGCTTTCGGAGGCTGGGGGTGCCGCTGGAGGCAAGCGAGCTCGGAAGGCTCTCCATGGGCTGGCCCACGGTGGAGAGGACCGCGGCGGAACTGGGCTTTGAGGCGGTGCCGTGCCTGGCCCGCATGGAGCGGCCGGACCGGGAGGCGGCCCTGCGCGCCTTGGTCGGCTGCCTGGAGAGGCTGTCCCTGGAAACAGACGCCGTTTACCTTACGGTCAACAACGGCATGCTCAAGAGCCGGATGGGCGAGATCCTCGCGCCGGTAATCCGTAAGGGTCTCCCGTCCTTTTCCCAGGAAGGGTCCGAGGATGTCAGGGCCGGGGTCCTCTTGAGCGCGGGTCAGGATGATTTCGCTGACATAGGGCTGTTCGAGGCCAAGGCGCTCTCCGGGATCATCGGAGGAGCCAGGCCCTCAGCCGTGCCAGGCCTTTACCGGGCCCACGCCTCCGTCGCGCTGAACCTCACCACGGCCCTGCGCATCGGCTGGAACCCGCCTTTCGCGATCCTGGTGGACGCCGACCGGGTTTACCGGGGCATGGGCGGGCCGGAGAACGGGCGGATCCCCGGCCCGGCTCCCCTGGCCGCCCTCCGCTGACCGGGGGGAACCGGCCGGGGAGGCAGGGGACGGCCGCCGAAGAAGCGGCTGATGAGGCAGGGGGCCGGGGGAGGCGGGGGAGGGGAAATCAGGGAGCGGAATGGGGCAATGCGGGAGCGGGCGGCCTTGAGGGCCCCTTGCAAGGAGAGCGGCAGTGGGCTTCCGGCTTAAGACGTCAATCCTCATCATCGCCTCGGTGATCCTGGCCGTGGCCCCCTTTACCGCCTTCTCGCTCGAGGAGTTCACCCAGACCTCGCTCGAGCGCGAACGGCGAAGCTTCAGGGCGGCCGCCGCGGCGCTGGCCGAGGAGATCGGCTACGCCAACTACACCTACCTCTCGGAAGAGGTCGTGGACATCGTGGGCCGCAAGGAGGCTCTGCGCAAGGTGGGCCTCCTTTACGCGGGCTACCTCGACGCCCTGGGGGAGGGCGGCGCGGGCTTGCCGGAAGCTCCCGGAACGGCCGGGCTCCGCGGCGCCCTGGCGAGGCTGGGGGTGGAGGCGGGGGTTGTCCGCCTGGGCGGGCCCGGGCCCGGAGAGCCGGCGCCCGGGCTCCCGGCCGCCTGGGATGGGGTGCGGGATGTGCTCGGCAGGACCATCCCCTATCTCGTCAGGGAGGATGACCAGGCTCCCGAAGGCAGGTTTTACCTCTTCACGTCCGGGGAGGGGAAGCAGGCGAGGGCCCGCCTGGGGTTCCTGTGCCCCTCCGCCGACCGCGAGAGGATCTACGCGTTCCTGGACGACATCACCCTGGAGGCGGCGCGCGCGGACCGCGCGGCCGAGGCGGTCATGGAACACCTCGGCTCCCTGGCCATCGAGCTGCCGGTGGCCGATGACGCCCTGGCCGCCGTCTACGGCGGGGACGGCAAGCCGCTCCTGGTTTTCGGGGGCCCCGCCGCCGGAGCCGCGGCCCAGGCCGCAGGGCAGGCCGGTTCAGGGCCCTGGCGGCCGGCGGCAGGCTCCCCTGAGGCCTGGCGCGCCCTGACCCTCCCCGAAAGCCTCCGGGAGAGGGTCCGGGCCGAAGGGTTCGTCGAGGGGACGGGTGAGCTTGCCGGGTTGCCAGGGCGAATGTTCTACCGGGTCGAGCGCTTCAAGGCCCTGGACTGGTACATAGCTCTCGTTGTGCCCGCCTCGGCGCTGGCCGCCCCCGGCCGGGCCCTGGCCTGGAGGCTGGCCCTGGCCGCGGCGGCCGCCGCGGCCCTGGGCGTGGTGTTCGCGCTTGTCTCGGCGGGCATGATCTCCAAGGGCCTCCTGCGCCTGGAGAGGAGGGCCAGGGAAGCGGAGGCCCTGGACCTGGGCGATCCCCGGTCGGCGGGCTTCTTCCGGGAAGATCCCCTGAGCCGGCGGAAAGACGAGGTGGGGAGGCTCGCGCAGGCCATGGACCGCCTGGGGCTGTCCCTGGTGGCCAACATCCAGGAGGCCGTCTCGGCCGGGAAGGCCAGGGAACGGGTCCTGGGCGAGCTCAACGCCGCCCGGGTGATCCAGGCGGGCATGCTGCCTCTCCCCAAGGAGGCCCCCAAGAGCCCCGGCTTTGACGCGGCCGCCTTCCTGCGGCCGGCCATGGAGGTGGGAGGCGACCTGTACGACTTCTTCACCGCCCCCTGCGGCAGGAGGTGCCTGGCCATAGGGGACGTCTCCGACAAGGGGGTGCCTGCGGCCCTTTTCATGTCCATGGTGGTGACCCTGGTCCGCGTGACCATCCAGAGCGGCCTTCAGCCCGAGGAGGCCCTCGAGCGCCTCAACGAACAGCTCAACGACCGCAACCCGGGCTCCATGTTCGTGACGATCTTCATCGGCCTGTTCGACGCGAGCGACGGCACGTTGACTTACGCCAACGGAGGCCACAATCCGCCGGCGGTGGCGGGGGCCGGCGGGGCGAGGCTCTTCTCCTCCGAGGACCCGGACCCCCTGGTGGGGGCCTGGCCCGGGATCAGGTACAAGAGGCGGCAGGAGCGCCTTGAGGACGGTGAGCTTTGCCTCCTCTACACGGATGGCGTGACCGAGGCTCAGGATGCCGCAGGGGCCCTGTTCGGGCAGGAGCGGCTTCTGGAAGCCCTCCAGGCAGCGCCCCGGGAGCCTGAGGAGGCGGTGGAGGCCGTCTACAGGTCCACCCTCCGGTGGCGCGGCGATGCCCCCCAGTCAGATGACATCACCATGCTGGCCTTCCGGAGGAAGATCCCTTAAAACCCGGAGGATTATGCTGCCCTGGGGCGCAAGAGCGGAGCGGAGATCAAAAGGGCTTCGGCGGCCGGATCAGGGGACGGAAGGGAAATCAAAGGTTCGGGCGGATCAGCAAGATCAAGGCGCAAGCGAAAAAGACGCTCGCTTTAGATCGAAAAGCCGTTGACACCATATGGCGTATGTTTGTTTTCAATTCACCCATAATGTTACCTAATTTCCCGGAAACGGGCTTCCGTCAAGGCTTTTCGCGCAGGAATCAGGTCATGGGCATCCGGTACAGGCGACGGAGGGGAAATCAAGGAGGCAAGGGCGCAGACGGGGCAAACGGGCGAAAGTTCATGCGGGACAAGGCCGCCGGCCCTTCCGTGAGGGCCCGGCAGGCGTAAAGCGGGCCGCGGCCGTTCAAGGGCTCCGGCGTCAGGAAATCAGCCTGAAATAAGCGCGGAAGCGGCCCTGGCGCCGCTTGTGCCGCCAGCCGCGGCGGGGCCGAAGGGAGCGGCGGCGGTTTGACCGGCAACTGATAATCCAATATACTTTACTCAGGGCGGAAACAGGCTGGCGCGGGAGCGCCGCCAGCGATGTCGGCCGACTGACTCCCGACCGTTCGGTTTCCGCGCCTGTAAGGCACAGTCATGGGCCTCCGAGCCAGGCGGTGAACCTCGCCAGAACCGTTTCCCTATTTCGCCTGAGGGCGCACCTCAAGGAGTTGAAATGTCAGAAGAACGCAAGTACCAGTTCAGCTGGGATCTCATCGGCGATTTGGACACCGCCAGGCCCAACCTCGGGCCGAAGCTCCGCATGGAGGCCTACCGCCTCCTGCAGTTCTGCACCAGGGACATCCTGGAGCAGCGCTACGGCACGGAGGAGGCCGACAAGATCTTCTACGAGGCGGGCGAGCTGGCCGGCAAGCACTTCTACGCCAACGCCCTGGACCACCCCCCCGAGGACGTCAACGACCTGGTCAAGCAGCTCCAGGCCACGCTGGTGGACATCGGCATCGGGATCTTCAAGGTCGAGAAGATCGACGAGAACCTCGAGTGCATCATGACCGTGGCCGAGGACCTCGACTGCTCGGGCCTCCCCGAGCTGGGCTACGGCGTCTGCGTCTACGACGAGGGGTTCATCGCCGGCATCATGGAGTCTTTCACGGGAAGGCCTTTCACCGTCAAGGAGATCGACTGCTGGTGCACCAACGAGCGCACCTGCCGCTTCGAGGCCAAGCCCAAGTCCGCGTAAGCGGCGGGCGCGGGCTTCCGGGCTTCTTCCAGCCTTGACACGGGCTTGAGGACGGCGCCGGGCTGCCGCAGGAGCCGGGGGCAGCCCCGGTTCCCGCTCGGCCCGCGCGGGGGAGGAGCCCTCCGGGGACAGCGGACGTGGCACAAGACGTTCCGAAAATTAGCAGGCTCAGGACCTTTACCAGGGCTGACGCGGAAGCCATGTTCAAATTCCTGGAGAAGGTCATCATGGACAACAAGACGCCTGTACTGCCTCCGGAGTACGCCGAGTGGGACACCTTCCATTCCCTGTACCAGCACACCTCCGAGATCAAGAACGCCCTCATCAACTTCGCCAAGGGGGATCTGGATCTCCGGATGGTGAAGAAGGGGGCCACCTCCGGGAACCTTAAGGCCATCCTGGCCAACCTCTCGCACCTTGCCTGGCAGTTCAAGGTCGCGGCCTCCGGCGACTACAGCCACACGGTCGACTACATGGGGGAGTTCTCGGAGGCCTTCAACCTCATGACCTCGAGCCTCGCCCGCAACGAGCGCCAGATCAAGGAGAAGCAGGAGGAGCTGGGCAAGCTCACGGAGGAGCTGAAAAAGGAGATCCGCCGCCGCGACCAGGTGGAGGCGGCCCTCAAGGCGAGCGAGAGCAACTACCGGAACCTCGCCCTTCACGATCCCCTGACCAAGATCTACAACCGCGGCTACTTCAACGAGGCGGGCGGCCGCGAGGCCGAGATGGTGAGGAGGCGCGGGGACGAGCTTTCGCTGCTCATGATGGATCTCGACAAGTTCAAGAGGTTCAACGACACCTTCGGGCACCTGTCCGGCGACGCCGCCCTCATCCACACCACGCTCGTGGTCAAGGAGCTCCAGCGGAAGACCGACATCTTCGCCCGGTACGGGGGGGAGGAGTTCGCGCTCCTCTTGCCGCAGACCAACCTCAACGACAGCCTGGACATCGGCGAGCGCCTCAGGCGGGTGCTGGCCTCCCGCTTCGACCCCGCCCCCAACTGCCACGACCCCATCACCATCAGCATCGGGGTGGCCACCCTCAACCAGCAGATGGCGGTCAAGATCTCCAACACCGACGCCCTGCTCAAGCTGCTCACCTCCCGCGCCGACGAGGCCCTCTACATGTCCAAGACCCTGGGAGGCAACAAGGTCTGCGCCTACGGCCTGGACATCTGCGCCCCCACCGAGAAGGAGATGGAGGAGGAGGCCCGCGAGGCCGCGATCCTGTGGGCCTCCCGCCAGAAGGAATCCGCCGCGGAGCTTGCCGCTGCCGAAGGCAGGCCGCAAGGCCAGGGCGAGCAAGAGTCCCTCGCCTCCCCCGGGTACCCCGCCCAGCCGCCTGAGCCGGGTTCCGCTTCCGCAGACGCGGTCCAGCCCGCGCTCCCGGACACCATCAGGCTCGCGCCCGACCCGGCGCGCCTGGCAGGCCCCGAGCTCCCGCCGCTGGAGTCGCAGCCTCGCGCCGACCCTGAACTGCCGGACCGAAACGCCTCGCACTCTTGATGAAAGTGCAAAAAGTCCAGTCCACCGTTGCCGACTATTGCATCACACTATATACGTTGTGATTGCGCTTTAAAGAACGACTTATGTAGTAGCTAGTTCGCCTTCGAAATCGAAGAAAGACTTTTTACATGTTGATTACTCTTAAGGAGCCAGGGTCACCTGATCCTGCCCTTAACCCGGTCCTTGGCCTAAGATCAGCCACTGACCTAAAGGTCGGCTATCGGCCTAAGGCTGGCCGGAACCGCTTTCCTCCCGGCCCTTTGAGAAGAGAGGCCTGCCCTGCGGAGCCGCTTGCCTTGCGGCAGCGGGTCACATGGGCCTCGCTCTCCTGCGGGTCTGCCCTTGACGGCTTTGTCTCATCGGGTCAACGCGGCCAAGCGAGTCATGTTGAGGGCGGTCGCTTCCCCGTTCCGGCCCCCCCATCAGGGCGAAATCGGCAGACATCCCGAGAGCGGCGCGAGACGGGGGCGGCACCGGACCCAAGCTCGCTGAGGACCTCTACTAGCCGTTTCCCGATGTTTTCCGATGCTTCTGCGAGGTGCCCGCCTTCGGCATCGGCATTGCCGCCGTCGGAGGCGGCCCGGAAAACCGCGCGGCCGCAAGCCCAGGTTCCCCGGCGGGGCGGGATACGGGTCGGCATTCAGCTTGCTCGGATATCGGCCGGAGTTTATTAAGAATTCCGCCGGCAGGTACCTCCGACGTCTGGTGAGGGAAGGCGGAAAGAGTGCCTGCAATGGGGGAAACCGCTGGCGACGTGAAAGCGGATCGCAAACCTCTTTAAGAGTATGGCGGGCGGGTTTAAGGCCGCCTGAGGCCGGGCCATGCTTTCACGGGAAAAGTCGCTTTCCGCGCATGCCGCCTGCAGGGAGGATCTGGGGGGGCCCTGTGCGAGAGCGGGCAGCTTGGGCTGCCGTCGGCCGATGGCGAGGCAGGCACCAGCGCGAGGGCGCGAGGGAACGCGTGCGGCTGCAGGTCAACTATTTTATGCGGGAAAATTTCGCCGAAAGTTTGCGGGGGGCGGGGGACTGGCCAAAGCCGGGCGGAATCTTGCCCGCCGCCGCCTGCGGCCTTAAGCCCGACTGCGCTTAAGGCCTGTCGATTCTGACTGCGGGCAAGGCCTGCCTGGCGGCGAAGGGCGGGCCGGGCCGTGAAAAGGGTACGGCCCGCCCTGGCTACGGTCCAGGGAGTAAGCCCCGGAAAGCTCCGGGGAGGCTCTCGGAACCGTCAACGATTACGGAGAGTCTCATCTCAGGTGGTCGAGGCCCTCAAGCATGCCAGGACCGATGTCAGTCAGGCTTTCTGCAGTACCGGTTTGGCTCAAAACAAGCGGGGGCCCGCCGCGCTGGTTGACAGCCTTGGCTTCAACAAATACTCCGGCGTAGCCTGAACTCGGGAACCCGCTTTCTCGGGCGCTCCGCTCCTGCGTTAAGAAGCAGTCGGTCGATGAGTCCATAATGCGCAGTTGTACAAGCACGCCTTCGCTAAGTGCTTATTATTTCTAAATATTTATAAAAAATATGAGCCATGTCGATTTAACGGCATAGCTCAGGGGAAACGTGGATCTGTTCGCTGCTCTTGGTTGTAGTAGCCTGGAAAAGCGAACCAAAGCTTATACGTCCTAAAGGGAATGTAGCAAAGGGTTTTCCTGAAGCGGCTCTCCAGGAGAATTGCGGACTATGTATGAAGCCGCAAGATATAACTCTGCCTAGCTGAAAAGGCCCTGCCGCCACGCTCTCTGCCGGTCAGGGCGGGACTTTGCGGTCTCTAGTGCCTCGCCAGCCTATATTCTGGCTCAGTACCGCCACGCGCGGCCTATTTCGGGACCGGCAACCGTTGCGTTTATATGGCCTTTGGGTCTGCCCTGGACAGGGAAATCTGACTCGGCCCGGAGAGGGGACCTCAGCTTGTAATCTGGCTGGAACAGTGATTCAAGCCAGATGTCGGGCAAGGGAGATACATTTAGCCAGGGATTTTCTAAAAAATATTCTGAATTATATTCTTCGGTGACAGTTTGACGGAAAGGTGGCAATGTAATCTTTCAGCGAATATAGAGAGTTTAATAATAATTATATAAAAAATTTTATTTATTGGATTTCAATGCCAGTCCTAAGAACTTCCTTAACAAATGGATTGTCATCATAGAGATCAGAAACTTCAAAAGCTATTGGCTCAATATATAATTTATATTTACGAGCTAATCCAAACATCTCAATCATGATATCTTCTCGTTTTTGATCGGCGAAACTGCTGAGGAAAAAGCAAACGTCCACATCACTATCTTCAGAAGCTAACCCTTTTGCATAAGAACCGTAAAGCACAACTTTTTGGATGGGCATAGTTCGGCGCACCTCATCTGCATATGTCTTCACAATTGAAGTCACGGTTTTAAGGTCAAGAGCCACGCAAATACCTCCTTAGTTTTTGATAAAATAGATTCAGCTTCTTGTTTATTTACTATGCTTTGAATTTTTTGCTTATAGCTAGTATAACGAGTGTTAATATAAAATACAGATAATGTTTCAAAAAATTTATATAGTGTTTGGTCAACTGCAACAGGCAATTTATCAATAAATTTATCTAATAATATACATATATTATGAATTCTAGGCACATTATCATCAATATATAAAATATAAAGCCCTTTAATTAGCTTTTCAATCGCTTGTTGGCACATAAAAGCAACATAGACCCAGCGACCGGTGTTAAACATTGAGATAGCAGTAGAAATGTCATATTGTGCGGTATCTAGCCAAAAATCAAATTTATCTTGATCATCCATAAATTAAACCTTATAGCAAGATAATAACTATAAAATATATAGAAAATATTATAAAAAATATATTTATCTAGATAAATCTATTAGCAAAATGGTGGCCTCTTTCAGTTTTTCCGACAGGCGGGGGAAAAGCAAGGGAGACTTGGCCGACAGCATAAGATTCAGGATCGCCGCAGTTTTTTAGGCGACTATTCAGCAATTTAGGTCTCATGTCGTAGCAACTATAATAAATATGAAAGTTAAAAAAAGTTTTTATATTATATATAAAAGTTAGTTGTTTTAAGTCCTTAAAATAGTGGTATTGAAATAATTTGGATCGCGAAGAATTTCAGGAATATTTACCAAGGAAATATTAATAAATTTAAGAAATAAAAAACTAATTATGGATTTAATGATAAAAAAGAAGATTCTTTATCAGAGCTAAAGAATGTAAGCATATCTTGAGCGGTTTGTATTTCATCTTTAGAAGCATTTCGGTTCTGTTTTTGTATCAATAGTTGATTCCATGATGAGTGAAGTGACTATTTGTCTGATTCTATTAAAGGGCTATTTCTGAAATTTAAAATATTTTATGAGGCACTTTCAGTTTAATTAACCCATAGGCCATTTATGTCACGATGATTTTTAGATAAAATAATATATTCTATGCCAAAGATAGAAATACAATTTAAATTAGTATGCTTTTGTAGGTAATTAATAGTTTAAGGCATATTATTATAAGAAGCATCGTGAGCTTCTAAAGAGGTCCAACGGCCAAAACCTTGTGAAGCTTTTTGATTTTCATAGCATTTATGAATGCCTAAGAAGTTAAAAACTTTGTTTACAGCTAATATATTTAAAAGAATATTATAATAATTATATTTTTACATATTGAAAGTATTTAAAAGAGGTTGATGTTGCCTTAATGTAACTTCTAAAATGAAGTTGAATTTATTTTTAACAGCCATACTGACGAGGTTGCTTGTCCATAAGCGAACATCTGGATCAGTGTAGAGAGCAATAAATTTTTCATTAATATTAATAATTTACTCCAGAAAAGGATGTTCCGTACGATAATCATCACCATTAATAATAGCGCAATTATCAATATATAGCTTTTTAGAAATTAAGATTAGGGCACTTTTGCCAGAATCAAGTTGAGCACCAACTATAATTGCTGTTAGGGAAGATAGAGGATGGCAGTTATTGAAAACAATATGAGACAAACGGTTAAAAATAATATCATGAATTTTGGATGGAAGAGTAAAATTTTCAGATGCCATAGTTGAGATTCTTAATAGATTTATTTTAAATAACTTTTAAGTAGAGATAAATATATATATAATAATTTTGCTCTAATAGAAATATCTCCATTATAAAATAAATTACGTTCATTAGCTAGTGTATATAAAAAATCACGATAATATTTCTCCTTTATTTTACTTAGGTTAGTTACATTATATAATTTATTAGAAAAAATAGATATCATGCTATTAATACCAGATAAAACTAATTCAATAGATAAAAAGTCATCTAAATTGTCATTTTTATCATATGTATGAGAAATTTCTGACATATAAAACTATTCCTTAAGGGTAGCAACTATAGCCAAAAATTAAAAAAATAGCAGATAAGTGAGAATTAATTGAGCGATTCTACTATGACCTCGCCTATAAACTCAAGATCTCTGCCCATGCGCTCGGCGCAACAGACCTGATAAAATTTAAAGATTCAGAAAAATTAGATTTTTTTTCAATATGAATTGACCTATGCATAGATCCACTGTAATCATAATGGTGATTTATTCGATGATTAAACGACTTCTGAAGTAAGATGTCAAGCTGGCGGGGTTTATAAATTTATGGTTAGCGGCAGGATATTTCCCTGGGGGAACAACCGCTGAAAACAAGACATCTTCTGGCCTTATGCAGGTGGTCTTGCCCAACGTTAAGGTGTAGTGTTGTACAGTCAACGGAGTGATTTAGGCGCGTTTTAGGCTGGAAGAGGCGACTGCGGTATCGTACTTGCCGGTCGCGCAAACCTGCGGGTTTTCGTTGAAAGTTATCAGGGAGGAACTCTTGAACGGTTTCGATGACCGGAACCAGGCAAAGCTCCCTGCGGCATGACCATGATTTACGTCAAGCGGGATAACTTCAACCTGGGCCGAATTCACAAGTGCCCAGGCAGCGGCCATAGATCCGAACTTTCTGACCTGTCTGCCGACAGGGGCATTCGCGGGGTCAAGCGCGCCGCGAGCCTCTCGGGCGTTTGCTCGGCGTGTGACATGGTCCGCTAGCAGCGCTCTTGATTCTGGCAGCTCCGTCTGAGGGGAATTTTTCAGTAATGCAACTTTCTCGGCCTGAGAAGCCTGCCGTTTCAGGCAGGAAAGGAAGGCGGCAAGCTACGGCAACTCGAACGTTTCCCGTCGGTCGAAATGAGAACGCGGTTAAAGGCTTTGGACTGATATCGAAGCGCCGACGCGCTGGGGACCGCGCCGGCGGCTTAGTTCACGAAAAATTCCGGCGCGGCATCTGGAGTCTCTAGAAGAATGCCGGCTTAATGCGGCACTCAGGCAGCAGTCGCTAAGAAATGCTGACGTCTGCCAAGAAAAAGGTTACTGCGGCGAAAGAAGGCGGGATGAACCAACTTCGCCGCGCGGAGACATAAGGCTTTGCCGAGCGGCAGAGGAAAAAGAAATAGTAAATTTATTTATAAATTATACATATTTAACATAGTTGTACATGTACAACAGCAAATGGAAACACTTAGGTAAAGCACTCTCGCCCAAGCCGTTGAGATACGGCGGTAGGACCGATGGTACCGCAGGGGATCTGCAGAGGTCAGGCCCACTCTTCAGCTCAAAATATACTGCCGCGTTTTCGGGGTAAGCGGCACGGTGTCTTCACCGCCGTAAACGTTGCGGCAAAACACTATGCGAGGCGCACGGACAGCAGGAAAATGGAGCGAGGCCGACAGACGTTACGGAGGCCAGCCTCATAAGTGGGGCCTGAGGCTTTTCAAGGTGAACAAAAAATTATAGCGGAAGAAGTTTAGTTAATTCTAACGGTTAAAATAGGTGTACATAGTACAATATTAGGATAAGCTATAAATGAAAATTCGCGCGCCTTGACCGCAGTCGAAGTCGGCGCCGTTTGCGGCTGCAGACGGCGGTTGAAAGAATGGCCAAGGAATTTCCCTGGCACAGGGCTTGGGGGCCATGACCTCCCGGGCCCCTGTTCGCCGGAGTGTCTTTGAGGCTAAAACCCGGACTGTTTTCCTGCAGGAATGACCGGAGGAGGGATAGTTATTGCCGACAAAGCGGAGAGGCCCGCCTGCCTGTTATGAGCGGCAGTAAATAAGAATAAAGAGAGGCGGCTTAAGCGGAGTACGCCGACTCGGCTCTCGCCGGCCCGCTACATATTGCGGGAATTCCAGGGAGCGGACATATTAAATTTTAAATAGATAAATAAATTAGTTACCATAGGTGTACTAAGTACAACTTTGAAAAGAGAAAATATCTGGGGGGGCTCTAGTCGGTTGCGGAAGCGGGAGTGAGACCCTGGCGGAAGCCAAGGGGCATTTGCGGCGTCAGTCGCTTACGTTGACCGGATAGTTGCCGCTTTGTTCAGGCCCCTGTCAAGTTCGGCGTCAAGCGGGTTAAGGCGAAAGCGCCGGGCAGGCTGAGGGAATGGCCTTCAGATGACAGAAGTCAAGGGAAACCCGAGCCGCCCCCGTAACTGCAGGCAGGAACAGCGAGAAAGATCCTCAGCCTGCCGGAGCAGGCCGATGGCCTGATAACCCGATAATCCGATGTCTTGATCGCCCGATGAAACGGTTCCCCGATGGCCCGACTAGGACTACTGAGGTTGCCAAGCAGAAGTTCCTCCATGTCCGCGGCGGCCAACAAGTCCGCTGGCCCTCAAAAGCCGGTGACTGGCCAAAGGCGGCTTCAAGGAATATGCCTGCACGCCGGGCGATCCGAGACTGACCAGAAGCCAAGCAGTTGCGGATAAGCCTGGCACGGTAGACAATCCCTAAGAGCGCAGGAAGCTATAGACGCCGGGAGGCCGCAGTAGTTCAGTAACGCCAGGAGCCGTATCAGCCTCAAGGGGATCTTAATGGCCTAAACTAGAGAGTTTCTGAGGCGTTAGGGGATCGGCGCGGTTCTTGGGTGCGGCTCCGCTGGGCGCTAAGGCTCCGGCGAGGGCCGCCGAACGTCGCACGGCGCTATAGGGAAAGGGCAGGTTCCGGGGCGGGACCGCGTTGCGGGGCGGAAACGGCGAATGCCCTGCCGTCACGCAACCCGCAACATCTGGCAGTACGGCTCTGTCGTTGACATGCGCTCGCTACGGGTCTAAACTTTTCCTGTCCGCTTGCGGGACCGCGCCCGGGCCCGGGCCTTGGGGGCTTCGGGAGGCGAGGGCCGTCAGCTTGGGGCGCTCCCCCCGGCCTGAGGGGGCCGCAGGTGATCCTCTGAATCTCAGCCTGAAAATAACGCTCTCGTTCGCTACGGTGGTCCTGGGATCCATCGCCTTCATGGCGGCGGCTCTCTGGCGCCTGGAAGGGCAGGCCGACCGCGCCGCCGCCGAGAGGGACCGCGAGGCGACGGTCTCCTTTCATCTGGGGGCCCTGTCCGCCGGGGATTCCGCCTCCCTCTCGACGGAGGCGTTTTTGCGGAGCCCGGCCCTTTCCCGGGACGCCGTCCGGTCGGCCGCCGAGGACTCGCTGCGCGCCCGCGCGGAGGGCCTGATGGCCCTGGAGGCCGAGGCAAAGGCGAGAGACGCTGAGAGGCCCGCGAGGATCGCGGCCTTCTTCCAGGCGGGAGCGGGCCTGTTAGCCGCCCTGGGGCCGCAAGACGCGGAGCTGTCCCGGCGAGCTCTGGCTGCCCTGACCTTCGCCGCTTCGGGGGGAAATCCCGCGGAACTCAGGGCCGCCCTGTCCGGGATCGCGGCGCCTTCTTCCGCGGACGGGAAGGCCCGGGAACTTTTGCGGGGTTTTCTGGAGGCCGGAGGGGCATGCCTTGAGGCCTCCGAGATCCTGGAAGCCGCCATTTCCCGTCGCAAGGAGGCCCGGGCGGCCCTGTACCGGGATGCCCAGGCTTTCGTCTCGGAGCCGCGGCACTCCGCCGCGGCGCGGCAGCTCTCGCGCCTCCTGGCCGCGGGGGCCTTGTGCCTGATCGTCATCTCGGGCCTGTCGGTCTTCCTGCTGCGCCGGTCGGCCGTCAGGCCGCTTTCCCGGGTCCTGGGGGGGCTCAACAGGAGCGCGGGGGAGGTGACCGGCACGGCGAGGCTCCTGTCGCGGTCCAGCAGGCAGCTGGCCAAGGGGGCCTCCGACAACACCCATGCGGTCCTTGCCGCCGTCAGCTCGCTGGAGACGCTCCTGTCCATGGCCAAACGCAACGCCGGACATTCGGACAAGGCCAAGGACCACGTGGCGGAGGTGAAGAACTTCGTGGAGGAGGCCAACCTCTACATGCTGGACATCGCCAAGGCCATGGAGGAGATCAGGAGTTCCGGGCAGGCTTCAAGCCAGATCATCAAGAGCGTGGAAGAGATAGCTTTCCAGACCAATATCCTGGCCCTCAACGCCGCCGTGGAGGCAGCCAGGGCCGGCGAGGCCGGGGTCGGTTTCGCGGTGGTGGCCGACGAGGTGAGAAACCTGGCCAACAAGAGCCGGGATGCCGCCGCCAGCACCACATCCATGCTCGCCTCCAGCATCAACCTCATCAACGACGGGGCCCTGCTGGTGGAGAAGGCCAAGGACAGCTTCGCGCGGCTGGTCGCGACGTCCGATCAGGTCAAGGACATAGTCGAGAGCATCACCCTGGCCAGCCGCAGCCAGACGAAGGACATCCAGGACATCCACCAGTCCATAGCCCTCATGGACAAGGTGACGCAGGAAAACGCCCTGGAGGCCGCCGAGGCCGAGAAAATCTCGCGTGATCTCAGCCGGCAGGCGGGGGTGCTCGCGGGGGCCGTGACCAAGGCTTCCGCCATCCTTCAGGGGTCCCAGGCAACCTCCCAGGCCGGCCGCGGGGCCCTGGCGGCCCTTCCTTCCAGGGCGGGGAGGCCCTCCCGTGACAAGGCCGCGGCCGGAGGGCCGCAGGGGGGCGCCCGCGAGTCCCATGTCAGGGCCTCCCTGGACCTGGAGGAGCTCAAGGCCCCTCCCGAGCCGCCGCGCCCGGCCTTCAAGGCCGCGCCTGCCAAGGAGCTGGAGGCGGCCATACCCATGGACGACGACTTCTGAGCCCTCCGGCAGTCCGGAACCTTGCCCAGCCTCGGGCATCCCGACTTCCTCTCCCTCTGCCGCCCTCCGCAGGCCGCGCCGCAAGGCGGGCCTCGCGCGCCGCTTCCGGCGCCTTCTTTTCCCGCGCAAGGCTTTCCCCGTGACCGCCCGGCGGCGGCCCGCCCTTTAAGGCTGCCGCCTTGAGGGGGGCCGCCCGCGGCATTTCATGCGGCCTGCCCGCGGCCCTCCGTCTGGGGGGCGCGGCGGCCAGCGCAAGGTAACCCCAGAGACGATGAGCCGGCTCCCAGCAAGCCTCCAGAGCTTCCGCGAGATCAGGGAGGAGGGGCTGGCCTACGCCGACAAGACGGAGCATGTCCACAGGCTCCTCATGGACGGCCGGGGCTTCCGGCTCACCCGGCCCCGGTCCTTCGGCAAGACCCTGCTCGTGAGCACCCTGCGGGCGCTGTTCCGGGGGCGGGCGGATCTCTTCAAGGGGCTGTACCTGGAATCCTCGGGCTGGGACTTCGCGCCCAGGCCCGTGGTCTCGCTGGACTTCGGGCGGCTGGGCTGCGCGAGCCCGGCGGAGGCGGCCGACGACCTGTGCTGGGAGCTCAAGCGCGCGGCCGCCAGAGAGGAGCTGACCGTCAAGGGGGCCTCGGCCGGCTCGCTGATCTCCTGGCTGGTGGATGCCCTGTACGCCAAGAAGCGCCGGAGGCCCGCCGTGCTGGTGGACAACGCGTCGGCCCCCCTCGAGAGGCGCCTGGGGGATCCGGCGGGGCTGGAGGCCATGCTGGCCGTCTTCCGGGGCTTCTGGGAGGCCCTGGCGGCCCAGGGGCCGCGGCTCAGGTTCGTGCTGGCCGCCGGTAACTTCGCTTTCCGGGGCATGACCGGTCCGGAAGGCTTTCTCAGGGACGTCTCTTTGGGCCCCAGGCAGGCCTTGAGCTGCGGGTTCTCCGACGCCGAGTTCGACGTCCTGTTCCGCGAGCCTCTTGCCGAGGCGGCGGAGCTCATGCGTTCCGAAGGCGCCCTCCCCGCCAGCAGGGGCGCGGGGGATCTCAGAAGCGAAATCCTGCGGCGCTACGGCGGCTATTCCTGGGACGGGGAGACCAGGGCCGCCAACCCGGCAGCGGTCATCTCGTTTTTCGAGAATTCTGAGCACTCCTGGCATTTCCTGGAGGAGAGGCCTCCGGACGGCATTCCCCGGCAGGTTTTCGCGGAGGCTGCGGAGCTGGTCCCGCCCGGCCCGGAGCTGACTTTCACCCGGGGTCTCCTGAACTCGCTGGAATGCCGGGGGCCCGCGCTCCATCCCCTGCTCTTCCAGGCGGGGGCCCTGACTGTGAGCGGCAGAAGGGAACGGGACGGGGTGCCCGAGTACAGCCTGGGATTTCCCAACCGCGAGGTGGAGGCGGGCTTCAGGATGCTCGCCCTGGCCGCCATGACCGGACTGGATCACGCCGCCCTGAGGGCGCATGTCAGGCGTTTCAGGAACGAGGCGGGGGAAGGCCGCGCCGAAGGCGCGGCCGCCGCCCTGGCGGGGCTTTTGGAGGCCTCGGAAGGCGCCCTCCGGGCCGGGAACCCCCGCCGCGGGGCCATGTACGCCCTGCTCCTGAGGCTGGCGGGCTTTGAAGCCCCCCCGCCCGACCCCGGCCAGGGAATTCCCGGCCTTGCCTCAGGCTGCAGCGGGGCTTCAGGGGCCGCAGGCTGGGCCGCAGGGTCCCTGAGGTTTTCCGGCGGCAGGAGGATCCAGGTGATCCTGCGCCACATACCCGGAGCCGAGAGCCTGGGGGAGGGGGCCGCCCGGAGGCTGCTGCAGGAGTCCCTGGATGCGGCGCTGCGCGAGGCGGCGGACGGTGAGGCCCCGCCCGAACGGATCCCGCCGGGCGCGGCCGGCCCTTCCTGGGAGACGAGGCGGCTCTACGTGTTCACCGCAGGCCAGTCCGAGACGGCGGGGGCGGCGGCAGGGGCGGGCTGCCCGCTCCTCTTCAGGCCGCTGGCCAAGGCCGCCGAGGAGGGGCCCTAAGGGAAGCAAGGCCTCCCGGCGCCCGAGGGAGGCAAAGGACGGCGCAGGGGGCCGGGAGCCCTGCGGCTGCCTGCGGCGCCTGCCAAAAAGATATTTCAGCGGGCTTGGCGCGGCTAAACGGGAAGAGCGGCCGGCCCCGCATGCGGCGGCCATCGGGGCGGCTCCGGCGCGGGCTGACAAGGAGCCTTGCAGGGCCTCAAGAAGCCTGGAAGGGCATTCAGGCGCCTTGATCCAAGTTTCCAGTCGGCAAGGCTGCTTGAGTCCCCTTGACCCTCGTTCAGGACAGGAGGCCTTAGGTCCCCCTGGCGGCAGGTTTCAGGGAGCCGTGAGCCGCTTTGACGGTTGCCGACGGCTGCGTGACGGGCTCTGGCGCCTTGGCGGGTTGCCGGTTTACGGGGGGGGCCTCCGGCCTGCCGCCTGTTTAAGGCCGTTTTAGCTTCGCGAGAGGCCGCAGGCTGCCCAGGGAAGCGTCTCCGAGAACTCTCGGCCTACGGCCGGCGCCAGCCGGAGACTCTTTTTTTTAGAGGCATCGATTTTTTTTAAATTTCTAACCAAAAACCGATTATCAAGGAATTGCGAGTAAAGTGAGAATATCGAAACATTATTTTGGTATGAATCGCTAAGGGTTATATTTCGGAACAATTGCAAAGTTATTGAAACAATAGTATCCTAAATCGGATTAGATTGTGTGTCACTCCCGTTCCCGGAAAGAGCGGATTTGTTTAGTCTTTCGGCAGAACCCCGCGCGTCAGCGGCCCTGCGGCCCTTTATGGCGCCTCCCCGGGAAGCGGACTCCCGGCACGGAAGGCGAAGGAGCCTTCCGCCGCAAAAGCCCTGCCTGCGGCGGCGGCGAGGTTTTAGGCCTGCCTGCGGCGCGGAGGCTGGCGGGTCCGGAAACGGGCCTAGGGCCCCGGCGCTAAAGATTGACTGCCCGGCCGCTTTCCTGCCGGGCCTTCAGGCTCTGCGGGCAAAGGCTTCCTGCTCTCGGTCAGGCCCCGTCCCGGCGGGCTTCCTTGGCGTCTTGGCCGCCGCGGCTCGGCCTGCGCCCTGCCATGATCGCCGCGAACGCGCATCTCCAGCTTCCCTAAGTCCGCCCGTCTCCCCCTTTCCTTCACGCATCCCGTGCCACCGGCCCGTCTCGCGGCTTGTCCGCCGCGACCCGTGACGGCCGTGACCGTTACGCGGGCCCGCCCGCCGGCGCGCGCGCCCCGTTCCGGCTGTCCTTACGCGATTCGGCATCGGCGCGCTGAAAATTTCAGGGCGCGCCGGCCGCCCGGATCATTTCAGCTGATCGGCCAAGCCCCTCTCGGCTGATCGGCTAAGCCCCCCGGACTCTTCGCTTTCCGTCCGCTTTTGCGCTGTCTGCGGTTTTCCCGCGCCTGACCGCCTCCGGAGCCTTCCGCCGTTCGATGCGGGCAGAGGCCCGGGGGCAGCCGGCCAAAGGCCGGCGGCATAAGGCCCTCGGCCGCTTCGTCAGGGTTTAGCTCACGCCTGCCGGGTTTTCCTTTTCTCAGGTCCCTGATTTTCCGGTTCTGGCATCGGTTCCCGTTTTTCCCGCTCCCGGCGCCGCCTTTCGGCTCGCTTGGCATTTCATCGGCATGGCGCAGGGCAAGTCGGTTTTCAGGGCGATTTCCGGTTTTCCGGCTGATCGCAGGCCCGTCCGCTGGGGAGAAAGTCTCCCAGGCCCCTCGAGGCGGAAGAATTCCGTCCTCCGGCCGCATGGCCGGTTCCTTGCAATAAGCGTTGCGGCGCAGGCGCCGCGCCCGTGAGCCGCAGGCGGGCCGCCGCGGGGAGCTGACCGGCCCCGCTCTCCCCCCCTTCCTGCCGGCAATGTTTCAGCTTCCGTTCAGGGCAGCGCGGCATGAGCCGCCCGCGCGGCGGCCCTCGCCGGTCACGCGCGGTTTCCCAGTCGCTTTACCAGGGCGGCGCGGCGAATCACGGCAATCGGGGCCGCAAAAGCCTCAGGCCGCTCCGGAGCCCAGGCCGCAGGCCCCAAAGACGCTTTTTCCGGCCGCCCGCGCGTGGGCGCGGGCGATGCCGGCCCCCGGCGCGCCGGCGTCGGCGGGGACGCCCCTCCGGCGGGATCTTCAAGACGGAGCCGCGAGAAAATTGCCGACCACACCCACCAGACACATATCGGAGAGCCAGGCTGCCCGGAGGCCCGAACTTGCGGGAACCCTCGCGGCGGCCTTTCTGGCCTTCGCGCTGACAACGGTACAGGCCGCCCCGCTGGGCGCCCAGAACGCCGACCCTGCCGGGCCTGCCGAAACGCCCCAGGCCCGGCCGGCGGGAGAGCCGGACCAGCCGAAGGATGCGCCGGCCAGGCCAGCGGAAGCTTCGGCCAGGCCTGCGGCGGCCCCGGGGCAATCGGACGCCACCATCACTCTGACCAAGACCGTCGAGGTGTACTCCTACGAGGACCTGACCTTCACGGTGGAGGGATACACCGTGGCTCCCGGCGACAACCTCGAGGGCATCCTCAAGAGCCAGGGGCTTTGGCCAGCGAACTGGTCGCGGGTCCGCGAGGAGCAGCTCATGCGCCTCGTCTCGGAGCTCAACCCCGCCATCGCGAACCTCAATCTCATCAGCCCCGGCCAGGCCCTTTACCTGCCCAGGGCCCAGGCTCCCCCCGAGCCGGAGCCCGAGAGCGCCGCGCCTGTGGTGGTGAGCTACGAGCTGTCCAGCGAGCCGGGCCAGCTCCCGGCCACCGTGGTGGTCAGGCGCCGGGCCGGGAACCCGGAACATGCCCAGGGATCGGCGGGGCCCGCGTCGCCTCCTGAGGAGCCCCTCCCCGAGGGAACCTGGAAGCTGGATCTCACTCCGAAGGAAGGGGAGGCCGCGGCCGCCGCCCCGTCGCCTGCGGCTTCCGCAGCTCCCCCTTCGCCCGCGGCTTCCGCCGCTCCGGCCGCCCCGGCTTCCGCCGGAGCCAGGGCCCCGGCCGCTCCCGCCGCCGAAGAGAGCCCCCAGGCCTCTCCCGCCTCCGCCGACGAGGAGCCGGAGGCGGCCCCCCCGGCGCGCCGATCCAGGCGCGAGCGGCCCGTGCCCTCCAATACGGGCGAGCTGTCCACCGCGTCGGACGGCACTGTCTACCGGACGGTTAAGGTGAGGGCGGGCGACACCCTGGAGAGGCTTTTGCGCCGTGAGGGCCTGGATCCGGACCTCATCTACCGGCACCTGATCAGGCTCACGGTGGAAATTAACCCCGGCCTCAAGAACCCCAACCGTATCATGACCGGAGCGGAGCTCAAGATTCCCGCCATAGGGCCTTACCTTGCGGCCTACGGCGGGGGCCCGGAGCTGGTGCAGGTGGCCCAGGCCGATGCGGCCGTCGCGACCGACGCCGCGCCCGCGCCGGAACCCCGCAAGCGCGGGCGCTCCCGTTCCCGCAGGGAAAGGCCCGAGCCCGCCGCTGCGGCGGCGGAGGGGGCGGCCGCGGCCCCCGGAAAGTTCAGGATCGACACCAGGAGGCTGCCCGGCGCGCCCCTCCCCACCGCGGACTCCCAGAACGCCAGGCAGATCCTCAGCCTCATCTTCACCCGGCTGGGCGAGAATGTCTCCCAGAAGGGCAGGCTTTTCCTGCCCCTGGACGAGCCGCCCCACTTCGACGTGGACACCTCCGCCATGCCGGTGGTCGACCTCAAGACCGGAAGGCACATCATCCTCGATCTCGGAAGGACCCTCAAGGAGGACTTCATCACGCGTTTCCGGGCCAAGTACCCGGAGTACATGATCTTTCAGCCCGCCAGGGGGGAGGGCATGGACAAGGCCCTGGACCGCCTGTGGCCAATGTGCGGCTACTACAGGATCTACGGCAAGAACCAGCCTTTCGAGGGCGGGAGGGACGTGAAGATCCGCATCAGCGCCGACTGGCTGGTCTGGCCCACCTCGACCGACTGGAACCGCGGCCAGCCGGTGGTCATCAACCTCGCCCCCGCCCCCGACAACGGCACCCCGCTCCCCTGGGTGAGGTTCCTGGCGGATCACAGCATCTCGGTAATCGACCTCTACCGCGGCGAGATCCTGGCGGGAGGCGGCCGCGCCGCGACCCCGATCAACAACTTCACAGTGGTGGACGTGGAGTCCGGAAACCCCAGCGCCTTTGCCGAGGCGTTCGTCAAGGCCCTGGGCTACTCGCCCCGCATCGGGGTCAAGGTCGATCTTGAGGCCGGGCGCATCGTGACCGGCGGCGAGAACGTCGGCGAAGGCCCGCCTCCCGCCGTCTTCTGGGAGGCCGGCGGCGTCAAGACTATCCTGGAGTACGGGGATCTCTCGACGGATGAGCTCCGGGTCCTGCGGGCCAACGGCTTCAACGTGATCTCCAGCGCCAGGGACAGCCAGTCGGTGCTCAAGTCCATCCTCGCCGCCCTCAACATCAAGCTGGGCGGCCCCCTGGTCCTCAACGGGGACAGCTCCGGCGGCCCCTCCATCAAGCTCACCCTCAGCGGGCAGACGTTCGCCTTCGCCGACCGGACTTACCTTTTCACCGCGGCAGACCTGCCCAGCAACCTGACCGGCCTGGATCCCAACCAGACCGTAGTGGTCCTCAAGTACCACGGCCCGGATCCCACCCCGCCCGCCCAGCCGGCGGCCGGCCAGCAGCCAGACGGGGAATCCCAGGCCGCGCCCCAGGTCCAGGGCCAGCTTCCCGGGGCTTCCGCCCACCCTCCCCAGGAGCCCGAGTCAGAGACGCCCCCGGCGGTCATCGTGACCGAAGACCTCAACTGAACCGCTCTGCGGCGACAGGGCCGCACGGCCAGGCGGTCATTTCCTGACACAGCCCCGGCCTGCCGGCAGCCTCAAAAGCCTGTCCGCCGTCCCTGAGCGGGCATACCTGCTCAAAGCCGCAGGGCCCCCCCGGCCTGAGATCAAAGCCGCAGGGCCAGCCAGCCTGAGTTCTCCTTCCCTATCGGCCGGCCTTAACCCGCGCAGGGCCTCAAGTCCCGACGCGGCCGTCCGGTCCGCCTCCGCGCCCCTTCCAGGCCCGCCGCACAAGGCCGGCCGGGAAGGGGCGTCTTCATCCCGGTCCCCCCTTGCCTCTTCCGCCGGAGAAGTCCGGGCGGCGGCAGACGGCATCAGTCCAAGGCTTCCTGCCTTGCCTCAGCCCTCCTCCCGTTGCCGCGCGATTCCCTGGGGCAGTTCAGCTTTCCTGCCTCCGTTACGCCAAGGCTTCTTCCGAAGCCCCCAAGCCCTCTTGGCCTCGGCTCAGCCCGCTCCCGGTCCGCCGGGGGGCATGGCCGATTGGGGCAGGGGGCCTGCGGGCCGGTCGCGAGCTGCCGGGGCTGCAGGCGGCAAGGCGCCGGTTATCGGGATCAGGCCCTTCAGGAGAGGGCAGGAAGGGCAGGAAGGGCAGGATGGCGCAGATGGAGTTCTTTCTGGGCGAAGCGCTCCAGGCGTCGCTAGCGGCATGACCGAAAACCGTACGCTAGCCGTTGAGAGGCAGAGCAACCGCAAGAGTCAGGCTCCTTCCGGTCGGTAGGCTCGCCCTGAATCCGAAGCCCTGCAAAGCTTTTCTTAGGAGGCTTTAATAGGATAAAATGTTGTGATCAGCCTAACGGCGCGCCTGGGCATTGCCGCGCCCCGGGCCATGCCTGATCGGCGGTCCCAACGCCTTTTTTCCATTTCCCCGCCGGAGGGGCCGGCGCCCGGGGGCAAGATGGACTGGAAGATCACATTCAAGATAGGGGGGACTGACGAAGCCGCCTCTCGGCTTGACGCGGCCCTCAACGCCGGCGGGAGGGCCAGGCTGGATTTCACGATCCGCCTTTCCTCCCCCGTCGATCCCCCCCTTCCGGCGCCTTACGGGGAAGACCAGGGCGCAAAGGAGCCGCCGGCCCTGGCAGTGAACGTGTCCGGTTCCCCCCCGCCAGTCACCGCAGGCTGGGTAGGCCCGGGGCTGGCGCCCCCCATCGACCCTGACCCGTTGGCCGGCATCTCGGCAGCCGTAGGCAAGATCAAGCCCGGCGCCTTGGCCGGGCCCGCCAAGCCGCTGAGCGGGCGCTTGGCCGGGCCCCCCAAGCCGCTGAGCGGGCGCTTGGCCGGTGAACTTGACGCCGAGCCGCTCGGGGGGTTTTTCGCCGCGGCCGGCAGGATCAAGCCAGGCTCCTTGGCGGGCGGGCCTAACCCGGCAGGCGCGCCTGCGGGGAGCCTTAACCTTTCAGGCGCCGCTCCTTCCGCAGGCTTGGGCGATGATCCCCTCGCCGGGATCTCAGCCGCGGCAGGCAAGATCAAGCCCGGGGCGCTTGCGGGAGGTTCCAATCCTTCCGCCGCGGCCGCGGCAGGCCCGCCGCCGGCGCCGGGCCTGGACGATGATCCGCTCGCCGGGATCTCAGCCGCGGCAGGCAAGATCAAGCCCGGGGCGCTTGCGGGAGGCTCTAAAC